>DTTO01000015.1:8686-43389 GCA_012964665.1 Fidelibacterota bacterium
CCCGCCATATTTCTCATCGCCAAATATCGGATGGTTCATACTGGCGGAATGTACACGGATTTGATGAGTTCGTCCAGTTTTAGGATAAAAAGCAACCTCACTTAAAATTTTACCCTGATTGATGACTTTATAGTCAGTAATGGCCTGCTTTCCAACTTTATTGATTACATACGATGTGTGGTCAGTACGCATGCGCCTAATGGCAGCATCAATCTGCCCTTCTGTTTCTTTCCAGTTATTCCAGGTAACAGCCAAATATTCTTTTTGAATTGTACGATTTTCAAACTGAGCGGCCAGGTTTGAATGGGATTGATTGTTCTTGGCAACCAGAATCACACCGGAAGTATATTCATCCAATCGATGGACGATCCCAGGGCGAAGTACTCCATTGAAGTCAGACAGGGTTTCAAAATGGAAGGCCAATCCATTCACCAAAGTATGATTTCTTTTTCCAACACCTGGATGCACAACTATTCCAGCGGACTTATTAACAGCAATAATATCTTCATCCTCATGGAGAATATTCAACGGTATATCTTCTGGTGTAATCCGGTTTAATTCCGGAGTACGATTAGGAAAAGAATATTGAATAGTTTCATTTCCATCCAGCTTGAACCCCGTTTTGGATTCTTTGCCATTTACCAATACGAGACCGTCTCGGATCATTTTTTGAATCTGAGACCGACTCAGATCGGTCAGTTGGTCAGAAATAAATATATCCAGTCGAATATTTTTACCCCCTGCGGCTAAAAGTATTTTATTCCTCAATTTGAGAAGCTTTTTTTCGATTTAAAATCAGTGAATCATACAGCACAAACCCCAGACCTACCGTTACGCAGGAATCGGCCAAATTGAAAACATACCAATGAAAATCGCCGATCATAAAATCAAGAAAATCGACCACTTCTCCTAACAAAATACGATCGATCAAATTACCTATGGCACCGGCCAGTATCAAGGCAACACCAGTACGAATCAAAATCTCATCGTCTTTGATAGACCATAGATACCAGAATAGAAATCCTGTAAAAAGAATGGATATTGCAGAAAAGACATAGATGCCAAGTGGAAAATTGATGCCAAATGCCATTCCGTCATTGGACACATAGGTCAAATGAAAAAATTCCGGAATAACTGGAATTGATTCGTATAAAGACATTGTATTTCTTACAACTGTCTTTGAAATTTGGTCTGCAAATACCATGATGGCACTCACAAACAATATTTTCATGCTAACCCAAGCTTTTCTTTTTCTTTACAATCCACGCATTTTGTAGCACTGGGGACTGCCATCATCCTTTCTTCCGGAATCAGATCTAAACATATTTTGCAAATACCAAAACTACCTTCCCTGATACGTTCAAGGGCAATTTCCAGGCTCTTGAAGTAATCACTGCCGCGATTCATGAGCATAAAGTTTTTTTCCTGCTCATGGGAATCTGTACCCGCATCCGCCATATGAAGGCTATAAATGGCATCCGGCGTAACACCGCCTTGTTTATTTGTTGCGGATCCAATTCCTTCTCGCAATGTATCTACTTCCTCAGAAACTGAGCCCATTTTTTCTACAATTTGCTTTTGAAACTTTTTCAGTTTTGATTTTGTATATTTTTTTCCCAATGTTCTCATCCCTTTCAAATATTTACACGTTTGAGGCCAAATTGAACCTGCTGGTTCCCAATCTGAAACTGATCAGAGAACTCACCGGTTTTATCTTCATTAACAAGTTCAACAGCCAACACTTCATTTTTAAAAAAGTCTTCGAAAGTCCGAATTGCTTCACCGACTTCACCATCGAGGATTCCATAAATTTTGATACGATCTTCGACGGCGAAATTAGCATTTTTCCGCATCGTTTGCACCTGTCTAATTACGTCCCTTACTATACCTTCCTGAATCAGTTTTTTCGTTAATTTTGTCGTCAATCCCACCGTTACATGGTCATCGCCAGAAGCAGTAAATCCATCCACAGATTCGGCATTAAATAAAAGGTCATCCCTGCCAATGCTGACACTTTTGCCATTTAGATCAAATTCATAACTCTTTTTTGATCGAATTTCCTCTAAAATTTTATTGCCGTCGCTTTCAGCTAAAAAACTTTGGATGGCTGGGAGCTCCTTACCAAACTTCTGCCCAAGAACCTGCAAATTTGGTTTAATATCATATCGCAGCAGATCGAGTTCAGATGGGACACGGTTGATTGATTTTACATTGAGTTCATCCAATATAATATTTTGCTGGTCCATAATAAAATCAGCAATATCATCATCACTCACACTAAAAGAAAGTTTAGTCAACGGTTGACGGATTTTCAGATTAGCTTTATTTCGTGCAGATCGTCCAAATTCAACCACACGGCGAAGCGCATCAACCTTATCCATTAAGATTGTATCAACCTTGTTTTCATTTGCAATGGGATAATCGCATAAGTGGATACTTTCTGGTGCAGTTTCATCCAAATTCCGTACAAGATTTTGATATATTTCTTCTGTAATTAAAGGCAGGACGGGGGCCAAAACTTTAATCACATTGTTCAAAACTTCATAAAGTACTATATAGGCCGCCTGTTTGTCACTGTCATCCTCACTTTTCCAGAAACGGCGGCGGCTACGGCGAATGTACCAGTTGGATAATTCTTCCAAAAAAAGTTCAAATTTATTCATCAATTGATCAGAACGAAACTGATCCAAAGCTAGCCGAGCATCTCGAATAAATGCATGCAGTTTAGATAATACCCAGCGATCCATAATATTCAGATCAGAATCAGCGACATTTACTTTTTTTGGATCGAACTCATCCACAGCGGCATATGTAGCAAAGAAAGAATAGGAATTCCAAAGCTGGATTAGTTTTTTGCGGACTTCACTACCGTGGCCATAACCAAACAGTAAATTGTGTTCCGGATTCTGCGCAGCATACATCCACCGCATCACATCCACACCCATTTTTTCTGCTGCATCATCAAACCAGATTGTATTCCCCCAGGATTTATGCATATCCCGACCAGTCTCATCCTTCACTAGCGCATGCCCAAGTAATGTTTTAAATGGTGCTTTTCCCTCCAGCAAAGCGGACATTGCCAACAATGAATAAAACCAGTTTCTGAATTGTCCTGGGAAAGATTCAGTTACAAAATCACCAGGGAACCATTCTTTCCAATAATCTTTATCGGTATGGTAGCCAAGTGTGGAAAATGGCACAATGCCCGCATCCAGCCAAGGATTGCCTACATCTTCGATCCGTGAACCGATCAAGCCCGAATCCGGATGTTTAATCTTTACTTTATCAATCCATGGCCTATGAGGGCTATGCCCTTCGAATTCATCCCAGCCTTCCACAGCCAATGATTTCAGTTCTTCTTTCGAACCAACCACATAATAGGTATCATCATCAAAAGTCCATATGGGCAACGCCAATCCCCAAAACCGTTTTTTAGAGATCATCCAATCACCCATATTATCTAGCCATTCATGCTCTCGTTCTCGACCCCACTCCGGGATCCAATTAATTTCGTCCACAATTTTTTTAATTTCATCCCGCCAATCCATATTGATGTACCATTCATCAACTAGGCGAAAAACCAATTCTTCTCCGGAGCGCCAGCAATGTGGATAAACATGGGGATAGTCCTCCACATAAACCAATAGGTCCCTTTCTTTAAGGTCATCGATAATTGCCTGGACAGTTTTTTCATCAGTAGCACTTTTGCCAGACAACCAACCAAAATTACCCGTGAATTTTGACTCTTCATCGAGCGGGGCGATACTGACCATACCCAATTTTTGACCAATTTTATTATCAATATCACCGCAACCAGGAGCCATGTGAACGATACCCGTCCCTTCACCACCCACAACAATATCATTTCCCATGCCGTCTTTGCCAGGATCAATCACCTGATGTTGAGATTTTCCGCACGAACCCTCTACTTTTAATTTTTCATCCACTATCGGAAAACCACCCAGCTCTGATTGAGCATCAAAATGATCGTAAGGACCATCATAGGCCCAGCCTACCATGTCTGATCCCTTGATTGTTCCCAAGACTTTATAGCCACCACGTTCTTTAAATATTTGTTCTATCGTTTTGAGTTTGGGGACACCTTCAATCCATTGTTTCTTTTCTTTGAATTGTTTATCTAGGCGTTGGAACTCGAGATTTTCTTGAGCAAAATAATAAATAGACCCATCAACGGCCTGTAATTTTATATAATCCAAGTTCCCGTTGACCCCAGCGATTACGTTGGACGTCAATGTCCATGGTGTGGTGGTCCAGATTAATAAATATTCATTTTCCCTGTCTCGAAGCGCAAAACGAACAAACACAGCTTTATGAGATACGAGCTTTCTGCCCTCGATAATTTCCATTTGCGAATAGGAGGTGCCTGACCTTCCGGACCATGGTACGACATCAGAACCGCGATAGATTTTACCTTTTTCATGTAATTTTTTAAGAAAACCCCAAATCGTATAATTATTCTCATCGGACATGGTAAAATAAGAATTATCCCAATCCATCCAGTAAGCGAGGCGCTTGGATTGTTCGGTCTGAACACCGGAAAATTTATCAACGCGCTCCTTGCACATATTCACAAATTTCTCAATACCAAATTCTTCCACTTCCCGCTTGGATTTAAATCCCAGTTCTTTTTCAACTTCCACTTCAACCCATAATCCTTGACAATCGAATCCCTGTTGGTAGCGGAGTTCATGGCCGTCCATTGCCTTATACCGGTTATACAGGTCTTTTAAGGTGCGGCCCCAGGCGTGGTGAACACCCATTGGATTGTTGGCGGTGATAGGACCATCGATAAAAGACCATTTGGGTTGGCCTGTATTGGCTTTCCGCCTTTTATGGAAAATATTATTTTTTTCCCAGAAATCGAGAATTTTATGCTCAATAGCAATAAAATCTGCTTCTGGATTGATACGCTGGATCATGATTCTGTTTTACGGCCCGTTTTGGGGGTGCAAAAATTAGTCTTTACCTCTTCCACAAACAAAGCAGAAACCATAATAAAAAAAGGCGATGTCACCATCGCCTTTTTCAAAATTAAATTTAATGAATAATCAATCTTCCAGTTCAAGGGTCATATAGCGTGCAACTCCCTCCCTTTTCAAATGGAGCATGACCATATCCCGCTTTCGCGTTTCTTTAATTAGGGATGTAAATTCTTTGGGTGAATTACACTTTTTAGTCCCCACTCTTGTAATGAGATCCCCAACTCGAATTCCTGCTTCATCAGCAATACTACCTTCAGCAACCGCCGTCACAATGACCCCTTCCTCACGGCTGTTAATATCATATTCTCTCATTAGTCGCCTTGTAAGCGCTGAAACCTCCAGCCCCAATTCATTTGTTTGGGTTGGTCTGCTGGATGCATAAAGCACATCATCTTCAGGCATTTCTTCCAGCCGTACTTTCAACGTTTTCTTGCGGCCATCACGGATAATCACGAGCTCATAGTTCTGATTTGGCTTTGATGCAGAGACGGTATTGCGGAGATGATCAACATTATTCACCTTTACATCTTCAAATTGAACAATAACATCGCCTGTTTCAACGCCTGCTTTTTTCGCGGGGCCATCAACGACCACATCTGCTACCAACGCGCCGCTTCTGGTTTTCAGACCCAATGCCCTGGCGGAGGTTTCATCAATGGGTTGAATGGAAACACCAATCCACGAACGAAGCACTTTACCATGGTCGAGCAAATCAGACATAACCCTTTTCACCATATTAGCAGGTATAGCAAAACCAACCCCCTTATTGCTTCGATCAAAACTGTTCGTATAAATGGCTGTATTAATTCCAACTAGATCGCCAGCGGTATTTAATAATGCGCCACCACTGTTGCCAGGGTTAATGGCCGCGTCGGTTTGAATAAAATCTTCGTATATATCACCCTGAATGATATTCCCCCGGCCCTTGGCAGAAACGATTCCAGCTGTTACGGTATGGCTTAAATTGGCAGAGAAGGGACTCCCTACAGCAATCACCCATTCACCGACTCTTAATGCATCTGAATCACCAAATTCGAGATCAGTGAGGCCACGAGCATCAATTTGCAGCACAGCCAGATCAGATTTGGGATCCCGACCAATAATCGATGCATCATACTCCATTTTATCCAATAGTCGCACTGTAATCTCATCCATGTCTTCCACCACATGGTTATTCGTAATGATATACCCTTTCCTAGCGTCTACAATCACACCGGAACCAAGGGCAGTAGATTTGAATTCACGCTGCGGTTGTTGGAAGAAAAACCGGAATAAATCATTATCCTGGGGTGAATTCCGGTGATATTGACTTAAGTCAATATTCTTTTCCGTAAAAATCGTGACAACGGCCGGATTAGCCTTTTCGGCAATATCGGCAAATTGATCGCTAAATTGTTTTAAAAGGGTATTCTGGGCAAAAACATTGCCTACCATAATGACTATTAATAATAATTTTCTCATCATTTCCTTCTATCTTATGATGTTCAATTTAATGCACTTCAATAACCAATGTTCCATAATCAAATACTTTTTTGAAAACTAAATACCCAGTCATTCATTTCTTCAATTGATTTGCCATCAATTGTGGCTTTAAGAGGCTTATCAATTCTTAAATAAATGGGTTGACCAAAGACAGTTGTAGATAATCTCAAACCAATGCCGTAATCCATTAGACGAGTATCTTTAAATCCCTTATCATTTAAAACAAACTTCGATCCTGAAAGAGTTCCTTCATCTAAAAATGCTGCAAGTTCTAAATTACTTCCACCAAGTTTTTTGTATATAAATCCTTCAAGGGTTATAGCAAATATTTTCTCCACACCTACGAACCCTTGGTTACCAAATGCTCTAAGATTAGCATCGCCTGGCAAATGATAACGATTACGCAAATCTATATTCCCGTAAAAACTGGTCGCATCTCTAAGATAAGCTTTTTCATACGTTGTGCCGGAACCGGCACCTTCAATAGTGAAGCGCTCTTGAACAGGCACCCCTTTGGAATCAGTCCAAATATATCCTAAGATATCTTGGATTCGTAAACCAAATAAACTCTTCCTCTTTTCATATTTATTTATCAAAGTGAGTCGCGTAAAGGACCAATCAGAAATACCACGAGGCGAAAAATCAAGCATAATTATATCATTTGTCAGACCTGTAGAACCAGTCACTTTAATTGTAAATACTGTTAAAAGACCTGTATCAAATAAATTAGTACGACTTGTATCTGTTGCATTTGTTAGAGAAACTCCAGATGTTAGTGACCATATATTTCCATTGGGATTTGTAGGATTTAGCTGCTTTGAGGATGAGATTCCAAAACCACTTACCCCACCCAAATTGTAGATATAAAAATTCTTTTTCCCAATTCCTTTAAAAAGATTTCGGTTCCAACCGGAAATTTTCCAGAATATTTTTCCAGTTTCAGTGCCCACATTGATATCTGTCGTTATTTCTTGTAAAAGACCATAGCTCCTTATATTTCTAAAACCTGGTATATAGCCATCTTTCTCAAGATAATGGACCGTGGGATACCATTGCCGTAAAAATCGATTTCGAGGTTGATAGCGCATACCCGGGCGGTAGAATAATTTTTCTTTGGGCATTTTTCCAGTAAAATTATTTCTAAAATCAATATCCATTGATTGGGCATCAGGATCTAAAGTGGCTAATTTGGGTTCACTGGCCACATTATAGGTAAACGCATCAGTTGTGCGAAACTTATGGTTTTTCCACCAAATTCTATGAGCTGTACCATCTTCTAAAGTAGTTTCCACTAATTGAGGTAGATCTCGATTCCCATGACGAACAATATTTAATGTTACATCCCAAGATCCATCAGCTTGTTTATTTTTTTTCCAACCCTTAATACCATAGTCCAAGAGGCGCGTATCATGAAGCCAAGGCCGAAAAAACCAATCTAGGTCCTCCCCACTTATATCTTCCATGGCATCAATAAAACGCCTTTCATTAGTGTGTTTCAGATTCCAGCGGCGGTAATATTCCTGCATTCCCTTAGTGAAAGTTTCTTCACCCAATATATATTTCAATTCATCTAACATAAGAGATGGTTTCGTATAGGCATTGGCGCCGGCAGCACGACTACCCTTAAACATATAAGTTGAACGGCTAATTGGTTCATCCTGGCCACTTGCCATGAAAGCAATCATACCCCACTGAGAACTGCCAAGACTATTATTAAATCGCCAATATTTCTTTTGCCAATCCTTATAACGACTAGTAGATAAATCAAAACCATGATCGCCATAACGGTCCATCATATACCACCTAGTTTGAAAGGAAGTAAATCCTTCATCCATCCATGCTTCGCGGACCTCATTGTTGGCTAGGATACCATAAAACCATATATGGCCGCCTTCGTGAAGAATTAGCCCTTCCGATTCACTCCCATTCATCACCAACATGGGATATTCCATCCCACCACCAGCTAGCCGATCCGTATTAGTCACTTGTGGATACGGATACATACCAAACTTTGTACTTAACCACTCTATTGCTCTTTCCGTTCTTGCTACTGCTTTTTTTGTCCACTTTTGTCCATTCTTTTGATTAAACAAGGCATGAACAGCAATTCCATTCCATTGACCACTTTCATAAACAAAATCAGGTGTCGTTACCCAGGCAAAATCATGGACATTTTCCGCATAAAAAGAGACCACTCGTCTTTCATCTTCGTTGTACTTTGATCGATTGGTCTTGAATTCTTTAAGCCATTCAGAAAATTTTTGACTGGTATCTACACGAACTTCTTCCCATCCAGGATCACCACTAGTCACAGTTCCTGTGGAACCAATGATATATCCTTGAGGGACATCCATGGTCACATCATAGGTGCCGAATTCTCCATAGAATTCCCCCTCTGCATGGAATGGCTCATTGAACCATCCATTTTCATCATAGACTACAACTCGTGGATACCACTGAGCAAAATTGTATTGTTTTCCAATTCGCCCTGCGCGTTCTGAAAATTCTCCTACATGTTGTACCCAGTCCAAATTAATATTCATCGATTCATTAGGCGCCAATCCATTCTTTAATTTTGCAGAAAGAATGGTATCATCAATTTGAAATGTATCTGCCAATGCGTTGCCACTTTTATCAATCACAAAATTGCTGATGTCATAATAACTTAAATATGGTTCCATTCCCTTTTTAAACTTTGCTCCTCTACTGGCCCTCCCTAAACCTGCCAAATATTCTCTATGCTTCACCGTTCCTTCCTGGAAGGCGTTCGCATATAAATTGAGATAAAAATGGTATAATGTATCCGGGGAATTATTGACATACGATATGGTTGAATGGCCCCCAATAGTGTTTTCGGCCGTATCCAGCCTTACATTCATTTTATATTGGACAAATTGCTGCCAGTATTCACCGGCAAACAGTGTGGTCACATTCAAAAGGAAGACGATAATAAGTGATTTCATTTTTGCTTGAATTATTATAGGGTTAAATCTGCCATTGGAGTAAATGTTAGGATAATTATTGTGTCATGAATAGATGTTAGACACGGGGGCTTTAATTTGGATATTAGGAAGCCAAGTAAGGTTTTAAGTCTTCATAAAATATTTTTTCATTACGAGGGCCAATATAACCTTTAACAATATATCCATCCCGATCAATGATCAGTGTTGTCGGCAACCCATTGATAGGTTGGCCAATTGCACGACCATAAATAGATGTAACCATCATCGTTTCATTATTGTCAATATCGGTGAGAACAGTATACTCCATATCCCAGTTATCCATGAAATTAAGTATGTTTTTTGCCGATCCAGAGGTAATGGTAATACCCACAATCTCAAGACCACGCCCTCTATGTTTTGAATAAAGCTTATTAAAATCAGGTATCTCCCTGCGACATGGACCGCACCATGTACCCCAAAAGTTGAGCAAAATCACTTTACCGCGATTTTCGCTTAAAGTGAATAAATCGCCTTGCACCGTTTTGAGTGTAAAATCCGGTGCCTTGATGGCAAAATCCGGACGTTTTGGCGACTTATTGGAATTGATCATTTTATTCACAATATCTTTCGGCTGGGTCGCTTCTTTCATTTTCTGTTTTTGACCACAACTGATTGCAATTAATATGGACATCAATAAAATAATTCTCATTTTGAGCATCTTTCTAATTAACCCGCTAATCCTACATCCAGAAAATCTAGAAAATTATCTAAGTTTCTTGTCATGCCCGGATAGGTAGCTATTACTTCATTTTCAGGACTTAAAATTACATAATAGGGCAATGCCGCTGTCCCGAATCGATTAATTTCGTACTCCTGGTTTTCCCTATGATTGGGTCCGCCATCTGTATACAACTGCACCAACACCATTTCACCAAACCGATGCTTTACCTCTGTTTTGGTAAAAACATTGGATTCCATCCAACGGCAGTTGGTACAGGTATATCCGGTAAAATCAATAAATACCGGTTTGCCGGTGGCTTTGGCTTCGGACAGTCCCCGATCTAGATCTCTGTACCAGGTGAATTCTTCCGCCATGGATGTTCCGTTCGTTCGCACCGCACCGGATTCCCCCTCAACAATCGGCGGAAGATAAGAATATATCAAACCATGAATCCTTTGACCAAAAAGACCGGATGTTAAGTATAAGCCAAAGGTTAAGAATGCTGTGCTGATTATCAGCCTAGGAACGCTTATCGATGCGAATGGAGAATCGTGAGGCAGTTGAATTTTCCCCAGGAGATAAACACCAGTTAATAACATCAACACCGCCCACACGGCCAGAACGGAACTGTGGGTGAAAAACCCCCAACCCCAAACCAGATCCGTATTGCTTAGAAATTTAAAAGCTGCTGCCATTTCTAAAAAGCCCAAAACTACTTTTACTGAATTCAGCCACCCGCCAGATTTAGGCATTTTGGCCAAATATTGAGGAAAAAGTGCTAAAAAGAAAAACGGTAACGCAAAGGCACCGCTAAAAGCCACCATCCCGATCAAAGGCCAGAACCATTGCCCATGGGATGCAGCCACCAACAGCAGTCCTACAAATTGCACTGTGCATGTAAAACTTGTAAGGGTAAAAGTGACAGCCATAAAAAGCGTACCGATTACACCGCCACGGCCTTCCTGATTCAATGAAAAATTGCGCAGTTTTTCTGGCAATTGAATCTCGTACATCCCAAAAAGAGACAGGGCAAAATAAATGAATAAAGCAGCAATAAATAAATTCACCCACGGACTGGCAGCTAATTGGTTTGCGCCGGATGCGCCAAGGGTGATCGCCAGAATAAATCCAAGGATAGAAAAGGTGGCAATAATTCCTAATGTATATATGATGGCATTATTGACCGGTTTCCCTTCACCTTTTTCTCCCTGATGGGTGAAAAAGGAAACGGTAATTGGTATCATAGGGAACACACAGGGTGTCAATAAAGCCAGAAATCCCATAGTAACAGCTAATAAAATAAACGAGATAAATCCTTTTTCAATCTCCGCATCCAAATTTATATCTCCGAAATCATCGAACTCTTTCACTGCCGCAATCATTTCTGTTCGATTTTCCCTTGTAGCGCCGGCATCAACATTCACTGAAATAGTTAAAAATTCTTCCTTTGGAGGATAACAAAGAGAAGCATTACAAACCTGATAAAGAACACCCACGGAAAGTTCATATTTACCCGGTTTAAGATCTGATTTTAGTAAAACTGGAGCCGTGAAAATTGCGCCGCCTTGATGGGTTCGCGTATTGGTTTCAAATCCATCGTCATATTTTTCAATCGGCGCTTCTTCTAATACCATACCCGCTTCCGCGATTGCGTCACCGATAACAATTACCCGACTTGCAACGGGACCCTTACCTTGATCCCTTAAGGCATATATCTTCCATTCTTCGTCCATGGTAGCAGTAACAACAATATCGACAACTTCTCCAGCTCGAGCATTTTCTTCCGCTTTTGCCGAGAGTGTGACCGGAGTGTCAAACTGTGCCCATAGACTAGTCAGGAAGAATAGACAAAGAAAAATAATATTTTTTGATTTATTTAGCATCTCAAATCGGGGCGAACATAAGTATTTTAATTCTGGTGACCAAACCATTGTTTCAAGCGGTACTTCAGGCTTGATTTATGCTTTATTTCCTGTCTAATTAAGGACATTGCATTTTCACACGCAGCAACCCCTTGATTAAAAAAATAATCCAATTTCCCAAATTCGGACCATTGGTAATCTTCCACTTCAGGACTAATCAGTACATCGGCTGCTTTTGCGCAATTTTCAATCAAGTTTTGATAGGTAGTCATATATGACCGCATTACGATTTCATATATGTTTGTTTCCTGTAAAGGTTTCATACCTTTTCGACGAATATCAATCCCAATCAATATATCAACCTCTTTTCTAATAATCGTTGTAGGTAGCGACATACTCGCTCCTCCATCGACTATTAATTGATGATCGATTTCTGTCGGTTCAACAAATCCAGGTATGGAACCACTTCTTGTGGCTGCTTCTACCAAATCTCCCGTTTCATAAACAACGTGCTCACATGCATTTAAATCAGTAGCAATTATTTTCAGTGGTATCTGTAATTCATCAAAAGTTGCAACTGGAATCAAAAATTTAAAGGCATCTTTTAAACGTCTTTTTTTTATAATTGAATTCTGGTGTAAAGACATGGCTAGTACAATCTGATCCTTCACCTTTTTCACGATCTGATTAAAAGCAGAACTAGAGGATGAGGGTCGATTGATCAGATGCTTTATCCCTAGCGCCTTAAATTGTTCACTATCGATAAATTCCTTGAACCTGTTCTCAACCCATTGTGGGTCAAGGGTCGCCGCATACATGGCGCCTACGACACTGCCGATACTTGTCCCGGCAATTTGATGAATTGGAATTTTATTATCATGCAGTACTTGAAGTGCACCAACATGGGCTGCACCCCTTGCACCGCCGCCCCCTAAAGCAAGGCCTATTATTGGCCCTGACATTTAACCCTTCATCGCCTCACTGTGTTTCATAATCTTTACGGTCATTTCCACTTTTTCAAATGGGTTATCAACATCCGGACCTTGGTAACCTCGATTTTCCCGTCTGGGTGTATTTACATTGATAATTTGATCAATCACTTCCAAGCCTTTAATAACTTGTCCAAAAACCGTATACTGTCCATCAAGATCAGGCCTCGAAGCGTGACAAACAAAGAATTGGCTTGACGCACCGTTAGGGTCTGGCGTTCGAGCCATGGAAAGAGTCCCTTTCACGTGTAATTGATCGTTGAATTCACCCGGAATCATCCAGGTATCAGGATCATTTTCTCGTCCGATACCAAAAAATTTACCTGCACGCCCACCACTGCCATCATTCAAACGGTTAGTATCTTTTGAATTAGGGTCACCGCCTTGAATAACAAAACCGGGCATCACACGGTGAAATGTAGTTCCGTCAAAATATCCTTCCTTTGCAAGAATGGTAAAACTCTCTACATGCATGGGTGCTATTTCCGGGTAGAATTCAACTACCATATCACCAAATTGCGTAGAAATAACAGCAACATCCTTCTCTTTGGAACAGCTCATAAATAAAACCCCAATTAATATCAATGTGATTAATTTTTTCACTTACTTATACTCCTGCTCCCAGGTTTTGTAGTTGGAATTGCTGCCAATGATTCCGGGATATCATTTTCGTCATAACTCACTGCTTCCATCGATACTAAAGAAAATTGATTATCGTGCAAAATAACAGATCCGTTACTTCGATCTACAATAATTGCTAAACCAATAATTATACCACCAGATTTTTCCACCAAATGCATCACTTCCTTTACAGAGCCTCCCGTGGTAATTACATCCTCCACCACCAAAACTTTTTCACCGGGAACAATGGTAAATCCGCGACGTAAGGTCATTTCAGCGTTTTCACGCTCAGCAAAAATGGTTCGCTTCCCCATAGCGCAACCAACATTTGTTCCAATAACAATACCGCCAACAGCTGGTGAAATTATGGTATCAATTTCTGACCCTTCAAAATGACCTGCGATTTTTTGTGTAAATTGAGCCAGGTGCTTAGGATATTGCAGTACTTTGGCACATTGGAAATAAGTAGGGCTATGGCGACCTGAGGTCAGGATAAAATGCCCTTCAAGCAGTGCGCCTGTTTCCCGAAAAATGTTTAAATATTTATCACGACTCATACATTAAATCTCTCATTTTATTTACATAATCTTGTGCAGCATTTCGAATTGCCGACTTGCTTAAATCTCCGGCAAAACTGATACTCCTTGATACATTGATAAGGGCAATTCCATCTATATTCCCATCGATCATACTTTTTGTTAAATCGCCGCCTTGTGCACCGATGCCTGGAATTAAAAATGGCAATCCGGGCGCATTCCCCCGGACACGGCTGATTTCCTCCGGCGATGTTGCGCCGACCACCAAACCCACATTATCATTTTGATTCCACTGCACTGCCAGTTGGGCTATTTTATCAAATAATAATCCTTTCCCAGTAGGAAGTGACTGTAAATCAATAGCAGAAGGATTTGACGTTCGACAAAGAATAAATGCACCCTTTTCAGGTGCTTCAGTAAATGGTGTAATCGAATCCTGCCCCATATATGGACTTAATGTAACAGCATCAAATCCAAAATGATCAAAAATACTTTTCGCATATTGCTTGGCAGTATTGCCAATATCCCCACGTTTTGCATCACCGATAATGACCACATCATTATCAAAATAATCCATGGTTTCTTCTAACCATTGGTAACCGGGGCTCCCCCACCTTTCAAAAAAAGCCAGGTTAGGCTTGTATGCAGCAACTAAATCCCGCGTAGCATCAATCACGCGAAAGGTGTGTGCCTTAAGATCATCTAACGAGGAACTGGTTGCATTCAACCTCTCTGGATTAATATCCAATCCGACGCAAAGATGACTCTTTTTTACCTTTATAATCTCTGAAAGTCGGACATTAAACGATTTCATAGGTGCAGAATTTACTTTGTCATGGTATGAACAAAAAAAAGGAATGTATCTATAATGACATGAATAGCTAACTCCCATTAAATTCAACTGTAATGGAACAACTTTCATTTTCCACTTCTCAGAAATCCCGATCCCGTGTGATTGCCTCGAGCGGTGTATTTCAGATTGAATTACTCGAGCGTGTCGGTGAAGCTGATTATCCTCAACTAATTAAAATTTCAAAATCGTTGGTAACAGAATATGGCGAAAAAGCGATCCTTACTAAATCAACAATTCAAAAATATTTTAATAAACCCGGATCCTTGCCTTTTATTGCCTGCTATAGAAATAAAATTATCGGATATATTATCGGCGTGCCACTCGAGGAATTAAGCCAAGAACCTTGGGCACAACTAGATGAAAATTTTGGTAAGGGCAATACACTTTACACCTACGCTTTTGTGATTCAGTCAGAATATAAAGGAAATGGATACGCGAAAATGTTGAAACGTGTTTTTCTCAGCTGGGCTAAGAAAAGGAGACAAATCGAACATATTACCGGCCATGTTGTTAATGGTATCTCGGCCCAATTTACAGGCGACATACGCATCGTGAATCGGATCGATAATTGGCAAGGAACCGGCAAATCATTTGAATATTATCGTCGAGATTTAACTCCAGAACAATCTTCTCCTTTAAAAAACAATCCGCCTTTAATAACACGCGCTTAATCCTTTTTTGTTAATAGGCTAACCACCACCAGTGAAACCACCGATAAGGTGATTGCTGGTAAAACTTCATCCATATTGTTATAGACATTCGCCGGAATAATATTGCGGATAAAACCAGCTTCTTTCCATAACAATGTGGTTACCGTACCGGTTAGAATGGAGACAATCGCCCCCTGCTTTGTAGCGCCTTTCCAAAATAAAGCTGCCACCAGGCTTGGCGTAATTGCTGCGCCGTAGATCGTATAAGCATAAAGTGCACGTTCAAAAAATCCCGCTGATTTGGCAAATCCCAATGAAACGATATAGGCAACGATTCCTAAAATGAGCACCAATACACGGCTTAAAAAAACAATCTTCTTTTCATCCGCATTTGGATTTATATAATTAAGGTATATGTCCCGCATTAGGGTTGTGGCTGGTACAAGCAAATAACTATCAGCTGTGGAAATAATAATACCAACAATTGTGGTCATCATAATTGCACCCAAAAAGGTAGGTAAAAATTTATGGGCAGCATAAATCAACACGTACTTTCCTACTTCTGCGTCAGGAATCATACTTGATACAATCCATGCGGAAGCAATAATCATTAATTCGGCTAGTGCAACCGCAAAGATTAAAACCTTGGTAGCGGATTTTGCCCCTTCGGCATCCTTACTGGCAAAAAACCTTTGATACATATTGGCATCACCCAAGATCAACAAAAAGGGTGGAAGGCAGAAGTTGATGATATCCATAGTGGAATACACACCCCAAAAATTCATGTGATCTGGTTTTCCCATGGCATCAAATGAAGCTGCCATTCCGGATAAACCGCCCGCTTCAGCAAGAAAAATTGGAATGGCTATGATGAATGAAAACAGAATAATAATTCCATTGGCTACATCCGTATAGGCAACACTGACTAGCCCGGCCAGCATGGTATACGCAATAATAAAAATGGCTGCAATGATCGTTCCTGTTTCCACACTGATTAACGAATTTCCACCTGGATCTGTTAGTATCGTTTTCAGGACGGCACCACCAGCATTATACTGGTAACTGACAATGACCATATAGGCAATCACAAGTGCAATTACAGAAAGTAATCGTGCAGAGGGTCCATATCGATCACCCAAAATTTCTGGAACGGTAAACTTTTCAAATGATCTGACTTTTCCTGCAATTTTTGTCAGGAGGATAATACCTATAATACTACCCAAAGGCAGAATGAGGGCGGCCATCCCCGTGTCATAAGTCTTTCCGGCATTTCCAAGGATAGAGCCTGTTCCCATCCAGGTGGCCAACATAGTCCCTACAAGAATCCAAGGAGTTAAAGATCGACCTGCAACTGCGAAATCGGACTGAGTTTTAATTTTTTTGGCTTTATACAGCCCAATTCCAATTAATGTAAATAAATATAGGAGAATGACAACTAAATGAATCATGTTTTGTTTCTGTATTGGTTAACTTGAGGCGCTGAAATTAATTTCACACTATACGATTTCCAAGAGTAGCCATGTTAGCGAAACAATTAACTTCTTTTGTGATATTTTTTGGATTGGTCCCGTTTTTATGGAGCCAATCCGATGAATTTGATTCAAACCAAAAGGAAAAACACGTGAATCGTCTGGCCAAAGAGTCCAGCCCCTACCTTTTACAGCACCAGTATAATCCCGTGGATTGGTATCCATGGGGACAGGAAGCATTTGACAAAGCAGCTCAGTTGGATCGGCCCATTTTTCTTTCCATCGGATATTCTACCTGCCACTGGTGCCACGTGATGGAGCATGAATCATTTGAAGATGAACAAGTGGCCGACCTTTTGAATGAAAATTTTATTTCTATCAAAGTGGATCGGGAAGAAATGCCTGAAGTGGATCATGTATATATGTCCGTTTGCCAGGCCATGACTGGCCGCGGTGGTTGGCCGTTGACCATAATTATGACGCCTAAAAAAGAGCCCTTCTTTGCTGGAACTTATTTTCCTAAAAGCGGTCGATTAGGACGGCCAGGCATGATGGAACTTCTACCCTCTATTGCTGATGCATGGAAAAATCGACGTGATGAATTAGTAAAGTCTGCGAATAAAATTCATGAATTTTTAATTAGCTCTAATAAAAAACAATTGGGTGATGCCTTAGATGAATCCATATTACAGAATACCTACTCCCAATTTGTAAATCGCTATGATAAAAACCATGGAGGATTTGGAACGAGACCCAAATTCCCTTCACCTCATAATCTAATTTTTCTTTTGCGGTTTCATCATATGACTGGTGATAAAACATCCTTAATGATGGTTGAAAAAACACTACAAGAAATGCGCATGGGCGGCATTTATGATCATGTGGGGTTTGGCTTTCACCGCTATTCTACCGATGCGGAATGGCTGGTACCTCACTTTGAAAAAATGCTCTATGATCAGGCAATGCTCGCCATGGCATATACAGAAGCTTTTCAATTAACTGGAAATAAGGTTTATAAAAAAACAGCAGAAGAAATTTTGACTTACGTGCAAAGAGATATGACTGATTCTCTAGGTGGATTTTATTCAGCAGAGGATGCAGATAGTGAAGGTGAAGAAGGTCTTTTTTATTTATGGAAAATTGAAGAATTAAATTCAATTTTGGAAGGTGAGGATGCTAGATTTGTTCAACACGTATTTAATCTTCAACCCGATGGAAATTATAAAGATGAAGCTACGGGCCAATTTACTGGAAGAAATATTTTTTATTTAAATAAATCCACATCAGAATTGGCTGATAAGAAAAAGATGTCTATCATCCGGGACAAACTTTTTCATGTTCGTGAAAAACGCATTCACCCCATAAAGGATGATAAAATCCTAACAGACTGGAATGGATTAATGATTGCCGCATTTGCCAAAGCCGGCGTGGCTTTTAATTCGCAAGAGTTGATCGAAGCCGCTGAAAAATGCGCCCAGTTCATTTTGGAAAAACTAACTGATGAAAATGGCAGAATGAAAAAGAGATTTAGAATTGGAGTATCCGGGTTGGATGCGCATTTGGATGATTATGCCTTTTTTGCGTGGGGATTATTAGAATTATACGAAGCAACTTTTAATATTCAATACCTCCAAAAAGCAATTCAAATAAGCGAAATAATGGTTGCGGAATTCTGGAACGAATCCAGCGGAGGATTTTATTTAGGCAGTGATAAAACCGAAGCATTAATTGTTCGGTCTATTACAGGATATGATGGAGCAATTCCTTCAGGTAATTCCATCGCCGCTATGAACCTGCTCAAATTAACGCGCATTACAGGGAATGTAAAATGGGCAGAAATGGCTGACAAAATATTTAATGTATTTTCAAATGAAATTGAAAGAGCACCCACTGGCTTTACATCAATGGTGACCGCTTTTTTGTTTGAATCAGACCGTCCAAAAGAGATCGTCATCGTGGGATCAGGAAAAGATCCTGAAACATGGGCTGCTCTAGATAGAATTAAATCAAAATACAATCCAAATAAGGTAATCCTCTTTAAAAATATTGATGATACAGAACGTGAACTTTCGCCTTTGGCTAAATGGACTGCTACCCAACAAACGATTGATAATAAAACAACTTTTTATGTCTGCCAAGATTTTGCCTGTAAAATACCCACAACGGATATTAAACAGGCTATCAAATTCATTAATGAATAAATCACTCTCAAAACGTGTTGGTGAATTATTTGCTCATGTTCAGGACCTAATAGATACTGCTACACATACCGTGATTCAACGTGCGCGCGAAAAAGGTGAAACTAAAAATAGATTATTTGATTTTTTTTCTTCTGCTGGTGATGCTTACTATAAAAAATATACAGATATTAAAAAAGGAAAGGAATCCCACACGGATTCTTAATGAAGCCAGACAAAACTTCTATATCTAATTATTTGGATATAAGTTGGATTCACCTTCGCTTTTTGCTACCACCACAGCTCCGATGCTATCGCTAGCCACGTTCACCATGGTACGGTACATGTCCAAAGGTCGGTCCACGGCCAGCATGGTACCCACGATTACTCCAGCGCCAGGGTGATCTCCGAGACCTACAGCACCCAGTACAATAAAGATCATTACCAGTCCTGCAGAAGGAACCGCAGCTGCACCCACAGAAGCCAGAAAAGCGGTCAAGACAACCACGACCTGTTGTGAAATAGATAGATCAATCCCTAGTGCCTGAGAAATAAATAAAACACCGGCACATTCGTAAAGTGCCGTCCCATCCATATTGATCGTTGCTCCCAAAGGCAGTACAAAGCTGGTGGTACGATTCGAAACCCCTACATTATTTTCGATGCAATCAATTGTCACTGGTAGTGTGGCACCAGATGAACTGGTTGAAAATGCGGTGGCAAAAGCGGAAGCCATAGCCTTCCAATGTTTCAAAGGACTGATTCTAGTGAAAATAAAAAATACCAGTGGTAGAATAACCAGAAAATGGAAGGAAAGACCGATAAATATGGTAATTATATATTTACCCACAGCCTTAAAAACATCTATTCCTGAATTGGCAACTGCTGTAGTGATTAGGCCAAATACACCAATGGGAAGCAGTGCAATGATGCCTTGAGTAAGCTTCATCATTGCTTTAAATCCATATCCAAAAAAATTTATAAAAAATTCTTGCGGTTTCCCGGAAAGCCGGGTAATAGAAAAACCAAATAAAATAGACCAAAATATAATACCCAGCATATCTCCATCGGCAGCAGCTTTGATAGGGTTCAAGGGTATCATCCGTATCAATATTCCTGCTAGGGAATCAGGTTTATTCAATGATGCCGGATCAAAATCTCCACCCATACCTGAAAATTCAACTCCAACTCCTGGCTTAATGATGTTGGTCAGCAACAGTCCTGTTATAATAGCCAAAAAAGATGTTAAAAAATAATACCCGAACGTTTTGGCGCCCATTCTTCCAAGTGTTTTGCTATCACCAAGACTTGCCACACCGCTGGTGATGGAAAAAATAATGAGAGGAACAATGATCATTTTTAGCAGGCGCATGAAAATAGTCCCAAGCGGTGTTACCACTGTTGATCTTTCCCCCATAATAAGTGCGAATAATATGCCCAGAGCCATCGCAATGAAAACCTGCCAGTGAAGTTTTAGCTTAAACATTTGTAGAATTTAACTTCAATTTGAAGCGAAGCCCAATAATGCAAAAATAATTTTTACAAATATATATTGTCATGCAACACCGGTGTTACAGCGGCCGTTATCAAAAGAGTAAATCAAATTTCTGGATAATTTTTTAATTCGAGGTTTTCTTGAAAGCAATAAAATAATAACTGTAAACTCTAACAGCTATTTAAGATTTCTTACTTCAGTCTGTGAATTTCAGGATCTTCAATTATTAATCCTAGAGATCACTCTCTGAAGCCAAAAAACAGGCCTTTCCTGATTTTATTGGGATAAAGGAAGTTTGCTGGCGCCAGGTGCCTCTACCGTGTTTTACGGATCCTTGAAATCAATTCTGAAGTAATAAAAGAAAAACCCCCGATTTATTCGGGGGTTTTTACTTATTTAATTCCGCTTGTATTTGGTTGATTCGCCAGCGGGAGGCTTTTACTTTTAGTCGTACACAATCATCTTCATAATTACGCTCCAAAACATCTACCCCTTTTTGTGCAAGTGCCATTTCTTTTGCTTCCTTGTACGAAAAAAGAAGATCAATAGTCTGAAAATCTTTATCCATTACATCAACAATCTTCTGGGTAAGTTTATTAATGCGTAAATTATTTAAGGCAGATAAATAAATCCCTTCGGGAAATTTTCGCTTTAAAAAGTTCAATTGTTTTGCAGCATTTTCTTCGTCAATTTTATTCATTATAACAACCGTTTGATGTCTTTCAGCCCCAAGTTCTTTTAAAACTTCTACAATTGTATTATAGTGCTCCACAACTTGTGTTGATGATGCATCTAGAACCAGGAGAATTAAATCTGCATCAACAACTTCCTTTAAAGTACTTTTGAAAGTGGCCACTAAATGATGGGGTAACTTTCGTACAAATCCAACGGTATCACTAAGAAGAATTTTATGCGAAGTATTTAATTCAACCGATCGGATGGTTGTATCCAAAGTTGCAAAAAGTTTATCCTCAACAAAAACATTGGCACCCGAAATTGCATTCATTAGTGTTGATTTTCCTGCATTGGTATAGCCAACCAGAGCAACTTTAAATACATTTCCACGTCTTTTACTTTGTGTTTCGCGTTCTTTTTCAATTTTTATTAGATCACGTTTTAATTTCGAAATACGTGTTCTGATTAAACGCCTGTCTACCTCAATTTGAGTTTCACCTGCACCTGCACGTGTCCCTATTCCACCCATTTGGCGTTCCAAATGACTCCAGGCCTTGGATAATCGGGGCAGCATATATTCCAACTGGGCCAATTCAACCTGGGTCTGGGCCTCCTTGGTTTGTGCATGCTGTCTGAAAATATCCAAAATAAGGGCACCCCGATCTATAACCTTTACATCCTTCGCTAGGTTAATAAAATTTTTTAATTGAGCTGGGCTAAGTTCATCATCAAAAATGATTAAAGAGACACCTAATTCTTTAGCCTGGCTGATAATCTGTTCTGCTTTACCAGTACCAATAAAAAAAGACGGATTAATTCGTGATAATTTTTGCGTGATATTACCAACAACCTCAGCACCTGCAGTGATGGCCAAAAGACGTAATTCATCAAGATGATCTTCTACTATTTGTTCATCCAATTCACCATGAATTACTCCTATGAGGAGAGCTTTTTCTTTTGATTTGGAGTTAGAATTATTAATCATGGTTGAACTTTTAGCGCATCGGGTCTTGGACGGCTTAAATATGATTCAAGCATAAATAATGCTATTGCAATCATTAAGAAAAAGCGCCACAATGCTTTTCCATGGCGCTGGGTAGTAATCGTTTGTATTATATCTGTACCTGGATTAATCCAAACTGTCCTACTTTTACCTAATATAGACATAATTTGATTTGACTGAGCACGTAGATTCGGTTTTTCAAAGGGTGAAAGCTTTGTTGAAAAAGCAGTATAAAACTTGTCCCCAGCAAATACGTCATAGGACCCTAATTCATGAATTTGATCGATGATCAGTGCTTCACGATTATAATCAGGTACAACCAGGATTCTATTTCCCGATGGTGTAACAAATGACCATTTTTCATTGATAAGGTCTTTTTTTATTTTAATATACTTTGATTGTCCGACTTCAACCATGGATGTATTGATTTCATCGGTTGCGGACAAAATGAGCAGACGATGAATTAACGGAATGAGCAACCCTTTTATTCCAAAATCATTCCATTTTAAATCCAATGGCGATGTAAAATAATAAATTTGACTTCCGGAATGAGGTATTTCAATGAAAAATGGGTCACCATTATTTAGAGACAAAATCATTTTGTGATAGGACTGTTTTTCAACGCTATTATATATGAAAACCTGGGGAAGGGCAGAATTAATATCCCTTAAGTTTAATTCCCGCAGGACAGGGTTATCACGATCCTTTACTTCTACAGAAAAATATGATTCACCTTCTAATTGTACTCTTTCTATAAATTCTGGCAGTTTCAAATTAGATGATGTAATTGAATCAATATTTTCTGAATTTTTCCCTGCAAACCAAAGAATACTGCCACCTTCACCTAAAAACCTTTTCATGGACTCAATAGCTGAAGCAGATAAATACTTTGGATCCTGGAGAATTAATACATCAGTTTCCTCCAGATAGACTCGATCAATTCTACCCATGACTTTTAATTCGATATCCAGAAATCGGTCTTTCCCACTGATGGATTTCAAAATTGTTCTTACCATGAACAAATCATCTTGAGAATTGGCAATTACCTTGCAAGCTATTTGCTCCGGTATTGTAAGCTCAAATGTCTGTATGTCATCCAGCGCATAATCATCTCGAGGAATTTCTAACTTACCCCTTATAACACCGCTTTTCCCGGGATATACCTGAAATAAAAATTCTTTGCTACGTTCAGGTTGAAAATGAGATACGATTTGACCCACGCGTTCTTTATTAAGATATAATTCAATAGGAATATTGCGTTTCTCGATTTTTCCCATATTCTCAATTTTTGTATTAAGCTTTAATAAATGGTTGGGAAGTTTAATTTGGCTTACAGCAGATATGTCAGTGATAGATACATTATCAGCTAATGCTTCCTGCCCAATGCAGTAAAACCGCCAGCTATCGAATTCTGTACTAAAATTTGACGGCGGTACAACGGGAAAATCACTTAGGATAAAACACTCCCGGTTAACTGTTGCTCCTTCAACTGATTTTAATACAGAATCTACCAATGCCCAGATATTATCTTTTCCGACCGCTTGGTTGACATTCCAATTGGCCATGTTTACTGTAATTCCTTTTTCAAAGATCCCTTTATATAGTTGTCGAACTGGTGTTGTTTGATAAACTTGCAAATCCACTAATCCATCAAAACCAGAAAAAATATTCGGTAATTCAAATTTAACTCGATCAAGAAAAGAAGTACGGTCTTTTGTTACGGCCATACTGGCTGAATTATCAATAATTATAACCACGGTTGATTCTTTTTCACTTGGTATCCAGGCTGAATCATTGATTTGTACTGGGCCTGAAACCATTATAACTAAAGCTGCAATTATGCACATTCTTAACACGATTAACAACCACTGCCTGATTATTAATTTTCTGATGGTTTCATGCTCCAGTTCCTGGATGTGACGAATTGAAGAAAAATCAACTATATTTGTATTACGGTGACTAATAAAATGAATCACGAGGGGCAGCGATACTGCAAAAAGGCCCCATAGGACAGAAGGAAATAAAAAGGACATTAGATCGGTGTAGAAAGCATCATCATTATCGCACCTGATCCGAGTGGTATTTTAAAATTGTCATCTAATGGAATCGGTATTAATTCCATAATCATAGCTGTGATTGCCCCACTCAATGAAACCATCAATGGTAGAAATGGAAAGTTCAAAGCGATAATGATACATATAATCAATCCACCAAAAAATCCTTCCCAAGTTTTATTCCCAATTTTATGTTTTCCGAATCGTTGCCCAATTAATCCTGCTGCGGTGTCCCCAAGGCTCATATAAATAAGTGCAATAACGGCTACCGGTTTGGAAAATAACGTAATCGTTATTACAGCGCCAATCATCACCCATGTGGCGCCTGTAAGTTTCCCATCTATTTCATGGCTTCTCAACATGTCATTAAACAGGTACTTAAAAAGAGACTGGATCCAGCCTACCTTATGGCGAAAAATATCAATAAGAATGGATAAAACCATAAAACCAGTTAGCACTTTTATAATCTGCCATTTCTCTGGAAACACATATAAATAACTCAAAGGTATAAGAAGATTAAAAACGTGGATTAATTTTCTTTTATATTCGTTAATTGAGATCATTTTTCATTTGAGAGTTGGTCAAAAATATCCTGTAGGTCCAATATACTCACAACCAAGTCTACTTGTGTCGTCTGGTCCAGAACTGTGCCAGGCGCAATATTTTGGTCTAATACTGTGTAAGGAACTAAATCTTCGTTTTGCTGATAAGAAACTTTACCCAACTTCAGCCTAGCTCGGATTAATGCTTCCTTTGCTTTTTTCATGCTTAAACCAAATAACTGGGGAACTTGAAAAAAGTCTGGCGGTAATCCCTGGCTTACTGTTATTTGTAATCCAAGACCTTTTTTAATGTAATCACCATATTTAGGGAACTGCCAGGCTACCGTTCCTTTAGGATAATCAGGATTATATTCTGTGTAAACAGTATCTATTCTCAGTCCAAGTTGTTGTAAGGATAATTCTGCGCTTCTCCGCGATTGACCAACCAAACTTGGCACCAAAATCATTTTTTCTGACCGAGCAATTTTTAATCTAATGGTTCGCCCTGGTTTTACTATTTCCCCTGCAAGTGGATACTGATCTATCACTGTTTGAGGATCAAAACTCGATGTATAAACCGTATCATAAACGACACCTTTAAATCCCTCTACATTCAATTCCGTGATTGCCCGTTTAAGCGTTTTTCCTGTTACATCCATGACAATTATCGTCTTGTCTTGCCGAACATAGATTGGCAAAATAAACCAATCAAAAACGAAGATCAATCCAAGGGAAACAACCCCAATAGCAATTAAAAACTGTAAAATTTTATTAATCATTTTTTCCGGATCCTTGCGGCAAACATCCCATCAACATTATCACGAGGAGGAAAAGTCTCCAAACATCCTTTATGATTTAGCCAACTATTTGGTACAAAGTTTTTTCCAGATTCAAGAGAGAAATTATTATTCAATTTAAGAAACGACTCAACCACATTCCAATTCTCTTCCATCTCAAGTGAACATGTTGCATAGACCAATATCCCACTCGGTTTTAAAAATTGCGCCATATGACCTAAGATTGCTGTTTGAATTTCGGCCATGGATTTCATATCATTTTCTTTTCGGCGCCAACGAATATCAGTGCGCCTGCCCATAACACCCGTTCCGGTACAAGGCGCATCAATCAATAAACGATCAGCCATGGGGAATTCATCTGCACTAGCATCTTTATAATTCCATTGTATCGGTATTTTAAGTCGTTTAGCTGTTGCTTTCCCTAATTTGACGCGTTTTCTACTAAGATCGGATGCATAAATATTGCCTTTGAATTTCATTTTTTCAAAAATATAACCGGATTTTGTTCCGGGTGCAGCACAACAATCTATAATGGTTTCTCCAGATTGTGGATCTAACAGTTCGACAACCGCTCCAGAGGCCCTATCTTGAACGATAACCATCCCTTTTTGAAACAGATCACTTTTTAAAACATACTGCGCTCCAGACTTCACTCTGATAAAACTATTGGATTCGGGACTGTTCACTATTTCTATTTCCAATTTTTCTAAATCCTTACGGATATTCTCCTTTGACTTTGACATCCAATTCAAACGAAAATCAGTGGAAGATTGTTCATTAAAATATTCACATAATTGCAATGTTTTCTTATTACCAAAATGATGAATCCATTTTTTAATTAACCAATCTGGGAATGAATACCATTCCGAGAGTGATTGATTATCATCTTTATGAATTGGATCAATTTCATTTGTCTTTCGCATAAGTGCATTCACCAATCCGCCAAACTTTTTACCTAATTCAGTTTTTGTTAGTTCCACCCATGAATGAACTGCTGCATAAGACGGAATTGAATCATCCATAAGGGATTCATAAAATCCAAGTCTTAGAATAATATTTATGGATGGATTGAGCTTTTTGATTGGCTTATCCAGAAATAAAGATATCCAATAATCTAATCGTGCTTGCCATCGCACAACCTCATTTGTCAAGATGAAAGATCTTGAAATACTAGTTTGTGATAATCTTGTTTTCTTAAAGTATTGATCACGAACTATCTTTAAACGCTTATTTGATCGATGATACTCTTTTAGAATATGAAATGCATAATAACGCGCATCATTCATCATTCACCAATTGGATCACCTAAGTTGAATTGGACTCCTTGCAAACAAGCTGCCATACTCATCCTTCTTTTATCTGCTAATTGGATTTCAAAAATCTCTAGCTCCCCTTCACCGCATGAAATGGCCATTCTGTTTTTTTCTAATAATGAAATTTTTCCAGAACCTGTTGATTGTTTTCCCATTAACACTTTGGATTTAAATATTTTTAACCTTTTCTCATTCAATGTTGTAAATGCACCCGGTGACGGTGAGAATGCTCTAATTTGATTGTGTATTTTTTGCGCTGTTTGGGACCAATCAATTTTATACATTTCCTTTCTTATTTTAGGCGCTAACGATGCTAAATCATTGTTTTGGTTTATAGCTTGAACCGTTCCGTCCTCTATCTTGTCTAATGTCCGTAGCATAAGAGCAGCACCTTGGACCATGATTCTTTTTGAAAGAGATCCAAAGTCATCTTCATGATTAACGATAATTTTTTCCTGCAATAAAATCGCACCCGTATCCACATTTGGCTCAATAAAAAAAGTGGTAATACCCGTTTCTTCATCTCCATTCAATAATGCATGCTGAATCGGAGCAGCACCTCGGTACTTTGGAAGTAACGAAGCATGGAGATTGACTGCTCCAATTTTTGGAATTTTCAAAAGATCTCTTGGTAATATTTTGTAAGCAACCACAACAAAAAGATCAGGCGATAAAGACTTCAATTTGAAATGAAAATCTTGATCCTCCACGGATTCTGCTGGAATAAAATCAAGCTTTAATTCTTGGGCTAATTTACCGATCGGCGAATAGTTTAATGTGCGACCTCGACCCATGGATTTAGGCGAATTACTTACGACACTGATAACTTCATGTTTTGACTCATGAAGTGCAGTTAATGTTTGTTTGGCAATTTCCGGGTTGCCCATAAATACAACTCTCATAGGCAAACACTTTCTAAATAAATCAAATGATTTGAAAAAAAATTAAAAAACTAAAGCCTTTCGATCTTTGGCTCGAGTAACTGTGCCTTTTTTAATCATTTTTAATTCTTTCTGAACTCCCATTTTCACTGCTGATGAAACACGATCTACAATAAAAATACCATTTAAATGGTCCATTTCATGTTGAATAGCCCGCGCTAGAAGTCCATCAATTTTTTGTTTATGCTCTTTTCCAGACTCGTCTTGGTATTTGAATTCAATAAATTCCGGACGCTTTACTTCAAGACGGACCTCAGGAAGAGAAAGGCATCCCTCTTCAAACCAGGATTCACCCCCGCTATCCATGATTTTCCCATTGATAAAAATATGAATACTTTCTCCCTCTGATTCTATATCTGAGATATCAATAACGAAAAGGTTGAGATCCACGCCTACCTGATTGGCTGCAAGGCCGATACCATTCGCCTCATACATAGTATCAAACATATCATCCAACAATGGAGAGAGTGTGCTAAAATCCTCTACCGGTTTACATACTTTTCGGAGAATGGGATCTCCATAATGTACTATTTCCAAGGCCATTAAGTCTGGTCCCCAATGGCATCAATTTCGGCATCTCCTACTTTACCACTCAGTCCAGCAACTGCAGATCTATTAATGGTAATAGTAGTTTTATTATCTATTTTAAGAATTAGTGCTTTTTTTTCTTTTGATTTGAACCCGCCTATAGTTCCATGTATACCTCCAATGGTCACAATACGGTCTCCCTTTTTTAACTCTTCCAGCATCCTTTTTTTTTCTTTCTGCCGTTTAGCTTGAGGGCGAATCATCAAAAAATACATGATAAGCAAAATAAGTATAAAAGGTAAATAGGCTAATAATCCGCCACCTTGTGCACCTTGACCACCTGCAAATAATTGTATAAAATTCAATAAAAACTCCTATTTTTTAACGAGGAAATTACAATTTTGTATAAGTATTAAGCTGACTTTTTGATCCTGATTTCAAAGCAAGTGCCAAAACCAATTTTACTATGTAGCACTTTGATTTCTCCATCGTGAATTTCATTGATAATACGATTCACCAATGATAGGCCTAGCCCCCATCCTCTTTCCTTTGTACTGAATCCTGGGCGAAAAATATTTTTCCAATCCTTTTTCAGTATACCTGCTCCATTATCTTGAATTTGAATGATACCTGACTCGTTATCGGAAGATATGGAGATATTAACTTTCCCCTTTTCGCTTTGAATCGAATCAATACCATTCCGAATCACATTCTCAATAGCCCAACCCAAGAGGATTTCATTCCCTTCGATCCAGATATCATCTATTCCTGAAACAGTCAATTCGATTTCATTTTTTAACAAAGGAAGTCTTTTTTTCAAATATACGCTTTGCCGATCAACCAATTCTTTCAAGGAAATACTTTTCAGTTCCGAATCATAACCCATTTTACTAAACCTGCTACCAATCTGTTCCAACCGTTTTAAGTCTGATTCCATTTCTTTTACAACATTATAAGACTCTTTTGGATGGGTTCTTAATCGGTCCACCCATCCCATGAGTGCTGAAACGGGCGTTCCTAATTGATGAGCGGTTTCCCGAGCCATCCCAACCCAGATATTGCGTTTCTCGCTATTTCGAATAGAATTGAAGCCAATAAAACCGAGAAAAATAAACAGAGCGACGACCCCAATTTCTAGATAAGGCAACCACTGTAGTTTTCGGATGAGATCAGAGTCTCCGTAATGTAAATAACCTAATAGGATAGATTCATTTGAATCAGGATCCGTGTAAACAATTGGAATAGGATCATTCTGTTTATCCATGGATGTTAAAGACTTTTGCAGTTGCTCAGGAGTTAAGCTTTGTGAAAGATTACGAGCATAAATTGGTTTATTCTCTGAATCAGAATAAATGATTGGGAATTGGACTTTTTTTATGATCTCGTCAAAAACAAAATTCAGATTAGTATCCGAGTCTTCATTCACAGTTTTGGCAATTATTTCTGAATAAAGTTTAACGATCTCCCTATTATCATTTCTAAGACGATTTACAATCGAATTTGAATAGGCCAATAAACCGATAACCAATATTAATCCGACAAAAAAGAGCCCAAGTTTGATATTGACACTGTTGCGATAACCATTCATGATTTTTTGTTTCCAAAATATCCCAATCCAATGAATCCTAAAGCCAGGGCAAATGAAGCAAAAGAGATTATTACTCCTTTATTGAAAGCAGATTTGTCATATATGAATTCAATCGTATGTTTTCCCGTTGGAACAACGACACCCCTTAAAATACCATTTACTAAATGGGTCTGCGTTTCTTCACCATCAATCATGGCTTTCCAACGAATCGGATAATATATTTCGCTCAATACCAGGAAATGATTACCATCTGACTCTGTTGACATGGTTATTCTGTGAATACTTTTTTCGAAATGAGTAATTGACACCTGACTGCCAGAAGAAACGCTCACTTCATTTGAAACATAGGCTGTTTTTCTCGGATCAAAATCTGGTTGTATAATTTTATTCCAAACCTCATCTTCTGATATAACTTCTGTTTTGTTTACAAACCAAGCTCGGGGCAATGTATTGTCCACTTCATAAACTTCTATCGGCAGATCTCCGCGGGAGGATTTTAACGCTCCGCTTTTCACCAAGCTCAGTTCCGGATGATTGATCTTCTGGGGACTGATAAGGTATTTCACATTCATCATTCGCAATACAGGGATTGCTGCAGCATTGCCAGTTTTGGCTAAAAACGTATTGTATTTTTTCAGTTTCGCGGGATGATATCCACCGATCGATTCTAAACCAAAAGCAGCAAAACGGCTTTCACCAAATAAACCACCTACTGGATAAATTCTATAAATACTTTTATCCAATAATAAGAACTGAACAATTTCATCTACCTGAAAAAATCGATCTACCGCGCGTTTTGATATTAATTGCGACTCACGCCCACTTGCGCGAGAGGGCTGAATGATTTTATGGTTAACTATACCAATATCTACGATTGCCGAAGCTATAATTATACTTACAAGGACATGCTGCGAAACTTTTCGTTTGATCCAAAGCCATATCATTACCATAAAAACTCCTGATAAAAGAATCATCAGCCATACATCCTCCTGCCAAAGGCTCCAACGAAGGTTGTTCAATGCTTGGGCAGCTCGTGGATCTTGCATCATAGGGGGAGAAAAACTCCCTCGGACTGCAGATTCAACGCCCGAACCAATAAGTACCATACTAATAAAGGCCAATCCTACTGCCGTTGCAAATCCCCAGAACCATTTCGGGATTATTTCTGCTTTTAATGCTACAAGTTTATCCAACCCAAACGCGGCTAGAACAGCCACATTAAACTGGAGTAAGATAAGAATCATGTGCGGAACACGAAACTTGTTGAAATATGGAAAAATGTTGAAAAATAAATCATAAACAAGGCTAAAATGCCTACCAAAGGAAATGAAAAGTGCCAAAATCGAAGTAACAGTGAAAAACCAATGGATTAATTCTCTTTTGTGAATCAATCCGATCATAGCCAATAGCAGGATAATGATTCCCATATAATTTGGATAATCTGTAAATGGCATATACCCCCAATAAGACTGTCCACCGAATCCAAATGCAGAAGGAATAAAAAAGGTCATTATTTCTTTCGGGTGAAAGGACCATCCGGTGGCATAATTATAATCTGCGCCACCACCTGCAGATCCTCCCCTAATGGAAAATGGGGTATAATCCATAGCTGGTAAAAATATGATCAATGATATGCCAACCCCAATCAAACAAGCCAAAATAAAATATCCAAATCCTTTTCCAATATTGGCTTTTTCGTCCGAATTGCGAAGTCCATTGATTAACATTAATAAACTATAAGCACCAATCAACATCCAGGTATAATAGGCGATCTGAGCGTGGCCTCTTTGCAATTGAAAACCTAGTAATACTGCCAGCCATCCGGTATCCCAGAAATTGGTATTTTGCCATAATCTTACGGTAAACCAGAAAACCCATGGTATATAGGCGGCGGTCATCATTTGACTGCCGTGCCCGAAGACAACCATGGTAACCATGTATGGTGTTATCATAAAAGCGGTTGCACCTAATCCGGCCGCCCAATCTGAACATTTAAAATGTCTTAACAAAAGGAACCCGCCTATTCCCGCAAAGAGGAGATGGAGCAGTTGAATGAGCATTCCCGGTAAAAAAAACAGTTTAAATAAATATTCCGGGAAATAAAGCTTTGATAAATTTGTAAACGCTTCCGCAGACGGCATTCCACTAAATACCCATGGCTGCCATTGGGGAAATTCGCCCGTTTCAACGGATAAATCATTTAAGGCCATACCCACAGCTTTAGGACTAAGACTATCTGGTGAACTAAATGTTTTCCCACCAAAAATAACTGGCTCAAAAAATACAGCGATAATAACGAGCATCGCTAAGGATGCTAAAATGATCGGATTTTTCATTTTAAAATTCAAATTTTAATTCGAGTTCCTTTTAAACACGCCCAATCCTTTGAAAAAATCCAAATCTTCTTCTTCAATTTTAAGTATCCACATTGTAATACCAAAAATTCCCAAGGATGAAATACCAGCTAGGGCCAATGTGACCAAGGTATGGTAAGCCATCAGAGAATTCTTTAAAAGTCCTAGTCCTATCACGGTTAAAATGCCTGCAATAATTGGTTTGAATATTTTTCGATTAATAAAACTTATTTTTAAGATAATACCGACCTCGATTACCCTGGCCAATCCCACAACTGTTAAAGAGATAAAAGTTGCGATTGCTGCGCCCATAACGCCATGTTCCGGAATCAGGTATATATTGAGCCCAAAGTTTAAAATAAAGGCACCAATCGTATTCCACAATACCAATTTCGTGTAACCTGCCATACTTAGGGTTGGACCTGCAGCACCCAGAATTGCCTGAATACAAGTTGCCAAAGTCAGTACAATCAAAATTTGAGCACTAGATATATATTCTTCACCAAATAATAATAATACTTTTTCCGGGAAGAGGATAAACACAATCGAAATCGGGATCGCACACATAAAAAGCCAACGACTCACCAGTTTATAAGTATTGGCCATATTCTTTTTATCGCCTGCAGCGTGAAATTGAGAAACCATGGGTGCGTAAATACTAAGAAATGATAGCAGCAATGCTTGAAGTAATCCTGCAGTACGAGCAGCAGGATAATAAAGCCCCACAGTTACTGCATCCGTGAAATATCCCAGCATCAGAATGTCCATCCAATGCATAAAAGTTTGGAGGATTGTTACAAACATAAGAGGATATGAAAATTTTAATAATTTTATATCAAATTTGGTTTTTAGCATTTGATCGTTCGTAACACCTGAAACTTTTTTCAATACAATAATCATAACCAAAAACCCGATCACACCAGTGATCAACATGGGTAACATAATTGCTGATTCAATTGAGAAAAACCAAAAGCATATAACCATCACAGAAAGTAAAATTGTAGGATTTAAAAATTGGGTGACCATCGTTTTGTATTTGAGCCGCTTAAATCCCTGGGTCGCGAAGGCGGAAACAAGTGTAAGTGAATTAAAAGGAATCGCGATTGCGAATACGATCAATACTGATGTTAAAAGGGATGTTTGATTTAATATTTTTGTTGCGATAAATCCTGAGGCAATAATTAATACGGACATAATTACAAGTGAAAAGATAGCAGTCATTTTTAAGGCAGACGCAATTAATTTTTGAATTTTTTGAGAATCCTTTTCAAGATCTAATCGGCTCACAAATCGCATAATACCCGTTTCCAAACCCATTTTCCCTAACACTTCGGAAATAAGCATAATTGAGTTAGCCAAAGAATAAATACCGAGAAATTCTGCTCCGACCCAACGAGCCAATAGTGCGGCGTATAGGTAGCGATTAATATTACCATAAACAAGCCCGGAAAAGGTGATGGTGGATTCTTTTGCGATTTTTCTGGCGATATTCATGCTTGAAGGATCTCAGAATAAAGTATCTCAAACTTTGGTATTATATTGTTTTCAGAAAATTTTTCTTTAACAGCATTCCTACCTGAGAGTCCTTGTTTAATCATTAAATCTAATTCATCAATGTTATTATTGATTATATCGACCATAGTTTCATTTGAATCTGCTATCCATAATCCATCTGATTCTTCAAGCCCAATACCTTCTGCCCCCACGGGTGTTGTAATTACTACGGTTCCACATGCCAATGCATGCGGAATTTTCATTTTTAGTCCAGACCCGATTTGAATTGGTGCTACCATCATCATTTGGGAAGCTAAAAATCCATCTACATCATCGATAAAACCGAGATAGTTAATTCCTTGTATACCTTTTATTTTGTTAACCAAATAATTCGGCAAGTCTTTTCCAATGATATTTAATTGAATTTTATCTAATAATTGAGGGAATAACTCATCAATCAAAATTTGGACAGCCTGAATATTCGGTTCACGATTAAATGAACCAACGAAACAAATGGCTTTAGGGTTTTTCTCTGTACTTCTAATTGCAGGTATTGTGATCTGGGGCGGAATTACATGAATCGGAGATTCACAACCGAGGTTTTGTAAATAATC
>DTTO01000016.1 GCA_012964665.1 Fidelibacterota bacterium
GCTATTTTTGATGTGCTTGGCAATGTCTCCAAAACGACCCAGATCAATAATACCGTAAATTTAATTGAGAAAATCCCGCCCGTAATTTCTTCTGTTTCCATTGTGACCGACACTACCATCGCAGTGACATTCACTGAAGCGGTCTTTAGTAATAACGATGGCAGCGGCGTATTGGATTCAGCTGACTTTGTTTTTTCTCTTCAAGGCGGCTCTTCTACCCTACTTAGTACATCCCCGAAGAGTGTATCTGCAATCGTCAACACCTATACCCTGGGGATCGATCTATCCAGCACGCCGGATGGAGAGCGGATTACGGTAACACCTGCACCAAACGCCATATACGACGCTGCAGGTAATCCGGCCGATACAATCCAGAGCAATAATACAGCCATTTTGAACAATAAGACGGCCCCTAAAACGCCCACTGGACTGGTTGGTATACCAGGGAATAAACAGGTGAATATCATCTGGAACGCCAACAGGGAAACTGATGTCACTAAGTATTACGTTTATGGTGGTACCTCTACCAAACCAATCATGAAGGTGGACTCAACTTTAAGTGTAAGTGATACCTCTGCAACGATTACCGGACTGATCAACGGTACGGTCTATTTCTTTCGCATTTCAGCAGTGGACAGTATAGGGTATGAAAGCGGGAAGACGGCGGACTTGAGTATGGTATCAGGCATTGGTACTACTGTCATTGTAAAACCGGATAGTTCAGCGAACTTTGTCAATGTTCAAGCCGCAATAGATGCAGCACTTATTGGTGATACCATTCTGGTATATCCGGGCATATATAAAGGAAATATCAACTATGACGGTAAAAACGTTATTGTGGGATCACTCTATTTAACGACTGGTGATACTTCGTATATATCATCTACAATAATTGACGGCGATAATTTTGGGAGTGTCGTCAAATTTGAAAACTTTGAAGACTCCACATCCGTTTTAAGCGGACTTACCATTAGAAACGGATTGGGCTTAGGTAAGGGCGGCGGAATTTATATAAAAGGCGCTGGTAAAAATATCCCCTCCGAATCAACAACGGCTACTTACACCAGCCCCACTTTAGATAATTTGATCATTAGGGAAAATCAAATTGGCGGTGGCGACAACTTCTACTATGGTGGCGGTATTTATTTAGAATTCAGTAAGGCAATAATAACGGGTTGCACCATCATCAATAACACCAATAGCAATCAGGCGAAAATCATTGATGCTGGCGGTGGTATATATTTTATAAAATCAAATCCGAAAATATCCAATTCCACTATAGGCTATAATGTTGCGGCTACCGGCGCAGGTATCTATGGCGAAACGGACCACTATAGTACCGATAATTATCTTCGACCAAGATTTACAATCAAGAGCACGAAAGCAGTTGGAAATACAGGAGACACAACAAAATCATCGGTAAACAGTCAGGCATTATTCATTGAATCATCCCAGTCCATATTAGAAAATTGTTTAGTTGTTGATAATAATGTCAAATCCGGTATTGAGACTTCTCAATACACTGCAATTATTAACAGCACGTTTGCAAATAATGGCAAAACAGAAGGACACGATATTCGGTTTAATTCTTCTGACTCCCTTGTGATTATGAACTCGATTATTTTTGGTAATGGAAAAAGTATTGATAACGGTGACACAACCCTGGCATCTCCAGGAAATATATTTATTTACAATTCCATCTTAGAAGGCGGTATTGCAGGTATCAATCAAACAATAGCCAGTGGGACCTGGACCATAGCCAGTGAATATATCCTAAATGCGGATCCAAATTTTGAAACAAAATCCACTGACAATTATAGTCTGAACAGATATTCGGTGGGAATTGGCGCAGGGACTTCCAATAGGATAGTAGATGATAAATCGTTTTCTGTTCCTGAAACGGACATCGCAGGTAATTCTCGGCCGAACCCCAATAGCTCTGCCCCTGATATTGGTGCATACGAAACCAAATTTTCAAACCGATTTCCAAAATCATTTACAATCTCAGACGGATTATCAGATGATCAGGAGCTTGATTACACCAATACCGGCACTTCCCTCTCTGCTCACTGGAAACAATTTGATGATGACAGCACCGTTACCTATGAGTATGCTATCGGCACAGGTGTATTAAACAATATTGTTGATTGGACCGAAAATGCTACCGACACCTCCGTAACCGCAATGGAATTGTCTTTAGTGAACGATACGACCTATAATTTCAGTGTGCGGGGTACGGACTATATTGGGCAGGTATCCGATACCATTACCACCGATGGCGTTTATGTGGACTTTGAAATTCCGGTCATCAATACAATATCCGAATCGGTCAATGACCTGGATTGGTACGGCCTGGAAAGAAGAGGGAAAATTGTGACTGTGGTTTCCGATAATACGGGCATCGCAAATTATGAGTATTCGATAAGTACGGTTGCTGATTCGATTGATGCATCAGGGAAACCTGCCATTGATGACAATGTACTCGCCTGGTTCAAAGGGGATACAAACTCCGTTTCAATCAATTTAATCGATTTAGTTGAAGGCTTGAATTACTATTCTAATGCTCGCGTTATCGACTTCGCCGGCAATGTTTCCGAAGAGGTTTCATCTGATGGTTTTCAGATGGATCTTAAGGCACCGGTTGCTGGAACAGTTACTAAGACACAAACAGCACCAGATAAAATTACTCTTTCCTGGTTCGGTTTTTCAGATCAGACTAGTGGAATTAGTGATTACGAGTACAGTCTAGGCAACCAGCCTGGTTTGGCAGATGTAGTTGCGCGTACAAGTACAGGAGAGGATATTGATAGTACTGTCATCCAGCTTAATGATAGTTTAAAACTGATTGATGGCAATACCTACTACGGTACAATCTATGCTGCGGATTCGGCAAGCAATGAGACCGCTGCAACTTCAAACAAATTAGTTTATGATTTATATTTTGGTGAGCCATCAATTACTGATGTTTCCTATGAAAGCGGATCCCAGTTAAATATTTTAGATGATGCGAATATCGCATTTACGGTTTCGGAGCCGTTTGCATCCTTTGTCGCATCAATAGAATCAAGCGTGGGTGATAGTATTTTATTCACCGAACAGGTGGCGGACAGCACCCAGTTTTCCATTAATCTTCAGGCGCCATTCACCAGTGGAGATGATATTACGCTGACCATTAATGAACTCACGGATTATCTCGGCAATTCTTCCGATAATCACCAATACAAGTACTCCGTTTCTTTTTTGGCAGATTATGATGCGGATAGTACCATTGGCATGCTCGATCTAAGTACTTTTGTAGA
>DTTO01000017.1 GCA_012964665.1 Fidelibacterota bacterium
ATCGATGATTCAAGCAATCATCTTTGATTTAGATAATACACTTTTAGATTTTATCAAGATGAAGCAGTTTGCAGTGAAAGCTGCAATTACTGCGATGAATGAGGCTGGTTTAAATGTGGATGAAGAAAAAGCTTATCAGGATATAATTGATTTATATGTTGATAAGGGATGGGAGAACCAACAGGTATTCGATGATTATTTAAACCAGACTATTGGTGAAGTAAGCAACAAAATATTAGCAGCAGGCATTGTTGCTTATCGCCGTGCTCGTGAAGCGACATTGTTGGTCTATCCTAATGTAAATAAAACGTTAATTGAATTGATCAAAATGGGAATAAAGCTGGCTGTCGTATCGGATGCACCAAGTCGGGAAGCTTGGATGCGCTTGTATTATTTAAATCTCCACCACCTATTTGATCCCGTTTTGACATATGATGATACGGGTGTTCGCAAACCATCGCCAAAACCATTTCAAATGGCTTTGGATTATTTGAAAGTAAAACCGGAAGAAGCACTAATGGTTGGTGATTGGCCTGAACGAGATGTAGTCGGGGCCAAACAAATTGGTATGAAGACAATTTTTGCAAGATATGGGGATACATTTGGAACGATTGATTCAGGTGCTGACTGGGAAATAAATGATATTTATGAGGTTGTGGCCATTATCAAGGAGTTGAACGACGTCTAGGAATTTCATCGGAACGGACATCGTTTCGGTTAAACGAATTGCTCGATTGCTGAAAGAGCACGAAAATCGATTCAAACAAAAATCTTTTTCTATAAACGAAATCAAATATTGTGATGGAAAAGCAAATCCCTCCATCCACTATGCCGGTAGGTTTGCGGCAAAAGAAGCAATCAAGAAGTGTTTTTTATCTTCGGAATTAACTGACCAAATGGGATTGAATGAGATTGAAATTATTTCCTCCAAAAATGGTGCGCCAATCGTTTCTGCTGTAGGTAACTACGAATATGCTGATTTAATTGTAAGTATTTCACACGAATCTGATTATGCTATAGCCGTGGCAATTCTGGTAATTTAAATGCGTTTAATCACTCGAGAACAAGCTCAAGAACTAGATCATCTCGCGATGACGAAACATGATATTTCTGGGGAAAGCTTGATGGGAAATGCTGGTCAAAAAATTGCTGAATTTGTCCAATCCCAGTTGATCAATATTCATAATCCAAATATTGGTATTGTAAGCGGAAAAGGTAATAATGGAGGTGATGGTTTTGCCGTTGGTGAATTCCTCAATAATTTGGGTTTTAAAATCACCATTTACTCCTTAGTGGAAAAAAATAATATTACTGGTGATGCTAAAATTTTTCATGACCATTGCGGTCGAGATAAGGTCGCAATTATTTATGATCATAAGCCACCGGTAACAAAACCCGATTTTGATTTAATGATTGATGCGTTACTTGGTACGGGTTTTACTGGTCCCATGCGCGATAATCTCTTCTCATGGGTTGAATGGATCAATGATTGTAAATGGATAGTTGCGGCTGATATCCCATCCGGTGTTAATGCGAATAATGGGTATGTGGGTGAATATGCTGTCAAGGCCCAACATACCGTGACAATGGGATATTCAAAACTGGGCATGATGATTGAACCGGGAAAAAGTAATTCCGGTGAAGTTCATCCCGTAGATATTGGATTTCCGAATATTATTAGTGATTTGAATGGTAGATCTTGGTCAACTATTACAGATAAAGAAATTCATGACATTATTAAACCTGTCCATAAATCAACGCATAAGCATATACAGGGGAAAGTTTTAATTGTTGCCGGATCAAGAGGAATGACAGGTGCGGCTTACTTAGCAACTATGGCTGCCTTAAGAAGTGGTGTCGGTCTAACGATCACTTGTGCACCTTCATCCCTCAATTCGGTATATGAGGAAAAAATTACAGAGGGTATGACCGTTTCCTGCGAAGATGAAGGGCGTGGTTATTTTACTGAAGAAAACTATGATGAAATTATGGCTTGGATTGATTGGTGCGATGTTTTCACCATTGGCCCGGGAATTGGGCAAAATAAGCGTACTGCTAGTTTAGTTAAGAAAATAGTCAAAACTATCGATAAACCAATGGTGATTGATGCGGATGGTTTGGCCCCATTTTATAATAATTTTAATTTGTTTGATAAAATCAAAAATAATTTTGTTATTACTCCTCATGTTGGAGAATTGAGCAATTTATTGGGGAAAACTTCCAAATCAATTCAAAAAGATCTACCAAAAACGATTGATGAGATGATGCCAAGTTTTCCTGGTGTATTGATTGCTAAATTTGCCCCTTCTTTAGTTGCTTGGGAAACTCAAGGTGCTGTTAATTCTACCGGGAATGCTGGACTGGCTACTGCAGGTTCAGGCGATGTATTAACCGGAATTGTTTCATCATTAATGGCACAGGGTTATCATGCAGTGGAAGCGGCAAAAACAGCCGTATTTATCCATGGAAAGGCATCAGATCAATTGGCAAAATCTATTAGTCAGAGGGGTATGATTTCAGGCGATTTATTATATAAGATTGGAAGGGTGCTTCAAGCATATGAATCATAAAACATTTCGAATTTTATTAGTTGCCTATATGATTCTGATCTTGGGTCTATCTAGTATACCCGCACAAGATTTTCCAAAGACCTGGCTTTTGACCTGGGATAAACTGATTCACCTTGTTGAGTATTTTATTTTGGGAATTTTGGCCATGAAAAGCATGAATACAATATCATATCGAACATTAAAAATCGTGCTCCCATTTGGTATACTTTTTGGCGGATTGGATGAGTACTTACAATCATTTATTTCTGGGCGGTTCTCCAGCGGGTGGGATATTCTAGCGGATACGATAGGGATCACCATTGGCGCTTTACTCATTTTAGGTAATGATAAGGAATGATACATCAGCTTTACATAAAAGATTTTGCAATTATCAATGAAATTTCCCTTCCCTTTAATAAAGGTCTGACAGTAATTACGGGAGAAACGGGTGCGGGGAAATCCTTACTGTTGAAATCCTTAGGTATAACCCTTGGCGCCAAGGCGGATAAAACAGATGTGCGAAGCAGTCAGCAGCAGGCAGTAGTTGAAGCAGAATTGTCTATAGGTGGTCAAGAAAAAATATTTCGCCGATTAATCAGTAAAGGTGGACGCACTCGCTCCTTTATTGATGATAAGCCCATGTTGGAACCAGCCTATCGGGAAACTGTTAATTCACTGGC
>DTTO01000018.1 GCA_012964665.1 Fidelibacterota bacterium
CCCCTGTCGTGAAACAAGGGCTTTGTAACGGTGGGCGTTGAGAGATTTGAACTCCCGACTTCCTCCTTGTAAGGGAGGCACTCTGACCAGCTGAGTTAAACGCCCTAAATTTCGGCGCGGAACTTAGGCTACTTTTTTCGTTTTTGAGGCAGACTTTTTTGTCGTTTTCTTGCGTCCGTTCAATCCAGGTAGTGCCACATCGATCACATCCATCATTTCTTTCGCGAAATGAAAATCCAAATCTTTCTTAATGTGTTCCGGAATATCTTCCAGGTCTTTACGGTTATGGTCTGGTAAAATAATAGTCTTGATCCCGGAGCGGTGAGCGGCAGTTACTTTTTCTTTCACTCCGCCAATAGGCAGCACATTTCCACGAAGGGTGATTTCACCGGTCATGGCTACTTTATCTTCCACTGATTTTCCCATCAATAAAGAAACAATGGCCGTAAACATACTCACTCCAGCCGAAGGGCCATCTTTCGGGATCGCACCCGCAGGTACATGTACGTGAATATCGGTTTCTTTGTTAAAATCCTCGTCCAACCCCAATATATCCGTATGGGACCTTACATAGGTCATTGCGGCGGTGGCTGATTCTTTCATCACATCACCCAGTTGCCCAGTGAGGGTCAAGATACCCTTTCCTTTCATTTTGGAAGCTTCCACAAAGAGAATATCGCCACCAGCAGCTGTCCAAGCCAATCCAGTGACAACACCTGGTTTTGTTGTTCTTTCCGCAATTTCAGAATAGAAACGGGGCGCACCAAGATATTCAGTAACTTTCTTTTTGTTGACACGGACTTTTTTCGATTTTTTTTCAACCTGATCGCGGGCCACTTTCCGAAATACATTAGCAATTTCCCTTTCCAAGTTTCGGACACCTGCTTCCCGGGTATATGAATTTATCAATTCCTTAACTCCCTTTTCATCCAGTGTAACATCTTTCTTCGTGAGGCCGTTTTCTTCCAGTTGTTTGGGAATTAAATGTCGTTTTGCAATTTGTACTTTTTCATCTTCAATGTAACCCGAGAAACCAATGATTTCCATGCGGTCCTTTAAGGCCGGCGGAATGGGATCCTGGTAATTTGCCGTGGAAATAAACATGACTTTACTTAAGTCAAAATCCACTTCCAGGTAATGATCGTTAAAGGTATTATTTTGTTCCGGATCCAATACTTCCAATAAAGCGGAAGAAGGATCGCCGCGGAAGTCCATACCCAACTTATCAATTTCATCGAGCATAAATACCGGGTTATTGGTGCCGGCTTTTTTTAAATATTGAATAATTCTACCTGGCAGTGCACCAATATAAGTTCGACGGTGACCACGAATCTCTGCCTCATCCCTCACACCGCCAAGAGAAATGCGAACGAATTCTCTTCCCATCGATCGAGCAATTGAGCGACCCAGCGATGTTTTGCCTACACCTGGAGGCCCTGCAAAACATAGAATCGGTCCACGGATTGCCCCTTCGGGATTTCTCTTCATTTTCAATGCCCGTACTGCTAAGTATTCTAATACTCTTTCTTTCACTTTATCCAACCCAAAATGGTCTTCATCAAGAATAGCTTTTGCATCCGGTACATTGATCGAATCCTCGGAGGTTTTCGACCAGGGTAATTCCGTAAGCCAATCCAAGTAAGTTCGTGACACAGTATATTCCGGAGACTGGGTAGGGATTTTTGAAAGACGATCTAATTCTTTCAGAGCTACCTTTTCTGTTTCTTCAGGCATCTTGGCAGCTTTGATTGCGTCTTCAATTTCCTTTAGTTCAACATGCGATTCATCCTCACCCAACTCCCGTTTAATGGCTTTCATTTGTTCCCGCAGGTAATATTCTCGCTGGGATTTAGCAATTTCATCATGGACTTCGGTCTGAATTTCTTCACCTAGTTTGATGCGCTGAATTTCTTTAGTTAAAATTTTTATTGCTTTCTCAACTCGCTTTTTGATATCTAGTTCTTCCAAAACATCCTGCTTTTCATGATTGGGAACAGTGAGTAGGGAGACAGCCCGGTCAGCTAAGCGGGATGGTTTCTGAATATTCGACAGCATTCCAGTATGTTCTTCGCTCAAGTTGGGAGCGACCTGAATCAATTCATCGAAAACCTTGCGGAGATTGTTGGCCATGGCATCAAGTTTAATATCATCCGCCAGCGCCTTATCAGACATGCGCTGAACAGCGGCACGATAATAAGGCTCGCTTTCCTCAAATGATAAAATCTTGACTCGATCAATTCCCTGCACAATAGCTGATTTGCTGTTATCAGGCATATCAAATACTTTAAGAACCATCGCCAAGGTTCCAAAAGAATACAAATCTTCCGGATTAGGATCTTCAATAGATCCATCCTCCTGAGCCACCACAACAATATGTTTGCTGTTCGTGGGTAATTCATTGATCAATTTCAGAGATTTATCACGGCCGATATAAATGGGGATAACCTGTTGCGGGAATAATACCGTATTCCGCAGAGGCATGATTGGATAAGATTCGCTTTCCTCCAGCAGTTCCTCATTCATATCTTTTTCAATTTCGTCACTCATGACATTCCTTATTTTATATCCAATACCAATTAATCAAACCGTATGCCATATAAGATACTATGCTTATATGACGTAAATTTACCGAAAATATCTTTTTTCTCTGCCATATAGGTTTACTTTGGTAACATATGACAAGCAACGCAATTTTCACGGAATTCGTGGGCCATTTGCTTTGCTATCACAGGTCCCGATCCAAAATTCATCTCACGTTCAGTAGCGTGACATCTTAAACAGGTATTTTCATCAATATACTGCATATGGGCCACAAAGTTCGAAAGTTTTGGTGGCACTTTTCCATCGACCAGGATCAAGGGAGGTTCCGTAACTGCAATTTCCGGTTTCATCTCAATTCCTTGATCGGCATAAATCATCCAGACTAAAACTAACCCAGCAATAACCACCATTCCGTAAATCATGTTTTTATATTGATTCAATCTTCTATCTTTACCAAGCGGGCCTGTTCATCTGCATGGTATGAACTCCTCACCAATGGGCCTGATTCAACTACGCGAAATCCCAATTTGAGACCGATTCGTTTATAATCTTCAAATTCATGACCTGCAACATAGCGGTCAACGGGAAGATGTTTTATTGTTGGTTGTAAATACTGACCGATTGTAAATATTTCGACCCCCAGATCTACAACTTCTTTCATGGTCTCGATAACTTCATCTTTTACCTCGCCTAGGCCAACCATCATACCTGATTTCGTCCGCAGACCATAAACCACCGATTGCTTTAAAACATCCAAACTGCGCGACCAAACCGCCTGGGCCCGAACCTGCCTACTGATCCGTTCCACGCATTCTACATTATGAGAGAATATTTCAGGTTCCGCCTCAAACACTGTTTTTAGCGCTGGCAAATATCCCTGGAAATCAGGCGTCAATACTTCCACTGTACATTCAGGTACATGGTGATGGACCTGTCGAATTGTTTCGGCCCAGATTTTTGCTCCGAAATCATCCTTTATATCATCACGATCCACAGAAGTAATTACCACATGTCGCAAATTCATTTTTTGAATTGCCATGGCCGTTCGAACCGGCTCCATCCTATCCAAACCAACTGGTTTTCCTGTGCCCACTGAGCAAAATCCACAGGCACGGGTACAGATATCGCCCAGGATCATAATAGTCGCCGTTCCCCGATTCCAGCATTCATAAATGTTTGGGCAGCGTGCTTCTTCACACACCGTATGGAGATTATTCTGGGTAACCACATTTTGAACAAACCGGTAATCTTTACCGTAATGCAGGCGAATTCTGGGTTTTTTACCAACAGTTCGATTTGCAAGTGTTTCCATCAACTCACCTTCTGAAACAGGAAAATCATGTAACGTTTATACTTCCGGAATTCATTACTGTCCAACAGTGATAATTGCTTCATCTTTTCATTGACTCTTTTACCAAAGGCTTTCTTGAGTATTTTCATAATAAAAGAATAGTTTTTGTCCATATAGTTGGATGAGAATTCAACTGTCGGGTAGATATAGCGTTCCATGAATGCTTTGGCGCTGTCAAGTGTTGGCATGGTGTTCTCAGTTTGATCATACTCTTTTAGAAGCTTAAAGCCATATTCCTCTCCAATTTCCATGTACATTTTTTCATTATGGGAGGCTTTAATATGCCAATCACCACTACCATCATTATGATGCAAAAAATAATCGGAGACCAGTAGGTAACCACCGTCACAAATAGTTTTTCTGGCAGTTTTCCATCCCGGTTGAATTTGAATATAACAGGCACTTTCACTTTCCAAAACAAGATCATACTGTTTTTCAGAATCAAAATCTTCAAACTTGGCACGGTGGAATTTGACTTCACCATTATACTTTTCTGCAAATACCTGTTCTTGGTACTCATCGGGAGACAGTGCCTCCACTTTATATCCTTTATTCAAAAGATAACTGGAATTACCACCGATCCCAGCACCGACATCTAGTATTGTTTTCACATCTTCTGGAATAAAAGAAGCCAGGTGTTCTATGTAACGATCTTGGGCAGCAACAATGTCATACAGTGACAGATTTTCTGCAGTCACCGATTTAGGGTCGTCCCAAAAACCATAGTGCAGATAAGGGGAACGAACTGATTCCGAATAGAGTTTCAGAACGTGATCAATGGGCATTAGAGTATTGTTTCTAAATTCATGTTCTCAAGATTCTTCCGCACAGTATCAACAAATTGACTGCCACCCGCACCATCGATCAGGCGATGATCAAAGCCCAGGGATAAAACCATCATACTTTTAATTCCAATGGTATCGCCTTCTTTAGTTTCAATCACAACTGGTCGTTTTTTGACAACACCTACACCAAGGATTCCAACATTAGGCTGGTTGATAATAGGTGTACCCATGGTTGCATTAAAGACTCCAAAATTTGAAATTGAAAATGTGGAGCCTTGTAACTCATCGGGATTGAGCTGTTTATTTCTAGTGCGCAAAGCCGTGTCTCTCACTTTTCGGCACAAGCCTAAAAAATTAAGTTCCTCACATTTTTCAAGTACCGGTACCATCAGGCCCTTATTTACAGCAACAGCCATACCCATATTTACATTTTTGTGGTAGACAATGGAAGAATCCTCAAGGGAAGCATTCATTTCCGGTTGACCGTTTAAGGCTTTTACACAGGCCCGGATAATAAATGGTGTGTAGGTCAGTTTATAACCTTCCCGCTGGTAAAAAGCATCTCCCTGGTTGTTTACAAAATTCACAATTGCGCTCATATCAACTTCTGTCATCACATAGACATGGACGGAGGTATCGATACTCTTTCGCATATGTTCTGCTATCAGTTTGCGCATGTGATCCATCTCGACTGTCTCATCCAATCCTGAGAAAGCAGGTGGTATTATTAAAGGTTGTGCCATATCTGATGGTTTTGTCGATGGAACAGTCAATCGGGATTTGAGATAGTTTAATACATCAATCTTGGTCACCCTACCGCCCTTACCCGTACCAGAAATTGTCATTAATTCGTCTATTTCTATATTATTCTCGATTGCAATTTTATTTACAACGGGGGTAAAAAATTTCTTTTCACCTGAGTGTGTTTTTGGTTTGGGTGTTGGTGGAACTAGTTTTGGTATTTTGGCAGGTTTATCCTCAGCTAATTCCTCAGTTTTATCCTCTGATACTAATACATGTGGTGATTTTTGAACCATGGCCGCATCACTATCCGTTTCAACCTTGGCAATCACTGTCCCCACTTCCATTATATCATTCGGCTTAGCCAGGATTTCCACAATTGTCCCAGCTGCAGGGGAGGGAATTTCAGAATCTACTTTGTCGGTTCCAATTTCCAGCAGGATTTCATCCATTTCGACTATATCCCCGACTTTTTTCCGCCATTCAATAATGGTACCCTCTGTAATAGATTCGCCCATCTTGGGCATGACAATATCTATAATCATCAGTACTCCAATAATTCTGTTAACGCTTTTTGAATATCGCTGGTCTGGGGTAAAACTTTTTCCTCCAGAAACCAGTTGTAAGGCACATGGGCATCAGCAGCTCCAACCCGTTTAATGGGTCCGTCTAACGATTCAAAATGCTGATCAGCAATAATAGCAGCAATTTCCGCACCGGGTCCATTAGTAAGCACGTCCTCGTATACTACCAGGACTTTCCCTGTTTTGGAAATGGAAGCTTCTATAGCAGAATGATCCAAGGGGTTTAATGTTCGCAGGTCAACAATTTCCACCAATTCAGGATCAATGCCTGCAGCCTTTACAGCTTCAATTGATTTTTGCACCATGGCTCCCCAGGTAATAATCGTGGCCACTGACCCTTCTTGCACCACACGCGCCTGACCAAATGGTAGAATATAATTTTCATCCGGTTCTGGCGTAGCGGCAAATCCCTGTCGATATAAGCCTTTGTGTTCCATAAACAGCACTGGATCATCCATTCGACATGCTGCTTTTAACAAACCTTTGGCATCAGCCGCATTAGAAGGATAAGCAATCCGAATCCCTGGCATATGCATGAAATAACCATCGATAGACTGGCTATGGCAGATGGCGCCATGTATATATCCGCCAATAGGTACTCGCATTATCAAGGGACATTTCCATTTTCCATTCGAGCGATACCGCATCGATGCAACTTCATTCCTTATTTGCATCATGGCGGGCCATATATAATCACCGAACTGGATCTCAACACATGGTTTCCAACCAGTGACGGCCAATCCTACTGCCGTACCGATAATGGAGGCTTCTGCCAGAGGTGAATTAAACACTCTTTTCTTTCCAAATTGATCCATTAACCCTCGAGTAGCTGTAAAAACACCTCCTTTTGGGTCAGCAATATCTTGGCCATAGATTACCATCTTTTCATCACGTTCCATTTCTTCCGCCATGGCATGATTGATGGCATCCACCAATACAACTTTGTCATTTTTGATATTGAATGTTGTTTCTTTCAATGCTGGTTGATTGGTATAAACATGATCCAAAGCCGTATTTTGATCTGGGTGGTCCTGTTGATCTGCCCATTCTGCATCCGTATTCACTTGCTTTTTCACTTTCTCTCTGATTTTTTCAAAATCCTTGGATATGGCAATTTTTGCTTGGATACAATCAGCTTCAAACTTGATGATCGGATCCTTTTTAAGATCTTTATTTAATTCATCCTTTGATCGATATTTCCGCTGATCATCTGAAGAAGAGTGAGACAACAAGCGAACTACATGAGATACAATAACCGAAGGGCCTTTGCCTTTCTGGGCCCGCTCTATTGCCTGTTGAAATGCCAGGTTTGTTTCAAAAAAGTTGGTTCCATCTACATCGTACCGCGATAGGTTTTTATACCCTGCCACCAAGGCAAACACAGAGCTGCCAGCGGTCTGTTCAGAAATATGAACACTGATGGCATATTCATTATCCTCAATATGAAAAATAACCGGTAGTTTTTCCCGGCTAGCCCAGTTCAAGGCTTCATGAAACTCACCTTCGCTTGAACTTCCTTCCCCTGATGACACATATACAATTTCTTTTGTTTGTTCCCATTTCCGGGACATAGCACAGCCAACAGCCTGTAAAAATTGAGTGCCGGTAGGACTGGATTGACTGACAATTCGCAAATCTTTATGACCATAATGCTGGGGCATTTGCCGGCCTCCAGAATTGGGGTCATCCTTTCGAGCCAAAAATGAAAGCAGTTGTTCTCTGCCAGTCATACCCAGGCCAAGACAAAGTGCCGCATCACGGTAATAAGGATAGGCCCAGTCTTGACCAGGATTCATATTTACCGCAGCCGCCATTTGAGCTGCTTCATGTCCAGAACAACCGATATGAAAAAAGGCCTTGCCCTGTTTCAACATAATCAACTGCTTTTCATCCAGCCTTCGGGCCAATACCATTTTTCGGTATATTTCTAATAATTCTTTTTTCTGAAATCCGTGCAGCCTGGGCATTAAATCACACCCGCCTTTTCCTGATTTTGAAATGCCTGATGAAATGACTTTAATATACTTTTTTTCACTTCACCCATATTTAGTTTTTCCCCAATAATCTTTTCCATAGACGTAACACCGTATTCAAAAATACCACAAGGGATAATACCACTGTAATAATCCAGGTCTGTATTTACATTCAGAGCAAAACCGTGCATGGTAACCCATCGTGAAATTCGTACCCCCTGGGCTCCAATTTTTTCATCACCTACCCAAACACCTGTTAATCCTTCTTTGACATCTGCTTTAATTTCATATTCATTTAGTGTATCGATAATAACTTGTTCTAGTCTACGCATATACCAACTTATACTTGTGGTATACCGATGAAGATCAAGGATTGGGTATCCTACTAATTGGCCGGGCCCATGATAAGTGATATCGCCACCACGTTCGATATGAAATATCTTTGCATCAGCTGCAGCGGATTGGAGTAGATGATTTTCATTCGCATTTTTTCCTAGTGTGTAAACAGACTCGTGCTCTACAAGCAATAGCGTGTCTGGTGTATCCCCATTTAAAACCTTCTTGTGATAATACTTTTGAAGGTCCCAGGTGGACTGATAATCCATATGACCGAGATCAATCACTTTGATATTTGCTTGAATAGACATTTACTGATGCACACCTTGTCCAAATGCATCCAAAGCAGCTTCCATTATAGCTTCAGATAATGTTGGGTGGGCATGGACCGTCATGGCAATTTCCTGCCAAGTTGTTTCTAATGTTTTGGCCACACCCAATTCAGCAATCATTTCTGTCGCTTCACTACCGACAATATGACAGCCCAATAATTCTCCATATGTTTCATCAAAAATAATTTTGACAAATCCAGTAGAATCTCCAGTCGCTAAGGCTTTCCCACTGGCTCGAAATTCAAACTTTCCAACTTTAATTTGGTGTCCTTTATCTTTGGCTGCCGTTTCTGTCATGCCCAGTGAAGCCACCTGAGGCTGGCAATAGGTACATGCGGGGATATTGCTATAATCGACGGGATGGGTGGTATTCCCTGCTGCATGTTCAACTGCCACATGCCCCTGGGCAGAAGCTAAATGTGCCAGCCAAGGCGGGCCGGAGACATCACCGATAGCATAAATATTTGGAACCGAGGTTTGATTGAACTCATTGATGGTTATAGCTCCTTGATCGGTGGCAACACTAATTTCTTCCAAGCCAATATTTTCAATATTTCCTGTAACTCCTGTCGCTACCAATACAATATCCGCATTTAGAACCTGGGTATTATCCCCCTTTTTAGCATTTACCTTCACTTTGGTTTTTAGTTTTTTAATACTAGTCACTTTTGTTTCTTTATAAATCTTGATTCCAGATTTCTTGAAACTTTTTTCTACTTCTTTTGAAACATCTACATCCTCTATCGGGAGGATATCTGGCATCATCTCAATAAGGTGAACCTCAGTTCCATACTCATTATAAAAATAGGCAAATTCCACACCAATCGCCCCGGCACCAATGATCACCATCTTTTTGGGTGGAGCTTTTAAAATCATGGCCTCCTTGGATGTGATCACTTGTTTTCTATCTGGTTCCATTCCCGGGAATACACGTGGTCGTCCGCCAGTGGCTATTATAATCTTTTCCGCTTTGAGGGTATTCTTTTTTTTGCCTTTTTCAACTTGAATTTTATTAGTTGATTTGAACACGCCACGACCAGTTATGTGGGTAATCTTATTTTTCTTCATTAAAAATTCAACGCCTTTGGATAGACGATCAGATACATCCCGGCTGCGTTTGATTGTTTTACCAAAATCCACATCATATTTTGGAATATTAATACCAAATTTTTTGCTGTTTTTAACATAGTTAAGAATTTCCGCATTTTTGAGCAGTGCCTTTGTTGGGATACATCCCCAGTTCAGGCATATACCACCCAATCGATCTTCATCAATAATTGCAATTTTTTTACCTAATTGCGCTCCACGGATCGCAGCAACATAACCGCCAGGTCCACCACCTAAAACAATAATGTCAAACTGTTCCATAATCTCTTTCAACTTTTGCTACCCGTAAAAAATAATCTTCGTACCAATCACTCATACCCTTCGTCTGGGCTTCCTGATGTGCAAGATTCTGCTTCCACTTGGAGATCGATGCCGCATCACTCCAATAACAGGCCGTAATCCCACAACCATTTTCATCGCGTACTGATTCCATCCCTAAATACCCCGGCTGATCTTTTACCATTTGATCTATTTTTTCAGCCATTTCGTTATAACCGTCACTGGAATTATTTACCCGCATTGTGGTGAAAATCACCGCATAATATGGTGGTTTGGGTGTTTGGCAAAAATTCATTTTCCAATAATGCTTAAAAACTCAGCTCTTGTTTCGGCAGATTTTCTAAATTGGCCCAGCATAGCGGAAGTGGATGCATAGCTATTTTGTTTTTCCACACCGCGCATCTGCATACAGAGATGGCGGCCTTCCATTACAACAGCTACACCAATTGGTTTTAGCACCTCTTCCAATGTGTTGGCTACCTGAGATGTTAACCGTTCTTGAAGTTGAAGTCTGCGAGAGAACATATCTATAATCCGCGGAATTTTTGATAGACCAATCACTTTGCCATTGGGCAAATAACCTACATGTGCCCGACCAAAAAAAGGAATCATATGATGTTCACACATTGAGAAAAATTCGATATCTCTGACTACCACCATTTCACTGCAATCCTCATGGAAGACTGCTTCATTAATAATATTATTTAGATCAGCGTGGTATCCTTCCGAGAAATATTCCCAGGATTTAGCGACACGTTTCGGCGTTTTTTTCAATCCTTCTCGGTTTGGATCCTCTCCAATCGTTTCAATTAAATTTCTTGTAATTTTTTCTAGTTGATCAAATTGTTTAGTCATTACATCGACTCCTAACTAAATGAAAGTTTTTGTTATTAATCATGAGCTATATCAATCTTTCCTTTTAATAGATAAATAATTCCATAGATAATTGGTGTATCGATTAATGCCATCATCATCTTAAACAACCATCCATCTATAATTGCTGAAAATATTTGATCTGTTTCCCATACTCCAATAAATATGATACATATTACTAATGTTGTATCCACCAACTGTGAAGCTATCGTTGAACCATTATTTCTAAGCCATAAATGTTTTCCATTTGTCAACTTCTTCCAAAAGTGAAAAATTCTTACATCGATGAACTGAGCAAATAAATAGGCTATCATAGATCCTGCAATAAGCCTCCACGCATTTTGAAAGACCGCATTATAAGTAACATCATCAACGATTGAAGTAGGTATTGAGTTAAACTGACCTCCAAGCCATAAAAATAACAAAACAAATAATGAAGCAATAAAACCTGAAAAGACCACGAGGTTAGCCTTTTTCTGTCCGTAAAGCTCTGAAATTAAATCTGTGACAAGGAATGTTAATGGATAAGGGAGAATACCAGCAGAAACAACAAAAACCTTAAAGCCAAAATCAACTGTTACAAACTTATTCGCAATCAAATTACATGTGACCAGAGAGGCAATAAATATGCCGGCCAATATAAGATATAAACGGTTTTTAAATTCCATCAGTGATCGTTTTGCGGACCATAATAATCCGTGAAAATTGTGGGTGTCTCTTTTAGACGAAGTCGGTGCAGACGTGCGCCCTTTACCCGCGGATCTATTTTCTCCCAAATAAACATGACCAAGTTTTCCGAACTAGGTTGTTTATTCTTAAACCATTCAATTTCTTTTTCAATTTGGCTGTGATCGAGTACACGAATCACATGTGTATCAACAATATTTTTTAAATGATCTAAATCAATAATAAACCCTGTCTCTGGATTGATTTTTCCGGTGACCATAACTTCCAGTGTATAATTATGTCCATGCACTTTAGCATCAGCACCGAATATCTCCCGGTTCTTTTTTTTGGACCAATCAGAATGACCGTATTGATGTGCAGCATTGAAGTGGAAAACTTTGGTTAAATACGGATTATTCATTTTATTTGTATGCTACAATTATTATTAACTAGTTAATTTAGTACCTACTGACGGAAAAGCCCCCTTTTTTCGATGATATTTATATTTTTATTCCGACCGATGGGCAAAAATGTGAAATAACACAGTCTTGGCATTTTGGTCGCCGCGCAATACAGACAGCGCGGCCATGATCAATCACCATATGAGTCAACTTAACCCAATCTTTCTCATCAAACAATTCCATCAGATCAAACTCAATCTTCTTTGCATCTTTTGTTGCTGTGAATTTGAGCAGGTTCATGATACGCACCATATGGGTGTCAATCACCATTGATGGTACATGATAAATTTCCCCCAAAACACAGTTGGCAGTTTTACGCCCCACTCCTGGAAGTTTTACAAGAGCCTCCATTTTATCAGGAATCTGACCATCGTTCTCTTCTACTATCTTCAAACTAGCTCCTTGAATACTGCGCGCCTTTTGATTATGATATCCGCAGGAATGGATATCTTTCGCTAGTTTTGTTACATCACAATAAGCAAAATCTTCCAAGGTCGAATATTTTTTAAATAAAGACGGTGTTACCTGATTTACGCGGTGATCTGTGCATTGGGCCGAAAGGATGGTGGCTATGAGCAGTTCGTAGGGAGTTTTGTAATGTAGTGAACATTTGGCATTCGGATAGGCCTCAGACAAGGCCTGTGTTACCATTGCTGCTCGGCCTTTTTTTTTCGCTTGGCTTTCTCTCATTTAGTTATTTCCTGAATAACACTCTGGATATTTTTCACCACCGATGCACTGGGTAAAATCATATTACATCCGGCGGCTTTTAGTTTATCTTGGATATCCTTTGTGATTTTTTCCATATATCCCAGTAGCATCATACCAGTATGTCGATTTAGCTCCGATACAAATTCTACATTGCCAAATTTCTCATCATCCAAATCTATGATTCCAATTTGGCATTGATCAGGCAAATCATAAATCGATTCGGCAAACGTTACATGCATATCGATGTCAGCCAGATGGTTCGATAATTCCGTTCCTTTCTGGAAATCTTTCACAAACAGTGCAATATCCTTCATATTATTCTTTCAAACTGGGAACCAGATCCCAATCAAATATTGTGGGATCATCAATTTCTTCATATGCCAAAGCTACCGTTTCAATGCCCATTTTTAATTCATCCATATTGATCCCCCTTTGCAAATGCTGATACGGTTGGAATTTTTCACTGCATTTTTTCAAGAGACTCCGTGCACCGTTCATATTGCCGTTCCGCAAATGAACAAAACTGACCGAAAGCTGAATTAGGCCCTGGATAAATTTGCGGTCGGTTAAATTGTAGTCGGACCAGAGATCTTCCCAAGCTTCGTGGGCTTCAAAATAATCGCCCTTTTCATATTCCATTAAGCCCTTTTGAAACAGAGCTTCTTTTTCCGCCGCTTCATTCACTGACGGTAACAGATTCTTTTAGTCGGTAGTGCTTTCCATCAAATTGAACCGTACAGGCCTGGTGAATCGGATCATGTTCAAAAAATAGGTGCCAATTTTCATCCACAGCCTTTGGCAGAAGCACTCGTTTCTCCTGAATAGTCAAGACAGGATGCATATCGTAGGCCATCACCCATGGCAATGGAATGTGAGCCGCCATTGGGACCAAATCCGCCACATAAATCATAGTATTGGAACTGTCTTGAATTTTTGGCATCATCATTCCGGTGGTATGACCATAAGACAATTCAATTTCAATGTTGGGTAAAAAGGGCTCTTTCCCATCCACCATCTTTATCATGCCATTTTCTGCGAGTATAGACCAGTCTGCCTCCATGAAACTCCCTTGGTCTTTTTCATTAGGGGAATTAGCTAGTTCCCAGTTTTCATTCTGCATCCAATAGGTAGCGTTGGAAAAGACCGGTTCCAGTTTTTCATCCACAATTTTTGTATTCCCGCCTATATGGTCAAAATGAAGGTGTGTACAAAATACATCCGTAATTTCTTCTGGTGTAAAACCATACTTTGCTAGGGAAGAATCCATATTTACAGACTCCGTATCAATATCATACATGGTCTTGAATTTATCCTCCCATTTATCACCATTACCCGTATCAACAATGATTTTTCGATCGTGACCCACTAATAGTAATGAACGGGTCACCATATGAATTCTGTTTTTGTCATCAGCTGGTGCTTCCTTTTCCCACAAGGGTTTAGGTATGATCCCAAACATAGCACCCCCATCTAGACCAAAACGGCTAGTTTCAATGCTGTAGAGGTCATATCCGCCGATTTTCATTTCATTATTTCCTTTAAGTAAGATGAAATATCTACTAGATCCTTATTGGATGTTACTTTGTTCGAAAAATATCGAAGTGCCTCTAATTCAATGATTTGCAGTTCCCATTCTTGATTTGTGGTCAATTCTTCAGCCATTTGAATAAAAAAGTTACCGCCATTTTTAACATAATTCTCTAAACCTTTCATCCCTTTTTCATTGATTTCAATTTGTTGGTCAAAATTAAACTTACTGTACCAGTGGGAAAGTTCACGGCGATATCCAGAGATTCTGACATATTCTCCCTCCCATAATCTGATAGCAGCAGCAAAATTTGAGATTGGGGAATCGATTCTTTTTGTTAATATTGTATTCATTATCAATTCAGGATTGACATCCTTTTTAGAATGAGGTACTGGCAGGGGTGCTTTGACTATTTCTTTCAGCAAAGATCTGGAATAGTGCCAGGTATTTTTTACATCCTGTTGAAAAATATTAGCCCGTTGTAAGTGATATGCAAATGTGCCTAACCGGTCAAAATCCTGCAGTGCCACCTCAATAAGACAATCGAGCCCTGCCAGACCATTTTCACTAACCCATTGAACGCGGGCGGCTTCCTTTTCCATTGCTAACGAATCCCCGCTTTGACAAGCATCCTCCAGATCAGCAATAAAAACCGTATTCCCTAATCCCTCTTTAGCTAATGTATCTAGAACAGCTTTATCGTCCTTTCTTTGGGGATATTTTTCTGCCAGAGCTGCCATTGCATCCAACAAACGCTGGGAAGGATTTTGGCGATCATCCCCAATGATATTTTTCAGCGCATTTAGTACAATGATTGGGTGTTTGTTAGAGGCTCCATTAAAAATCGAAGCGACACTATGGTCAAAATAAGATTTAATGGTTTTGGTTAAAGACATAGATAAAACAACTCAGGTGGTACTTAGAACTTAGTGCCTGATATTATTATTCTACTTTTTTTTCTCTTTTTTTGGTGCATCGAGATCAAAGAAAATGCTAAAGGACATACCTGTAAGGCGTGAATATTCCGATGGGAATCCTGTTGATTTATCTTTCATCGGTTTATCGGAGAATCGAGATGACACCCCATCCGCTGTTGGATCCCATTTTGGATTAAAAAGTTCTGTGATTGGAATGGATGTAGGATCATGGAAATAACCCATTTCAAATCCCCAACGCGGGTTCCGTTGCATACCAAATAATATACCAATACGGTTGCTGGTATGATTTGTAATGCCATTTGAAATAACCATTCCCCTAAGACCCCACCAGCGGGATTTCACAAACTTATCGGATCCTATTTTAGTCTTAAATTTGTAATAGGTTGCATCCACGTTAAAGTTTGGGTTCACCGACCAAGCCAGATTGATCATATCCCATTTATTATCTTTTTGATAAAGTACTCGGCTGTAATCAATGCCTGTACCATAAAAAGGCAGACCCAAACGCAAACCAATTTCACTTTTATCCGATATCCCTTTTCGATACCATAAATAAGGAAAAACATTTTCTGTAGAAAAGGCATATCCTTTTTTGGCCTTACCCGCTTCCGGTAAATGGGGATTGATGGTTGGATGGGACGCACATCCAACTATTAAGAGGATACAAAAACTGATAGGTATGAACCGTCTCATGATTAATGTGAAGACGGAGAACTTAATGCAGAAAAGAGGACACTACCCCCCCTCAGGTCGATCTAGAGCTTTTCGATCTGGCTGAGAAGGCAGGTTTACAATTTGATCGGCATAATAGTTACCGATATGGGCAATGACATCTTTCACTGATACCAAGCCAAGTATTTTATTATCTGGTCCAAGCATTGGGATATGACGAATACCAAATACATGCATTTTATTCAAGCCATAGGCAATCGGATCATCCGCCTGCAAGGTTTCAGGATTGGGTGTCATAAAATCATCAATGACTTCTTTTTCCATATCTAAACCCTTTGCGATGGTCCGAAGAAGAAAATCCCTTTCGGTCATAATGCCTACAATTTCATTATTGGATTCTACCATTACACAACCAACTTTTTGATCACGGAGAGTATCTATAACGGATTGAAGCTTCGTACCTGTTTGAACGATTGGATGTGCCCTTAATTTTAAATCTGAGATAGGATCATCAAGGGATAATGCTTTATTTATGGGCGAGTCAGATTCCTTCTCCAATTCATCCATGCGGGATAATTCATCATCAAATTCAATATTCATATTCATTTCTCTGATTTCATGGAATTTACATTATCCTATCAGGGTTCACAAATTCCACTTGATTATGCATTTTGTTTTATCCAGTCGGTAGTAACAGATTTTGGCCGAGTAATGGGAATACCAAGGGCCCGGTTGATAACCATTTGTGAAATCATCCCCATGGTACGGGACATGCTAAATAAGACAGTATAATAATTGAATTCTGTTAAGCCATAATAATAAAGTAGCGATCCAGATACCGCATCCACGTTGGGCCAAGGGTTTTTCGCTTTCCCCTGCTCATTAAGTACGGGAGGAACTACTTCAAAAAGTGCACGAACAATTGAAAAAATATCATCATCTTTAATATGATCCTTGCCAAACGCCATAAAAGCAATAAAGCGTGGATCCGGGCAGCGCAATACGGCATGGCCATAACCGGGGATAACCTGTCCGCTATTCAAGTGATCCCAACAAAATTGTTTCAGTGCTTCCTGAGACGGACATCCATCAAAATGTTCCCGCACCTTGAGAACAAATTTTAAACATCCCTGGTTAGCCAAACCATGGAGTGGTCCTGCCAATCCATTTAGACCCGCAGCCACAGATAAATAAGGGGACGATAACGCGGAAGCAACTGTCAGAGAACTGAATGCGCTGACATTGCCGCCTTCATGATCACAATGGAGCATAAGGTATAGGCGCATCAATTTTTTAAAATCATCATCTTCAATTCCTAGCATATGCGCAAAATTTCCTGCCCAATCCAGTGAATTATCAGGTGTAATGCGATCACCCTTGCTAAAACGTATGCGGTAAATACCAGCTGCTATCGCCGGGAGTTTAGCGACCAGGCGTATCCCATCTTCCAGTGTCCATTTCCAATAATCTGTTTTGGGAATACCCTCATCATATTTTCTGGCGAAAAGACTATCTACCTGCATACTCTGAATTGCTGTCGTTAACATCGTCATTGGATGTGAGTCTGGCGGCATTGTTTTAAGAATCTGCCATACGTAACCGGGAATATCCTGGTGGGTTTTTAAATTATTTTGTATATCTCTTAATGCATCATCATTGGGTAAATCGCCAGTGAGTAAAAGATAAAAAACTTCTTCGGGAGATATATGTGTAATATCTAATAATGGATAACCACGGATGATCAGTCCGCTATCGGGCGAAACGGATGAAGTCTCACATGTAAGTCCTTTAATGCCGCGCATTCCTCCATAAGCCTGAGATACGGACACATCACTGATTATAACATCACCCTTTTCATTTATAACTGAATGAATTTCCTTTTGCCACCGGGGAATTTTTTCTGATAGTACTTTCTGAAGCATATCTGCCTTAATTCAAAAGATTAAGTATAAGTTGAAATGCAATTTAGGGAAAATTGATGAAAAAAATTTCGACTATTCAGCGACAAATTTGATATAATCATCAATATTGGATAAGACAACATCCGCTACCTCACACACAGTATTACGGCGGATATTTTCGATAAAGGCAAAAAATTTTGTTGCTGGCCCTTCGGACTTAATTTGATAATCGGTATATCCGTCTCCTATTACATGTATTTCACTAGTCAAATTCAATGTATTGGCCTGGGCGACTTTTCCCCCGGACTGCGCCATAATATTTTGGGCGTCCACCTGGGTAATCCGGCCTGTTGCTTCATAAACAAATTTATTGGCAAAAACCTGATTTTCAAGTATACCATATTCCGATACAATTGGAATAATCATTTCATAAAATCCACCAGAAATAATCAGAATGTTCTGTGCATTTTCCTTCAAAAATTGTTTATTCCGCTTAAATGACGGAGTCACTTTTTTTGCTAAAGCGATAGTCGCCGCATGAATATCTCTTTGATTTATATCCAGCAATTCCATCCTCTTTGATAAAGATTCATCAAAGGGAATACTTCCCTCCATCCCGGCACGGGTAATTTCCCGGATCCTTTCTAATCGCTGGGCGCTTTCTGGATCATCTTTCAGAACTATAAGTGCCAATTCATCCAGGGATTCTACGGTGATAAAGGTGCTGTCAAAATCGATAATCAGGTGATCAGGGAACACAGAATATTATTTGAACCAGTCTGAATTGACCAGTTCGCGGGCCTTTTCTAGGTCCTCAATAAAATCAATTTCAATACATGGTAAATCAGAAACATCTTCATAATAAACTGAATGTTCAGGCATTAATGGGTGGATGGCTGCTTCAAAATAATCTGCCGTACCCCCAGCATTGATAAGATGATCCAGTGAATTTCGAAATGCTGTTGAGAATTCGGTGGAGAATTTGGCCACACCAATAAATTCACCCAGTGTGTTATCTTCAATCAGTTCTTTTCCAATCGCCACGAGCCGATTCTTATTCCCTTCAATCACTTTGACTTCTTCCCTTCCGCAAGGTTTAATTTCAACTGCCAGAACTGTGTCGTGAGATGATTGGATTACACGTTGCAATACTTCCCGAGGGTAAAGGACGTCAGCATTCATGAGTATAAAGTTCTGATCTTTTATTGAATCGCTACACAGATGAAGTGAATAGGCTGTGTTTGTTTCGAAATAGTGATGATTGATTACAAATTCACAATTCATATCCGGAAAATTATTTTGCACATGTGTAATAATTGATTCACGGTAATAACCAACAACCATAATAATATCGGTAACACCTGATGATTTTAGGGCTTCCAGCTGCCAGTCTAAAATCGGCTTACTTCCAACTTCAATTAGGCATTTCGGGATGGAGTATGTAAGCGGATAGAGACGGCGTGCAACGCCAGCGGCAAGGATAACAGCTTTCATAAGCGCGGAAATTAAGGCTGATAGTTATTGTGGTGAAAAATAATTTATTGGTTTAATTAACTTGTATCAAGGTTGGCCGAAGATAAAAATTCTGAAATTCGATCTATGGATTTACCATCATTGAAATAAAAACAATGATGAAGCATTTTTTCAAAATCCTGTGGGTCATGATGGGCAAAAACACTTTCCACCACTTTTAAAATATTATCCTTTTTTCCCATTCTATTCGCGATCGTTGAAATATCCATTTCCGGCGACACATTATGTAAATCTACATGTTTAGTATTTGCTATTATAATTGGATTCCGTGTGATCAGGTATTCGTATAGAATCGAGGATGTATCACTAATCAGCATATCCGAAAGAGCAAAATCGAACATTGTATCATTGGATAATATATTCGCAGGATTCGAAAAATATATGTGTTTTAGGCCTTTTGATTTGGCCCATAATTTAAATTTTAGAATATACTTTCGATCAAAATAGTGCGGCCGAATGATCAGATTATATTCTTTTGTAAACTCCTGACAGAATCTATATCCATATTGATGAAGCGTTCCCGCTCCCCATTTCCAGGTTGGCGCATATAAAATAGTTTTACGATTCCGATCCTTTACACCTAGATAATTCGCGTAAGCGGTTATATCAATTTCATTATTTACTATTTCATCAAAACGGGCATTACCAATTTTTACTAAATTGTTTTCCGGGATTCTGACATTTGAATCGTTGAGTTTCTCCATGTGTTTTGGCCCGGAAATAAAGTGGTAATCATATGATTCTAATGCACTGGATTTCCCCCCATAACGTTTATCACCAGTACCATGCCCCATAAATATGGCTTTAGCAGTGTCCTTCTTACGTTGAACAATCGTATTGCTGTTTGAAATAATAATTCCCGGCAAGTCAAAGGGAATTTGATTCACATTCTTAACCATAATCTTTGGCTGTTTAGTAAAAGCCGGATTATTGGAAAGCTTACGCTGACTCTGGCGAAAATACCATTTTGCTCGGAACTTTCGATTGGCTTTCCGGACTAAAAAAGTCCCTCCAAGATGACTATAAATTAATTTTACGTAAGAATATTCATATACCTGGTTAGCATAATAATAGATTGATTTTGATAAGTTCAATTGCTCCGCCATATTAAAAATTAAGCAAACTAATTACTAAACTAAACCGTTGTGCAAATTAAGTCATGTAATTCTTAATTGAAGATACCAAGACATTACATGTTTTGGATTGCATCAACTAGATTGATGCTTGGATTGACATAGTCAATCTATTTCATATTTGATTATTTTTTTAAAATAATATGTATTTCGATCTTACTTTCTTCAAAAATGTCATCAAAAAGAGTTGCCTTCCTCGAATATGCAACGGGTTAAACTAATGCTTCAATAGCTTCTGGCGTATCTACATCCATCCAAAATAAATTACCGATATCCACACCACCCATTCTCCCTTCACTGATTAATAAATTGCAGCCATCTGCCAAACTGCAATTACCTGATTCATTAGCGGTTTCCAAGGTATTGAAGAAACTAAAGTTGCATTTAAACACACCACAGTCAATTGCATCGAACTCAGATAAAGTTTTAGACATACCGGTAATTGTTGTATTGGTATTTTTATCAACTGAAACTTTCATTCCATCGTCAATATCGAAAATATTATTAATCCGAAAATCCAAACCAACTAAAGCATCGTAATTATCTAAACTGTTCTGGAAAATATTATTCAATAATTCGGCATCATAAACATGATCGCTCATAGAAATCAGAAAAGGTTCCCCATTGGGGATTAGCGGCTTTGCAGCTAAAACACTCAGGCCATTTGCCTTATCCCAATTCCCGTTATAGACGGTTTCAACATTAATTTCAAATTTATGATTGTCAATATACGATACTAAATCGGGACTTCTGTAACCCGTAACAACCACAGCCTCCTTAATTCCTACAGAAGCGGCGTTTTCCAAAACCCTGTCTAATAAAGATTTCCCCTTCAATCTGAGCAACGTTTTAGGAATTCCATCCGTTACAGACCGGATACGACTTCCTTGACCAGCGGCAATGATGATGAGTTTCATCTATTATTCTTCGTAATAGTCCAACCCAAGATGGGTTATTAATTCCTCACCCATGATATGCCGAAGCGTATTTTTCAGTTTCGCGAGTTGGACAAATAAATCATGTTCGGGATATAACTCAGGAAGGGTCATGGGACTCTTAAAAAAGAATGAGAGCCATTCTTGGATACCAATCATGCCGGCCCGTTTAGCTAAGTCTAAAAATAGGACTAAATCCAGGCAAATTGGTGCCGCTAAAATGCTGTCCCGGCAAAGAAAATCCACTTTTATCTGCATCGGATAACCAAGCCATCCAAAAATATCTATATTATCCCAACTCTCCTTGTTATCACCTCGGGGCGGGTAATAATTAATACGCACTTTATGATATAAGTCATTATACAAATCCGGATAAAGTTCAGGTTGGAGGATATAATCTAAAGCACCAAGCTTACTTTCTTCCTTGGTTTTAAAAGCATCCGGATCATCCAACACTTCCCCATCCCGATTGCCGAGAATATTTGTTGAGAACCAACCATTAATACCAATTTGTCTTGCTTTCAATCCCGGGGCCAGAATCGTTTTCATAAGCGTTTGACCTGTTTTGAAATCTTTCCCGGCCAAGGGTGAATCCTTCGCCTTAGCAAGTTCATTCAAGGCAGGGATATCCACAGTCAGGTTCGGTGCGCCATTTGCAAAAGGAATACCATTTTTGATAGCGGCATAAGCATAAATCATGCTGGGAGAAATGTCGGGATCATTATTAAGAAGCCCTTCCTCAAATTTTTCAAGTGAAGAATGGACATCCTGAGATTTAAAAAATATTTCAGTACTTCCGCACCATATCATAACATTGGCCCTGGTATCGTGTTTTTTCGTGAAATTCTTAATGTCTTCTTCCACCTGATTAGCCAAATCCATTTTATTGGGGCCAGTTTTGATGAAGGTTCCTTCTAATCTTCTAACATAATTTTTATCGAATACCGCGGGCCATACTTCTAATTGTTCCAAAGACTCTTTCATTGAATCAATAAGAAATCTATCCAACACACCTGAACGAACACATATTTCGTATAAGTTCTCTTCGTTAATATCCCACCCACCAAATACCAAATCGTCCAAATCAGCGAGTGGAGCAAAATCCTTTATCAATGGAACACGGTTTTCCGGTCTCTTCCCCAAGCGTATCGTTCCCATCTGTGTCATACTGCCAATTGGCTTCAAATTTCCATTTTTTATTGCTTCAATTCCGGCAATAAATGTGCTAGCAACAGCCCCCATTCCAGGAATAAGAATACCCAGTTTTCCTTCAGGTTTTACATAATCCATTGTTACCTCTTTTTTAAAGAATTTAATTAACAAGCGGGAAATTACTGAATTTCTGTCCCAACTTTATCCAATGATTTAATAACGATTTCTGTCGAAATCCATTCAGTATTTATGCCTTGAGTTCTGATAATACTTTCCACGGTAAATCGGGAAGGATTTCATTAAGACATAAAAGGGGTTCATTTCTATTGTGGCACTTATTTTTTAGACAAGGGCTACAGTGAACATTTTCATTTATAATTTTTGTGTAAGGGCCGATCGGTCCGGTAGATCCCGAATCACCGGCACCAAAAAGAGATACGGTTGGTACACCCAAATTTGCTGAAATATGACCCAGGCCGCTATCTGTAGACACGGCACCCTTACACTGTGAAATCAAGGCCATGCTATCCCTAAGCCCATAATGTCCGGCAACTGTGTAAATATTTTTATTTACGGATGCTTCTACCAATATTTCTGCTTTTGTTCGATCTCCTTTTCCACCTAAGACTAAAATGGGCTCAGACGTTTTCTCCAGCATTTCCAACACCTTTAATTGGGGAATACTTCGTGAGGAGGCCACGCTGAATGGGAATAAAGCGATTGGATTAGTTAATCCGATTTCCGCCAACTCCTGTTTAGCCCATTGCTTTTCTTCGTCCTGCAACTCAATTCCGTGATTGCCAGGTTTCATACCACGATGAAATCCATTCAATAAATAGAGGTATTGCAGGGATCGGTGCATTTTCATTTTTGGCCTGGGAATAATCTCAGTAAGTAACCTTGACCTTCCTTGACCGGGAAATCCGATTCGGTGGGTTGTCTGTGATTTTTTGGCTAAATAAGCAGCTCGATATGAATCGGACAATAAATAAAATTTATCCAAATCAAGTGCATTTAAACTACGTCCGGAATTAGCAGTGGACCTGAATCCGTTTAAATCTTTTTTTTGAAAGGAAATAATACCATCAATTAACTGGTGGTTTTCAAAAATGGGTACCACCCAGGATTTGCAAATCACCAATATTGTTGCATCAGGGAATTCCTCTTTACAAGCGTTAAAAAAAGGTAACGCCATGACAGCATCACCAACCCAATTTGGGCAGAATACACCAATCCTCAATTTATTCAGCCCTTATAGTGTCGTGTTAAGCCTGTATTAGAACAAAATACCCCAATCATCAAATTGAGCCCCCTGCCAGCTTATATTCTATAGCATCAACCAAACGAACAGAAGCTTTTCCATCCATTTTATACAGATATTCTGATTGTGCTGCTAAACGTTCCAATTTTAAATCATTTGGGTATTCCAGTGCATGGTAAACTAGAGAGGGTAAATCTTCAGGATTATTCAGACGGAATCCAAAATCGACACCTTCCATTCGTTCCAAATCTAATTTTTTCAAAAATCGTTTATTAAAAATTCGGTGTTTCAATCTGAGGGTATAACATTCCGCCATGATGATTGGACGATTCAAGTAAAGGTATTCAAACATGGTTGATGAAATATCCGAAACCAGCAGATCAGCCATATTGTAGTAGGGTATTATATTATAATCCTCTGGCGGTATTAAAACAATTTTTGCATATTCACTGGCTAGCTTTTCCATTTCCTTGCTTTGATACAAATACCGATCCTGATACCAGCTGAAGTTATGAAGTTTAACAATAATATTGGTTTCATAGCTGAGTTTTCCTAATACAGGTGCCAATTGATCCAGCGATGATGGATAAAAACTAGGGGCATACAAAACCGTTTTCCGATTTGGATCTAAGCCGAATTTTTGCAATAATAATTTTCCAGAGTCATTTGAAGTAACAAGAGGATCACATTTGGTAAATCCGGTGAGAACCAAATTAGTGTGCCCATGTGCTTTCAGTTCATTTAAACGCGGCTCCGATTCTACAGAACGCACATCAATCCGTTCATCAATATCATTATAATAGGATTGTTTTAAACCAATCCCATGATAGACCATAACGGCTAGAGTTTTATTTTGAACTATTGGTTTAAGCTGGCCCACATTACCTACCACTATTACGTCAAATGTCTTTTGTCTTAGTGCATCAATGCGGGACTTTTCATCTTTTTCAGCCACTGTTTTAATCTTCAGCTTTTTGCAAGTGGAATGGAATATTTCCTTTTCTTTTTTTCCCATCATAAATGGAATTGAGGCAACAATTTCATAACCCCCTCTCCCCCTCATTTCATCGATTATGGGAATGAAATTAGGTAAATAATAAAGATGATGATTTTCAAACAGAACCTTGATCATTATCTGGCTTTAATTTATCAATTCTTGAAAAGCATTGAAAACTTCAATGGGTTTAATATTTTGGATGGATAATGATTGTGATTGCAGAATTTTATATTTTACCCAATAAGGCCTGTATCTTTCTACATTACGGTGATCCCCCGAGTATAAACCCACTATCGGCGTACCGACAGAATCAGCGACATGAATCATAGCCGTGTCAGGTGAAATCAACAGGTTTGAATTTTGAATGATTGGACCTGCTTCAAGAATGGAATGCAAAGGGTGAACCAGGTTAATTGCCGAACTAAATTTTTTTTCGATTTGTTTTGCTAGATGAAAATCATTGCCTTCTACAAATACATTTATTTGGTAGTCCTTATTTTTTTTTAAGACTAAATCAATCAATGTGATCCAATTTTCTAAGGGCCATTTACGTAACCAACTTCCAGAAGACAAATTAATTGAAATTTGATTCTCATTTTTTGGACGATTTAATTCAACATTTGGAAAAAATGATTTAATCGTAAAATCGAGATCATAAGCCCGAAGGATCATAGCATTCTTTTGCAGAATTCGATAGGTATTATTCGAGGTTAATCCATGATGATAATGTTGTTCCATTCGGCGATGGGCGATACATACCTTTACATTTGCCCTAACATTTTTTGAAATTTTAAAGGCGGTGATTGATGGATGATCTTTTGCATTATAAAATAAATCATATTTTGTCTCTTTCAATGCATTCCAAAATCGGCGCCCAGATCGGTAAACCATTGTTTTTTCAACCTCTTTAATCGATTGAAAAAGCGGCTCATTTATCCTTGAACATAGAAGGTGAATTACTGAGGCAGGAAAAAGCTTCCGTAATCCACCAATAGTGGGAAACAATAAAACCGCATCACCGATTTTTTCTTGTGCTTGAACCAAAATTTTTTTCGGATTAGCCGGAAGTGGCTTATATGGTATTCGTTTGGAGAAAAAATTATAAATTCCAACTTGCAGTTTTCGGGGATAATGTCTTGGATTTTCCTGAAAAGATCGAGCCTGGCTAACGGTGGGATTGGCCATATTGCTCATAAAAATAGGATTCTAATCGATCGATCATTGTATCCAACGTAAAATGATCAGCCACCTGTTCTTTAGCTGCTATTCCCCAATTTGAAATTTCATCACTGCCATGTTGATTTAATACAAAATGCATCGCTTCACAAATTGCATCCACGTTCATGGGTTTAAAAATATATCCAGTTTTACGATGATCCATCAATTCCGGGACACCGTTTACATTGGCCGCCAGAATAGGTTTTCCTAATGCCATGCTTTCCATGACAACATTAGGCATACCTTCCTGCCGGGAGGGCATGATTACATAATCGGCTGCTTTCAAAATTGTAGAAAGATTATTCTGGAAACCAATCAACTTCACGCGCCCATTTAAATTGCTCTCGCGAATTTGTTTTTCCAATGCTTTCCGATCTTTCCCCATACCTGCGATTAATAAAGTAAAGGGCCTTGCCATTCCATTCATTCGGTTTGCGGCTTCGATGAGAAGATCAAATCCTTTTTGACTGGTTAACCGTCCCGCCGCCACAAAAACAAGGTGATCTTTTGGAACATTCCAAATGGTATAAACATCAGCCGGTTTAACAGCACCATTCATCTTTAACCCATTATAGATTACCGTTGTTTTATCCTGGGCCATCCACGGAAAACGATTGTATGCAGTACGAATCGATTCGGAATTGGTAATAATGCCATCGACCAATCCTATGGTCTTTTTATGTTTCCACTTATCAGAAAAAAGCTGAATCCCGTTCCGGGCGATAATGACCGGTACCTTGGCCAAGCGTGCCGCAATCCCAGCTACGCGAATATCTTTGTTTAAGTTTAGCAAAATCACATCCACTTTTTCTCTTTTCAGGATGCGTTTTGTATGCCAGATTTTAAACGGGCTGTAATCTGCATAAATGTTCAACGGTAATATATTGAGACCCGCTTCCTCAGCCTTGTTTAATAAGATGGAATTTGCTTTACCAGATAAGGTCACCCTATGCCCACGCTCTTGAAGACCGCAAGCAGCCGTAATCATCCATTTCTCTCCACCACCCCACTTATGGGCCGAAATTGAGTTGCTGAAAAATATATTTAATTTTTTATCCATTTTTATTCTTTAGTCAAATTGAAAGTCATATAATCGTCTGTATAGTCCCCCTTTTTCATATAGTTCCTTATGTGAACCTACCTCTAAAATTTTTCCTTTGTCCAGTACAACTATTTTATCAGCATTTTGAACCGTTGATAATCGGTGTGCGATTACCAATGCCGTGCGGTCTTTCATTAATACTTCAATCGCTTTTTGTACCATTTTTTCTGATTCAGTATCCAGAGCTGAGGTAGCTTCATCTAAAATCAGAATGGGTGGATTTTTCAATAAGGCACGAGCGATGGCCAAGCGTTGTTTTTGTCCACCCGATAATTTTACCCCACGTTCCCCAATTACTGTATTAAATCCTTTCGGCATATCTTCAATAAATTTAAGCGCATTGGCCGCTTCAGCAGCGTGGCGAATCGCTTCATCTGACATATCTTTTTGGCCATAGGCAATATTGTTTTTCACTGTATCATTGAACAGTAATACTTCTTGTGTCACAATTCCCATTTGGCGCCGGAGGGATGACAAACTTACATCCCTAATGTCATGACCATCAATTTTAATCATTCCTGATGACACATCGTAAAAACGAGGGATCAAATCAGCGATAGTGGATTTTCCCGCCCCGCTTGGACCGACTAAGGCCACATTTTTACCCTTATCAATTGAAAAACTGACTTGATCTAAAACCCGCTCATCCCCATTCTTGTATTCGAAATGCACATTTTCAAACCCAATGGATTGTTCAATTGGCCTCAGGTGGATGGGGTTTAGTTTTTCGACAATTTCTGGTGGTGTATCTAAAAGGCCAAATACACGTTCGGCCGAAGCCATACCCATTTGAATTTTGACATTCACATTACTCAACTGTTTAATCGGACCAAGAATAGAAAATAAAATCAGAATAAAGCGGATGAAATCTTCGGCGCTTAGGCTTTGCTGGGCCAACACTTCCATTCCTCCATACCACAGTAAAACTACACCAATTATCACTCCAAAACTTTCAGTTACCGGACCGGCTAATAAATTCAACCGCCCTCGTTGGAAAAGTAATTTGAAATAATTATGGCTCTCATGGTTGAATTTTTTTATCTCTTCTTTTTCCACCACAAAAGCTTTCACAATCCGAATAGAAGAAAGTATTTCCGACAGGATATTCATTATTTCCGCAATTTTTGATTGGGTCCGCCGGGACTTTCGGCGAATGCTTCGGCCAATGTAAATAATGAATACTCCCGCCAAGGGTATAATCGTAATGGCGATCAGGGCCAGTTTCCAACTGATAATAAACAAAAGCGAAGAGAACATAAGAATATTGATCGGTTCAACAAACAGGCGCAAGAAGGCAACCGATAAAGTCGTCTGTAACTGTTGAACATCATTAATTATGATTGAGCTGATTACACCAGTGCGTTTTTCATTAAAATAGCCCAAAGAAAGTGTCTGAATATGCTGATACAATTTTTCACGAATTTCTGTAACCAGTTTTAGCTGGACAAAGCGCATGAGAATATTCTTCAAATACAGAAATAGGTTCTTCAGGAAAAAGACACCCAAGATCGTAAAACATAGAATTTTTAAGGATTCCTGGGGCGTTTCCCTGAGAATCAATTTATTGGTCCAATATTTTAATTGTTCATTAGCCGTTAAAATGGATTTCCCGGCCAGTTCAGCCTGATTTTTAATGATTTCATCGAAATCAGTCAGGATATTGTTAATCAGGGTTGCTGTGAGCCAAATGGAAGCACTATTCAAGACCACAAATACAAAGGCCGAAACGACCGAAATAAAAATCAGTGGCCAATACTGAAGCAGCATATTGCCCATTCGTTTAAATATGGAACCAGACATGGATATTATTTATTTAGCTTTTGAATGATTGAAATTAAACAGAATATAAGAGGAAATTTGTGACAGAAAAACGACTGCTTTATCCTATTCACTCTCCAGATATATCATTTTTTGATGAGGAATACCGTTTGCTTCATCAAATTTAGGCCCCACCGTTTGAAATCCGCATTTTTGGTAAAAAGGAATAACAGATTCCTGGGCATTCAGATAAATCGATTTTTGACTATTCATTTCATTCAGTATAAATCGGGTTAATTTTTTCCCTATACCATGACATCTAAAATGTGGTAATACAGCAAATCGTTCTAGTTTTATGCCTAATTCTGTTTCCCGCCAGCGCGCTGTTCCCACCGGTTGGCCATCCACGTAAGCCAGAATATAGTTTGCTTTTTCTTCATTTGCATCGATTTCAATGTTTTGGGGAATATTTTGTTCCTCAATAAACACAGTTCTTCGAATCGCCAATACAGCGGCTTTTTCATCAGTTGTTTCGATAATCTTTACATTGACTTCCATTCAAAAATTTCGGGGTCTATGTTTACAACTTCCAATGATTTCCTTGGCCTTGCTCAGATTCATTAATTTCCCCTAATTTCTATAATGAAAAGTAAAAACAAACAAATACTTATTGTAGGCGATCGGATACTGATCCGTCCTGATAAAGGCGGGAAAAAGTCCAAGGCAGGGCTCTACCTACCACCTAGCGTTATCGAGAAACAGGAAGTGTTAAGCGGCGTAGTGGTTGAAGTGGGGCCTGGGATTCCCATGGGTAACCCCGAAGATCAGTTAGATGAACCATGGTCTGCTAGAGATAATTCACCGGTAAAATATATACCAACACAGGCCGAATTGGGCGACGTGGCTTTATTTTTGAATAAAGCGTCGATTGAAGTCAAAATTGAAAATGAAGACTATCTTATTGTTCCTCAATCGGCTATTCTCATCCTGATTCGGGATGATCTACACAGTTTAGCTGATTAATACTTCTGCGCGGCTAATGCCTAAGGCTGGCATCTATATCCATATTCCATTTTGTACGGTAAAGTGCATGTATTGCGACTTCTATACAGTGGCAGATAAAGAAGATGCTATACCGACCTTTTTCAAAGCACTAATTAAGGAAATTGAATTATGCAAATTGGATACCAGCGATTGGATTATCGATACCATATTTATTGGTGGCGGAACACCTAGTCTTACTCAGCCAGATCAACTAGAAAAGGTTATACAAGCACTAAAAAACAAATTTAATTTATCCAATGTAACAGAATTTACATTAGAGGCTAATCCAGGTGAAGCGCCTGCAGCAAGATTAAAAGCATTTCATGATCTGGGCATAAATCGTTTATCAATTGGTGTCCAATCGCTTGAACCAGATTTGCTTCAATTCCTCACCCGAAACCACGGCCCCGATGAAGTAATCCAAACAATTGAAATAGCACGAATGACCGGATTCGAGAACATAAATTGTGACCTTATTTTTAATATTCCTGGTCAGTCATTGGAAATCTGGCAGCGTGATCTGATGCGTGTATTGGATATGGGACCGGAACATATATCCTGCTACTCCCTTACCGTTGAAGAGGGAACGAAATTATACCAATATGTAAATCGAAAAGAAGTTACTATGCCTAATGAGGATCAAAGCGCCGAATTTTATCAATGCGCCCAAACAACGATGCAAGAAAGTGGATTTGAGCAATATGAAATATCCAATTGGGGAAAACCAGAAAAATACTGCCAACATAATATCCATTATTGGGAAATTGATCCATATTTGGCGTTTGGACCTTCGGCTCACGGATATGATGGTGTTCACCGTTTTGCTAATGTCCGCAATTTAGATAGTTATATTAAAATGCTGGGAGAGGGTGAACTCCCTCGGCAAGATATTTACGAATTATCGGATATAGATCGTACAAATGAAATGATTGGATTTGGGCTGCGAATCAAAAATGGCATCAATCTCAATCAAATTCCAAAATCTTATTTAAATATGGTAAACGAGAGTATTGAGCGTAACCAATCAAAATGGGGAGATTATTATATACTGGGCGGAAACCGTTTGAAATTAACGCCTCAAGGTTTTGTCTTCGCAGATACCATTGCTGTGGATTTAATGATTCCAGTACCCTAATGACCGGATACTAAATATGAACCATTCCTTAAAAAGGCAGCTTGGACTGGTAGCTGTTTTATCCATTGTTATGGGTGATATGATGGGATCCGGTATTTTTTATACCCCTCAGGAGTTGGCCCTTGTTGCAACCCAATCCTGGCAGATATATTTTTTATGGGGTCTATGTGGATTCATTATACTATGTGGTGCCTTATCTGTTGCTGAAACTTGTACTTATTTCCCCGAATCCGGATCAGATTATTTTATTATCAAAGAAGGATGGGGGGATGGTCTGGGATTTTTACGTGTATGGACCAATATGTGGGTTTCCGGTCCGGGCTCTATTGCCGCAGTTGCTATTTTATTTGGAGAATTTTTTACCAAATTTTCAGGTTCGGGCATTGAACCGGTAATCATTGGTATTGCCGTTATTGTTTTTTTCGTTGGCATTAACCTTGTTGGTGTATCTTGGAGCAGTTGGACCCAAATTTTATTAACAACCATAAAAGTGTCCGCATTGCTGTTTATTGTAGTAATGAGCATTTTTCTTGTGGACACCACACTCCTTCTGGAGCCCACATTAAATGAGTCACAGCATAGTGGAGGCGGTATCCTTCAATTATTTCGTTTAACTGGTTTGGGTATTGGAGTGGTATTGTTTACCTACGACGGATGGATTGATATTATTCATGCCGCTGGAGAAGTTAAAAATCCCAAAAAAAACATACCCGCTGGTCTTATCATTGGTATCATTGGTATAACCGTGCTTTACCTTTTTACCAATTATGCCTACTTGAGAGTTGTCCCGCTCAGTGAAATGGGTAGAGGTAATCAACTGGCTATCTTCAAAGTTGCAGAGGCGACCTTTGGTATGATTGGTGGAAAATTTATTTCTATACTCTTGATGGTATCGATTTTGGGTGCCCTTGGCGGTTTAATTATGACCAACCCCCGACTAATTTATGGTATGAGTGCACAATTACAATCATCCGGAAAATTTTCCCTTTTCAAATTTCTATCGAATGTAAACAGCAAAACAGGTGTGCCAAGCGGGTCATTGTTATTTATGGGCGCTATTTCAATCGTGGCATTGATTTATTTACAATCATTTAGCAGGATTGTAAATTTTTTCGTTGTACCAAACCATTTTTTTAATATTTTGCTTGTTGCAGCAATTTTCAAATTTCGAAAAAAAATTGATAGAAAACCCCAAGATTATCACACGCCTTTTTATCCGGTCACACCCATATTATTTATTATCACAATATCGGGATTTTTGTTCGCTGCCATTATTTACCGTCCTCAGGATACGATCATTGGTATCTTATTAACTGCCATTGGTATTCCTTTTTACCTATGGTTTAAAGAAAGGAAATAGCATGGGTTTATTTGGTGTCTCTAACGGTTACGGTTCCTTAAAACGTGTGTTAATGCATCGACCAGATATCGAATTGGATAAAGTGACAGAAGAGAATAAAACTGAATTCAATTTTAAAAGAGCTGTTAATAAAGCAACATTTGTAAATGAGTATGATATCATGCTGTCCAAATTTCAAAATCATGGTACCGAAACCATTCTACTTACAGATATATTAAAGGATGATTTGGATGCAATTGAATATATAAACCATCGACCCAATATGACCTATACCCGAGATCTGGCTGTAGTTTTTAATCATGGCGCCTATTTAATGAGTCCCAGGATTAAAAGCCGTTGGGGAGATCAATTTATTGTTGGACGCGCTTTTGAAAAACTGGGGGTACCGGTTAAGGGGATTGTTGAACCCCCAGGATATATAGAAGGTGGTGGTGTACAGCCTATCGATGAAGATACTTGCGCAGTATCAGTATGTGATCGCGCTAATGAAACGGGCACCCGCATGTTGAAAGAAATGATACTAGGAAAAGAAGTAAAATACTATCTGGAAGTACCTGTCCCCAAAGGGTCCATTCATATTGATGGCAGTTTTATGGTTATTGATAAAAAACTATGCCTGGTTTGGCCCGAAAATTTTGAAACATTTCCCTGCCGACTCTATGAAGATGGGAAAATTGGATTTAAAAATATTATGTTTATGGACTTTTTGAAAGAGCGTGGTTTCGATTGCATTATTGCTTCTAGTGATGACCGATATGCAGGTTATCTAAATGTTGTTGTAACAGTCCAATCGGAAAAAGCTATTGGATTCGAACAAGATAGTGATATTCTAAAGGGAATGACTTCTCGCGGATGGGTACTGGACAGTTTTCCCGCAAGCGAACTATGGCAAGGAAATGGCGGTGCCCATTGTATGACTTGCCCAATTTTGGTTAACTGATTTCCGATAATTTTGAAATTATCTTAAATACCTTCGCTCTTTAAGGTCAGTGATATGGGACAGTGATCCGAGCCCATAATGTCATCATGAATATCCGCATCTTGTAGTTGATCAATAAACTCCTCATTCACGAAAAAATAATCAATGCGCCAACCTATATTGCGGTCTCTCGCCCCAAACCGATAAGTCCACCAGGTATATCGGTCTGGTTCTGTATGAAAATGGCGAAAAGAATCAACCCATCCTTTATTAACATAGGTGTCTAGCCGCTCTCGTTCAATGGGCATAAAACCAGATGTTTTCACATTTTCCTTTGGACGGGCCAAGTCAATTTCATGATGGGCTGTATTCCAGTCACCAGTTACAACAACATTGGTTCCATTATCAACATGTTCATTAATAATAGGTAAAAGTTCATCATAAAAATCAAGTTTATATTGAAGACGGGTATCATCTTTTTGCCCATTGGGAAAATAAATATTATATAGTAAAAAGTTATCGTGCTCTGTTATGAGAACTCTGCCTTCTGCATCAAAACGATCGATTCCCAGTCCTTCTTGGACATAGTAAGGTTCTTCCTTGCAGAAAGTAGCTACACTGCTGTAACCAGCCTTTTCGGCCGAATGCCAATAAGTATGATAGCCGTGGTCCTCTATAAGCGATGAACCCAGTTGATCCATCCGGGCCTTAGTCTCTTGGAGGCAAAGTACATCAGGCTGCGCCTCATCTAGCCAATCCAAAAATCCTTTTTTCTCAATAGCACGAATGCCGTTCACGTTCCATGAATACAGTATCATTTTTGCCTAAATTTTTAGCATTGAAGTTGAAAATATCTGCAGAATTTACAGCCCTCTTTATGGCCATAATTATAGAATATTATAAAAATAATTGGCGATGATCATTGTAATTTCCGCTTCTAAAATTGGACTTATTCATGGATCCTGAAGCCGTAAAAGAATTAATACAGGAAGGTATACCTGGTGCAAATATTGAAGTGGTGGATACAACCGGAACGAAGGATCATTTCAGTGCAATTGTGATTAGCGACAGCTTTGAAGGATTATCTTTAGTCGAACAGCATCAGGCTGTTTACCAAGCTGTTGGGGATCATATGACAAAGGAGATTCACGCACTGCAGCTAAAAACTTATTCGCCCGCTCAATGGGCCCAACACAATACATAGGAATCAAATATGGAATTATCCGAACAAATCAAAAATGATATTGCTGAAAATCCAATTATCCTGTACATGAAAGGTACCAAAGAAACGCCCATGTGCGGATTTTCCAACCAGGTGGTGCAAATCCTCAATCATTATGGAGTAGAATACAAAGATGTAAATGTTCTGGAAGATCCTCAGATACGCGTCGAACTTTCAGAACAATCGGGATGGCCGACCATTCCCCAACTATTTGTAAAAGGTAAACTGATTGGCGGTGCGGATATCACCATGGAAATGCATCAGTCTGGCGAACTACTGGATACTTTAGACGTATCAGCCGATTCATAGAATTGGCTTGGGGCTTCAATATACCACTCTATAATTTCGCCACCGCTAATTCACAACAATTAGATTATTTGGCCCGTTCGTCTAGTGGTTAGGACTCAGGATTTTCATTCCTGCAACAGGGGTTCGATTCCCCTACGGGCTACAAAAAATCCCCGCTGAAAAACAGGGGTTTTTATTTTAATTTCGACAGATGAATTTCCCGCTTCATCCTGCTTTAGTTCACTTCCCCATTGCCTTTTTATATGGAGCTCTCATTCTTCATGCAATACAAATTTGGCGACCAAACTGGATGTGCCGAGTCATCGGCATGTGGCTTTTGGGATTATCTGCTGCCCTTTCCATTTTTTCAGCCCTTACGGGTGAAAAGGAAGCCGCCCGTGCTGGTCAGGTAGGGTATTCTACTGAAATCCTGGAAATAATGAATCGTCATGAACTGATGGGGAATATAGTTACATGGGGCTCAATCACCATTTTTCTGGTCTGGATATATTTATTTTTTAAAAATATGGAAGACCGTAGGATAGATATTTTGGCGCTGGCCTTCCTTACTCTTTTGGTTGGTATGGTATCTTTTACTGCTTACCTAGGAGGACAATTGGTATGGGTTCACGGGGTAGGTACCCCATAAAATAGTCTATTTTATCAAACCAACCATTGGATCAACTACATGACCAACGGGCTGGTTACTGATAAAATCATAGCCGAGTAGATAGCCTAATGTTGTGGCCAATTGACTGGTAGCGATCGTATCAGTATTGGTCATTTCACCAATTGCAGGCGTATCCGGACCAATAATGGCTGTCCATAGAAATTCAGCCCCCGGCACACCATCGCCATGTGAACCCCAGGCACCATTTTCATAACTTCCACGACCATGGTCAGTTGTTATCATCATGGTTGTTTTACCCCGATACATTTCATTGGATTGTGTCCAATCCCAAATCGCTTTTATATAACCATCGGACCGGTTGGCTGTATTTAAATATTTGTCATATTCTCTTTGATGTGCAAACTCATCCGTTTCATCAAAAGAAATATATAAGAATCGAGGTTTATTCAGTTTTAAATATTCAAAAGCATATTCAAACGTAAACGCGTCCCAACGTACAGCACTGCCATACCATGGAGAGGGAACATCCTCAATAAATGTGTTGAGCCACTGCTGTTTTGGGGTAAGCTTTTCATCATAAAATGGGTACCCGCCAGAATTAATAGTAAAATCATTTCTTTCCGTATTGATAATCCAGTCAAACACATCCCAAGAAGCAAATGCGGCCACACGATCCTCAAAGCCTTCCTGCTGATCCAAAAATTCAAGCAAATTGATATTTGGATTCCATTCTTTTTCATTACTATTCACACTATCGTCATTAAAGCCAACTAACAATTCATTATATCCTGGGTAGGAAAACCAATAGGGGTTGGTCAATCGCATGACGCTCCCCTGTTCTTTATTCCCATAGATTTGACCCTGTTCTCCAATCGTGTTCCAAAAAAAAGGGGAAAACTAATTTTCGTCTTTCACGATAGTCCTCAGACCAATATTTAGCAGAAGTTGCTTCAACATCTTTTACGAACAAGGTATCAAGAACAATTTTTTCATCGGCGCCATAAAACAAATCTTCCCAACGTACACCATCTAAGGTAATCAGGATTATATTTTCCGTTTTTAATCCTTTGGGGTTTTTAGATAATTCATGGCCACATCCGGAAAAAATCAGTAGACAAAAGAGGATAGGTTTTTTCACTTTTATTCTGGCTTTAAATAGACGAAAAAGAAGTTTGCATAAGTCGAAGAGAATAGACCATAACCTCCATCAACATTTGACTTTGGCATTGTATAGATATTCTGCGCCAGTGGGTCCCCCTTAAGATATTCGAAGTAATTGTTATCTGTTGCTTGCACGGTAATTAACTGTAATCCATAATAATTAAAAAACAGCCAGCTCATGTTAACGGGCGCAGTTTCAACTGTCCACACAAACGGATTTTGGCGGTATGGATTATTATTTTCATCACGAAAATAAGCACCTTTCCACAACTGGTATACTCGGGTTGTATCATAGATTAAATTAATAAATGTACTATCTCTAAAACCATTACTGTTATAATCTTTACCTTCGGGCTCAAGACCTCTTTCAGCTGCTTCCAATGCGAGAGTTAAAATTCGTACAGTATTATAATCTTCAACATTAAAATCGATTTTAAAAAGCGGATATGAAGCAAAACTGGCAGTAAAACACTCCCCCGACCGATAGGTAACCGTATCGATAGTGCCGGTTGCAATAAGTCCCACTGCCGTCATTTTTGCATTATTCGTATTAATATATGTTACCGGAATACTTTCTTCCTTACATTGATAATTGGAATTTTTTATGGAGCCAATTTCCATTTTTTCTGGTGTCGTTGTTTTAGCAGTTAACGTTTTCCCATCAACCTCCACAGTTAAATTGTATTTTGTTCCAGGTCGGTAAATATAATTTTTCCTCGTGAGATACCGTCCCGGTTTACCTGTAACTGGGTGAGCAATTTCATTTCCGTCTTTGCTTGAGATCTTCACATTTGCATTCGCAATCCATAATTCATCTGCATCGATTTCTTCATCCAGGGAAGCTGTTCGTGATACAAAAAGTGTATCTACCATCGGTAGATTCGCCTGAATATTGCCAAAAACAACGAATTTTTTTTCATAAGGTTCGTCCACATCTTGAATATTGCATCCCAGGAAGATCAACATACTAATAGCAGATAATTTTTTAAAAGTATTCATAATTCAAATGAAATACCTATTGAGGGAATAATTGGAAAAATGTTCAGCTGTGATCTTTGTATTCTACCTTCATCAGACTCGTCAACATTGGGTTCCCCAAAATCAGGCCGCCCGTTTTTATTAATATCATGCTTTTTTATATCCCAGTCACCATCATCATCTATACCATTGTACACATTTCCAAGCTGATAGATGTATCTGAAAACATTTTTTCGATTATATGTGTTGATGATTTGAACAAATAAATCAAATTTGGTATTTCGAATTTTAAAATGGCGTACAGCTCCTAAATCTAATCGATGATAAACCGGATAACGTCCGCCATTTCTAGCGCCAGGTATTGTACGGTAACTTAGTTCTGGGTCACCCGGAAGGTTTTCCAAAAAATATCCATTAATAGGTGTAAAAGCCTGCCCGGATTGAAAGGTCCATTTCCAGTTTAATTCCCACTTTTTAGTAGTTTGGTAAGTTCCAACCACATTCAATACATGGCTTCGATCCCAATTGGTGAAGTATTCCATCTGATTCATTTGTTTACGACTCACAGACCACGTATAAGCGACCCATCCAGATAACCTTCCTGCTGTTTTTTGCCAGAAAACTTCCAACCCATAAGCATATCCATTTGCTAGTGAAAGAATATCAGAAAGTTTTTCATCGGAGACTCTCCCATCAGTGGATGCACGTGTTTCTTCAAAGGTTAACATATTACTGATATCTTTATAATAACCCTCAATTTGTAGCTTATAGTCGCGGCCAATAAACTGTTCATAGCCCAAAACAAACTGAGTGGATTTAGCCGGCTCAACGGAATCATCGATACCAATCCAATTATCCAAAATATTGGGGTTATAATCATCCTGAAAGGTTTCAATAAACTGATGGTAATTCCCAATGGCCAGGTTAATAAATCTCGAATCATCAATAATATATTTCATCCCCAGCCGAAAGTCAGGATAGATACTCTGGCTATGTCCGGTATATGTGTTTAACCTTAACCCGGGTTCCAAAATAAATTTTAAATTTGGTTTCCATTTAATTTTTGTATATATAGCTGCTTCGTTTGGATTGGTACTTAAATCGAAGTCGGTGCTATCACCAAAAGTGTTGATATAACTAATATCTAATTTTTTTAATTGTCCGCCAAAAAAGAAATTGATATCCTGGTTTAAGAAAAAGGACAGGTTTGCAGAAAAACTGGCATCTTGTATTTTATTATGGCTATTTAATCCAGCATTCCCACCTAAACTAAAGTTGGTAAAAAATTGACTGTTTGCAAAAAGAAAATTGCCAATCAGTTTTTCATTAAATACTCTTCGGTAGGCCAAACTTCCCGTCCGGTTGCCCCATAAGGCACTAAGGTCAAAATCATTAAACAAAAAGTCATCGATACCATTATAAAAACTAAATGAAATGCGATCTTTCTCATTCAAATCCATAAATACATGACCTTGAATGTCGTAAAAATAATAGGGTGGTATTAATTCAGCTGTTTCTGCTGGCAACACCTTTGGTAGGAGTAAATCAAAATAAGTTCTTCTACCTGAGAACAGCCAGGCACCATTTAAGAATGGACCTTCAAGCGTTGTGTGCGCTGATAGTAAAGACACACTTGTTTTACCTTTAAATTCATTGCGATTTCCTTCCCGGCTCCGTATATCTAATACAGCAGATAATCGCCCTCCATATTCAGCATTATAACCACCTTTAATTAATTCTGCCTCTTTTATAGCATCCACAATAAAATTGGAGAATACACCTCCTAAATGTGAAGGATTATATACTGTGATTCCATCCAGAAGGATCAGGTTCTGATCCGTGTTTCCTCCTCGGATAACTAATCCAGTACTGAATTCAGAAGTGGTAAGTACACCTGGTAAGGACTGGATGGTGCGAAATAAATCTGGTTCCGCCAATGCAGGCTGCGCCTTAAGCATTCTTGGCGAAAGGCTAATCCGGCTGGGTTCGATTTTATTCAGCCGTTCGATTTCTTCAGCAGTAACATCGACTTCAAAAAATTCAACCGCTTCAATCTCCAATGCTATATCAAGATTTATGGAAGTAATATCAAAATCAATTACCTGTTCAAAGCGTTTATATCCCACATAGGATACCACCAGAGTCGCTTCATTCAATTCAATTTCTGAAAGGACATAATATCCATTAATATCTGTAGCCATACCCTGGCCAGTTTCTTTAATAAATACATTAGCCCCAATCAGCACTTCACCAGAATTGCTGTCAGTAATAAAACCATATATTTGATGAGAACTCTGGCCCCATAAAAGACCGGACCAAAGCATAAAAATAAGTTTATTTTTTTGCCAAAAGGTCATCCAGGATTTTTTCCGCATGAGTATTTACATTCACCTTTTCATAAATTTTTTCAATTTTTCCCTTAGGATCAATAATAAAAGTCATTCGTTTCGGCCAACCCCTACCCGCAGCACCATAAGCCTTTGACACTTCTTTAGTTTTATCAGAAAGAAAATTAAATGGCAGCACATATTTATCTTTAAATGCCTTTAACGCTTTTGGGGAATCATAACTGATACCAAAAACGATAATTTTTGCTTTTTTATATTCGCTGTATACGTCGCGGAACCCGCACGCCTCTTTGGTTCATCCAGGTGTGTCCGCTTTAGGAAAGTAATAAACAATAACTCGCTGTCCACGATAATCAGATAGTTTATGTACTTTTCCATCCTGATCTTTCAATACAAAGTCCGGTGCCTTATCACCCACTTTAATGGCTTCAAGCGTGTGGCTACCCAAAAGCAATGTTGTACTAATAATAATTGAAAGAATGGAAATTGTAAGAAGTAAGGTCATTTTCATAATGTTTAGCTTTATTTAGTCACGCAAATAACTCAATGTATCAGTATTAAATGGTGTCGGTTGGATTTCAAACAATTTATAGGCTTCCGTCGCATCACAAACGTTACCTTCCATGAGCATAGTAATTTGATCTGCAGTAATGGGAAACCAGCTGAAGCGTCCAAGAAAAGTTGCAATCGCTTTTACGCCCAGGGCTGGTGCAGGTATCATCCACTTCTTTTTCCCGCATCCTTCTGCGATGATTTTTATTAACTCTTTCCAGGAAAAAGCAATTTCTCCACCTAATTCAAATATTTTTTTATGGGTTGATTCCATATCAATTGATTGTACAAAAAATCGGGCAACATCTCCTACATGAATTGGTGACATAGCAAACTTTCCAGCATTTAGAGGATTTAGGCCGGGATGAAAAAGAGGTGCTGGTATAGGTAAACTCAGCATATCTTTTTTCAGTTGGGAACAAAATTCAGGTCTTCCCTCGCCTCGTGGGTCTCCAAAAATTAATGAAGGTCTGAAAATTGTCCAATTTAATTCTTTATTTATTAAATATTGATCTGCTAGAAATTTTGTTTTTTGATAACCTGTCCCATCCATTTTAACGCCATTTGCGCTCATCAAAATAAATCTTTTTATCCCAAGATCTACTGCCGCATCCATACAATGCTTTGCACCCTCAAAGTGTAAATCTTCAAAAGTAATCCCTTTTTTAGGGAATTGCCTAATAATGCCAACATTATAAATAACTGCATCTGTACCCTTCAAAGTCGATTCAATCGCAGAAGGCTCTGATAACGTACCATTAACAATATTACATTGTTTTGGATTTAATAATTTATCATTGGAACCAGGCCGTATTAATAGCTGCGGTTTGTGGTCCTTTTTAATAAGCTCATCGATTAAATAGGACCCAACAAATCCAGTGCCTCCAAATAAGGCGACTTTCATACTGTAGCCCCTTTGTATTCATCCAATGAAGGATAACTCAAAGCAATTTTTTGATCAGCCATAAAGATAATTTTTATTTTCTGTAATCTAGTGGCGGTTTTCTATCTCCAAGCATGGAGTAATAATTAAATTTTGGCCCCCGACGTTCAATCAATTCCTGTTTGGCAGAAATAATTGCTTCCGGATCATTATATAAATCCACCGCGGCACCAGCAATTGTCTTTGCCGCAATCATCATACCTTTCATGCCGATACTCATTCCGCCTGCAGCCACAGCCTGCC
>DTTO01000019.1 GCA_012964665.1 Fidelibacterota bacterium
CCAGGATCAAACTCTCCATTGTATGTTTGATTCTGTACTGTCTTTGTCGCTCCGGAAAGGAGCGACTCTCAAATCCAATTAATTGGACCACGCATACCAAACTTTCAAAAAACAAAAATGCTGTCAAAAACAGCCGATAAAAGTACTATACTCTTAAAGGCGATTACAATATTTATTATAGGGAATAAATTTATTATTTTATGATAAAATCCGGGGTATTGTAGTCCATAAAACTTTCAATCGGCAATTTGGAAGTTACACGGCCTGCAAAACGTTTTACTAACTTTCGGTTTGAACCTTCAATATCATGTACCGCTTTCCACATACTACCTGCATAAAGGCCTAAAGCGATGAGTGCTGGTGGTATCAATACGGTGATACGTTTTGATTCTAAAGATAAATTATCAGGAATTTGGTAGCCTAAAGATGATTGGAATATCCCATTTTGCATTACCAAATCGCCAGATACAGGAACAATATTTTGCCGACTATCCATAACGGACAATCCTCCTTTTTGAGCAATAGACGGCATGGTAAACATGGCCATATACAATAAAAAGGAGGCACCCATAGCACCGACAGCATTCTCTGTTTGTTTTAAATAAATGAATCCGCCTCCCGGCGCAAGGGAAGATAGCAATGCTGGTGTTTTTTCTTTTAAAGGCGCATTCTGAGCGGTTTTGATTGCACTGTACCAGGGTCTTATTCCTCTCGAATAATGGCTATGATCAAAAGCTGCTTCTGCCGCTTGAAAGGCCTGCTGTGCTTCAGCAAATTCCAATAATTCAAAATGGGTATAGGCCCGAAATATTAACTCATAGGGGTCATGAGTATTTATTGTTGTATCAATTACTGCTTGATATTCTTCATTCACTAATGCGATATAAAGCAGTTGATATCGTGCTGCATTCGCTGCAATAGACTCGGGTTCATCTTCTGCCAATATTCGATCATAATAGTTCCGGGCTAAATCCCAGTTTTCAAGAGTTTCATAGCATTTTGCAATTTGGAAATAGGCTGCCATTTCTAGTTCAGTCTGGGGATATTTATATAAATATTGGAAATAGGTTAAAAGGGCACGCTCATAGAAACCCTCATCATATAAAAATGTAGCGAAATTAACCAGTTCCTGTTTTTGGAAGGATGTGTAATTCCGCCACTCATTTTTAATATCCTCAGGACTAATATATTGCTGCTGCGCCCAGGCAATACTGATTACTGAAAATATTTTAATATAATTGGAATGTAATTTGATTTTCATATCCCGGTACGACGGTTTAATATAAAGGAGAAATGAGTGAAAGGTAAAGTCTAAGCGGAACGGCGGCGGCGGCGCATGAGAGGCTTTTTACCTCGAAGTATAAATTCTTTGGTAATCGTAATTTTAACCACATTGTCCTCAGAATACTCCGGGAGATGAAACATCAAATCCAACATTGAATTTTCCATGACGGACCGTAATGCACGGGCACCTGATTTTCGTTCCATGGCCAACATAATAATTTCCTGCAACGCTTCTTTGCGAAGATCCAATTCAATTCCTTCCATCCTGAACAATTTTTTATACTGCTTTACCAATGAATTTTTTGGTTCTAACAAAACACGCATTAAAGCATCTTTATCCAGATGTTCTAGTGTGGTTACAACTGGTAATCGTCCAATTAATTCTGGTATAAAGCCATATTTAATTAGATCTTCCGGACGAACTTCCTTTAAGATTTCATTCTCTTTTTTCGATTTGGCCACCGTTTTGGCAAAACCAATTTCAGCTGTATGAATCCGCTGACCAATGATTCCTGAAAGCCCATCAAATGTACCGCCACAAATAAAAAGGATATTTTTTGTATCAATGGGTATCAAACTTTGTTCAGGATGCTTGCGGCCACCCTTAGGTGGAATATGTGCAATAGTTCCTTCAAGTATTTTTAGCAGTGCCTGTTGCACGCCTTCGCCGGATACATCCCGCGTAATTGACGGACTGGCACTTTTTCGCCCGACCTTATCGATCTCATCAATGTAAATGATTCCAGCCTGGGCTTTATAAATATCATGATTGGCAATTTGAAGCAGGCGCACGAGAATATTTTCTACATCCTCACCCACATAGCCTGCTTCTGTCAAAGTGGTTGCATCAGCAATGGCAAATGGAACAGCCAAAAACCTGGCTAATGTTTCAGCGATTAAAGTCTTGCCCGTACCGGTTGGACCAAGGACAAGAATGTTACTCTTATCCAGTTCCACATTATCTTCAGAATGATCAGAGAGGATGCGCTTATAATGATTATAAACGGCCACAGCCACCGTGCGCTTTGCCTGTTCCTGCCCAATGACATGTTGGTCCAGGAAAGCTTTGATTTCAGAAGGTCTGTGAAGTCTGGGTTCGGTGTTTTTGGGCTCCCCTGCACTCGGGTCCAGAGGCGTGGGAATACGCATCTGAGCCATTATTTCCGTTGGTTGAGAATGGTATCAATCAAACCGTAGGCTTTTGCTTCTTCAGAGCTCATGAAGAAATTTCGGTCCGTATCTTTTTCAATTTTTTTGAGTGATTTTTTAGTATTTTTGGATAAAATTTTATTGAGGGAATGTTTCAAACGCAGGATTTCATCTGCTTGAATTTTAATATCAGAAGCCTGTCCTTCCGCGCCACCCAGAGGCTGGTGAATCATAATCCTAGCATTGGGCAATGCGGAACGTTTTCCCCTAGCACCACCCGCTAACAGAAAAGCGCCCATACTGGCAGCCTGTCCCATGCAAATGGTAGCTACATTCGGCTTAATATAATTCATCGTATCATAAATACCCATACCGGCTGTGATAAGGCCACCCGGTGTATTAATATAAAGATAAATATCCTTATCACTGTTTTCTGCCTCAAGAAACAGTAGTTGCGCAATAATCACAGATGCAACCGAATCATCAATTGGTGTGCCTAAAAATACAATGCGCTCTTTCAACAGACGCGAATAGATATCATAGGCCCGCTCAAAACGGCCTGTTTGTTCTACTACCATGGGTATCAATTGGTTCAGGGGATCTTTATTCATAATTGCTTTGCTTCTTCCTCGGATTGATTACGGAGGTCTTTTGTCCTCACTTTAACCTCTTTGATTTTCGCAAATTCCTTTAAATAAGCCAAGGTATTCTTTTCCATTAAATCATCCTGCAAACGCTGGCGATTGCTGGGCTTTTTGAAATATCTTTCTAGTTCCTTTATGTGCTCCGGGCTCGCTTTTTTTCTCCGGTTAATTTCTTCTTGAACATCATCTTTAGAAACTTTGAATTCTTGGCCCTTGATGATTGCATTGCGGATCAGATACCATTTCAGGTTTCGTTCTGATATGGGCTTATACATTTCTTTTATTTTATCTTTATCCACTTTCCCCGGATTATTCTTATTCACATCCTCTACCATATGTTCCAAGTAGGATTCCGCCATGGAAGGTGGGAAATCAGGATTTACGTGGCTGATCATTGCATCGGACAACTGCCGATCAAATGCTTCATCAGAACGATTTCTATACGCTTCTTCCAACCGTTCTCTGATTCGGTTTCGATAATCTACCATATCTTTCGCTTCCGGATCAGCAACTTTTATAAAATCTTCATCTATTTCCGGCAAAATTTGACGCTCTACATTTTTGACTGATAATTCATATATACCTAATGTACCCTGCTCATCAATCGGAACAGAAACACGCACTTTTTCGCCTGGTTTTACGCCATCAAGTTTTTTCTGATTATCGCCGTCAAAAGGTATTTGTCCTAATTTTATGTAGCGGGTTTCCAATTTTTTCCCAATGATGGGAACGCCTGAAGTATCGATTTCCTGAAGGTCACATACGATAAAGTCATCAACCTTTGCTCCATCTTCAATGGTTATTACTTTTGCCTGTCCTTGACGTATTTCATTAATGGCTAAATCGATATCTTCATCATCCAATAGATAAACAGTTTTTTCAACCTTAAGGCTGGTTTTCTTCATTTTCTTAATCACTACCGCAGGTTCAATCTCAAAGGCTACTTTAAATTTGAAATGTTCTCCAAAGTGAAAATGAACATCACTTACGCTACCCATATTTACGGGTACAATTTCTTTTTCCTTCAGCGCTTTTAAATAATAATTGTTAACAGAGTTTTCGACAAAGTTCGCTTCAATTGATGGCTGAAACTGCTTCATTAATATTTTGCGCGGAACTTTCCCAGGGCGGAAGCCAGGCAGTTTTACACGTTTCGAAAAATTCTTAACCGCTTTTTCGAAATCTTGTTCGATCTCTTCCCAGGGTAGATCAATGGTAACCTCGCGGGCGTAAACATTGATCTCTTTTAGTTGGATATCCAATATTTTACCTCGAAAAATTGAGCGGCAATTTAACTGTTATTTTTTAAACGGTAGATGCGTTTTACGGGATTTTAATTGGTTATTATTTGTAACCATAATTGGTAATCATCATAATACCGCGGTAGATAAAATACATGCCTGTAATCTGTATCACATGAAAAATATCATTGTGATTAAAGTATTTATACAACCCGAACTTGGTGATAGTAAACGACGCTCCGCCAAGTGTTACCAGGAAACCAAGCACAACCCACATTGCACCCCTGTCTCCCTTCCATAGCCAACCATAAATCATGACACCAATAACAAATAGTGCACTTGGAAGATAAAGTTTAACTGCATTCATGATATCTGGATCAAAATGAATCCAAATGGTAAATATAAATATGATAACCACAATGAACCATTTCACCCATTGCACCGTATCAAAAGGTAGAAAATAATAAAATGTACCCATGAGCATAGCAAATACAGTAAAGGCCATACCCAGCATGGTAAGTTTCCAGATAAAATCGCGAATAATTTCGTGTTCAGGATAAATGGCATGGTACAAGGCACCGGTAAAAGCGGTAAAGGCAACAATGTAAAAATAATTTGCATAATGCCAGTGGACTTCCATTAACCTGACATTGAACCACATTTGAATTTCGCGAGCAAACCACAATCCAAAAATCATGATCAGTATATCGGTAAAAACAGTCATGGGCTCATAGATGGGAAAGCGTTGCATAGCTTAAGGTACGTTATTTGGCATTTATAAAAACAGGTTTGAAACCCAATAGCGCAAGGATTAAGAATATCGTATATATAAAAAAACGCAATAAAACAGATTCAGGATGAAATTGAAAAAGGATTTTTTGAAAGCCAATCATGGAACAGTTCCATGATTGGCAACGCTTCTCCTAAAGTATCGGGTCGAATAACATTGAGGCCATCCGAACCAGTGAAAACACCGCCGGCCAATAATAATACGATCCCTGGTACTCGGATATGGCGTGCTGCGGATTAAGCAATCATGCTTATCGCCAATGCCAATGCAATAGTAAAGGCCGGGTCGCTCAAATCAATTCCTTAAAGATATGGTTAAAAGGCAATGGCGATTTCAAGCAGCTAACTCCTTTTTAGCACCACAATAAATACATTTGTCCCCTGCCTGAACGTGGAAACCACAATCTGGACAATCCCATTCATCGGTTTCAATATCAGCATAATGATCTTTTGAGTGATTGGTTCGAGCAATAAAAATGGCTACACCAATAAAAATGGTGATAATGAAAATTAAAAGATAAAGTGAACCTCCCATGTATAAATATACACATGAAGACTCTTTCAAGCATTAAATCTGAATCAAAAAAATGATGCCATTCAACGTATGGACAATGATACACACCGGGCAGGTTACCCGCAGCCTGATTAATCCATAAATCAGATAAACAGCAATGAGTATAGTAAATATGCCCAAGTAAAGCGGTAAAACAGGTGTCACCCATCCCATGGGCACTCCGGCAAGGGTATAGGCATAACACAACATAAACACAGTACCCGTCAGGGCATTGGATGTACCTAATATCCGGCCATATTTCGAATCGACGATAGAAGTACATGTTGCTAAATCAACTTCACAAAAGTGCGGCATCCACCAATGCCGATAAGAAATAAAACCTCTGTAAACACTATAGAAATAAAAAGAAAGCGCCCCGCCGACTAAAGCCAACAGGGCGCTAATAAAATAAAGATTTGAGGTCAAGTTATTGTTTCAGACGATAAACCACGCCTTCTACTGTACTTAAAAACTTGTCCACCTGATTGTAGGTGTGAAACATGTATTCCATCTCTTCATATGAATCTACCGGATAAGAGTCTGTATCATAATCCCGCAGAAAATTGGATTCCATTTTCACAACCATGTCCCGCAATACCTGCTTTGGCAATTCTTTTTCACGAAGAAAATTAACCTGCAGATTAAGTTGGCCATCAGAGGTCATATGGAAAATAGGCAGCATACCAAAATCAGAATTACAGCGGAAAGTAAATGTCCCGTGGCCGTCGCCCCTACCCCAAGACATTTCACTGGCGTGCTGTTCAGAGAATTCGATGATTCGTTCACCGATTTTGGCAATCTCCCGCGAGCAATTATTCCGCAAAGCTTCTACAAATTCATTTTTGGTCCATTTAGACATTATTTATTCCTCGGATGTTAATAATGCGGATAAAAAGTAAATGTAATTTAAGGCTTTTTTATCCTACAGGTAAAGTTTTCGATTTGAAACTTTAAAATACAAAGTTGACCAACTCATCTAAATCAAAACTAAATGTTAACCGTATCCGCTCTTTGATCCATTGCCAATTTTTGGCCGTCTTTTCCTCAGGCTCCCAACTTTGATACAATGGAAAAATGAACATACCAGTTTGTAACCCTGCAGCAGTATAAATATCTTTAAAATCAGAGCCACCGACTACATCGATAAACAGCGGGATACTGGGGTCGATATTTAAACCCCAAGTAAATCCTGATGAAGATAAGGGTACATTGTTTTCATCAGTTACCAGGCCTCTTAACGCAGGTCCCTCTTGAATAAACTGATACCGCATTACTGCATTCTTTGATCGACCTGTTCGATCTAAAACCAATCGGCTAAAGGTCGGATCTACGCCGCCGCTTAAATAGGATCGAAAGTGCTTGGGAACATCTTTATCATCAATAAATCCTCCCGCCCATATCCTGACTTTCATTCCAATTTTTTTAGTGAAATTCAACCTTATTTTAGCTCCAAGGCTGGCTGTGGAAAATCCATTTCCGATCTTGACACCTGAGTTGAAGCTAAACCAATTCCCCGACTTTTTTTTGCGCCATGAATGAAGATAGCCAAATTCCAATAGTTGGTAGGTTCCGGATGAATAAATACTGTTATCTAATGCTGTGGAATCCAACCGTGAATAATTGATCCCAAATGAGAATGTTCCCAGAGAGCTATCCTCACCCATGGTACCGGAATAATTAATTCTCCCTCCGGCTCGACCTTCCAATTGGGCTACTTTGTATGTGATATCAGATTCATTGAACCAGTTGTTGGAGTTCAGTTTTCGTCTATGAGAAAATCGCCCGACAATTTTTTGATTTTTATTATCCCACATTGGTAATAATGAGGTTGAGTAAGAATAGCCTGGTACTAGGCCCATAAAGAACATCATCCCCAATGGCAGGCCATTATAATAATTATAACTAAGCCAAGGGATATAGTTGATATCACGATCATAATATGTTGGCTGATCCCATATAAAATGGAAATGGGTTTCTTTTCTGGTGGAATTGTTTGTGCGATTCACATCTGGCATATGTTCGTCAGGGTCGAGCATGGCATACCAAACATTTGCTGGGGGATCGACCGTCGTTCTCCATTCAAATCCTTCGAGCCAGCGTCGCTCAAGTATCTTATGGTTATCTCCAAAAAAAACAACCTCGACTGGTACTTTGAGTTCACCTTCATTTGAAATGATATAACGGCCATCTTTTTTCTGGATCGAAAAATCTGCATAGTCGTTTGTTCCTAAAGCACCGTCAAAATACCAGCTCAAGTCTTTACTTGTGTGTTTTTCAAAAACGGTCCGGACATCTTCCGGGTAAGGATGCTTAAACTTCCAGGTCTCGTAATAGTCCTGCATAATCTCATCCATTTTTTCTTCACCCAAATAATGCTGTAAAAAGCGTGTAAAAACAGCTGTTTTATTATAATTCAGTCCATAATTCCCCCCATCGAACTCATCAGCCTTTAAGCTTAAGGGTTGCGGATTTCGACTTTGTGACAAAATTGAATACTGAAAATATTCAAACCAACTAAATTTTAAATTTTTTGCAATGCCTAATTTTTCCTGAATAAAGGGTATAATAACAAATCGTTCATTTTGATCTTTATATTTATCCTGCCAATATCGAATACATGTATATTCATTTAATCCCTCATCCATCCAGGTATGATACCTTTCATTACTTCCCAGAATGCCATAAAACCAGTTATGTCCCACTTCATGCATGATGACCATTTCAAGCATCTGCTTACTGGGCATAGAAGCAATAACAGTAATATTTGGATATTCCATGCCACCTCCAGCAGAGAGATCGCCATCAACGGCTGTAATATGATTATATGGATAATCTCCGTAATAACGGCTGTACCAATAACCGGAATCATGTAAATATTCAATTGAATTCTTCCATGTGGCTGCATTTTTTGGGAGATAAAAAGACCATAGTGTCACATTACGAGTTGAATCGTCTAAAGATAAGTTTCCTTTTTCTACGAGCCATTTTTCATCTGCAAACCAAGCAAAATCATGAACACGATTTTGGCGAAAATGTAGTGTTTTCATTTCCGAACTTGTTGAATCAGAATCCTTTTCTCCACTTTCTCCTTTACTTTGAGATTTAACCCAATTTTCAAAATCTTTTTCCGGCATGTTCTGAATTGAATCTGCAATTATTGTCAATGAATCCAACCATGCATATTCTTCCTCACCATCAACTAAATCACCTGTTGCCATGATACGGTAATTTTTTGAAAGTGTAATTTTCACATTGAAAGATCCAAATTCAGAGTAAAACTCTCCTTGGTTTAGATATGGCATAGGATGCCATCCTTTATGATCATAAACTGCAGGTTTCGGATACCACTGGGTGATCTCATAATGCTTCCCTGTATGCCCTAAACGGGAAAATACCAAGGGGATCTTCACAAAAAATGGGGTTTCTATTGTCACTGAACCTCCTGGGTACAAGGGATCATTCAGGTGTACTTTGATCACATCAATCCAATCCGGATGATTTTCCCAAACGACTTTTTGACCATCCGCAGAAAAATCAAGACTATCAATAAATCCCCGCTCGGATGAATCTGATTTGGCAAACCTGGAGTTTTCCCCAGCCTGCTTAGCATAGGCTGTAGAATCATCCTTATAGGCATTGGGCCAGATATGGAACCAGATAAAATCAAGCGTATCCGGTGAGTTATTACTATAAATCAATTTTTCAAAAGCTGTCAGAGTATGATTGGTATCATTCAGGGTAACCTCAATGTTATAATCCACGTTTTGCTGAAAATATTCAGCTTCTTGTGCAGAAATGACTGAAAATATGCAAAGAAAAAGACCCCGCAGCATAAAAAATCCCTTGTTAATGGAATCGGAAATTACTTGACTAAAGGGATAGCGAGACAAACGAAATTTTTTTATTCCGCCAGCGGTTTAATCTCAGGCTTTACCTGGCTGAGTAATGCAGGCAAAAAGGTTAGATCTCCAACCAGGGCAGAGAGAATAGTAATTGCAGACAGAATACCAAACTGGATAGAAAAAGTAAACTCAGAAAGTGTCAGCACCATAAATCCGGATACCAAAATAGCCGTTGTAGACATCATTGCAACGCCCGTACTCATCATTGTGGCATCATTGGCTTTCTGGTAATGCCGATCAGACAATTCCATCCGATATCGGGTTAAATAGTGAAGGGTATCATCTACTGCGATACCGAAGGCAATCGCGAAGGTCATGGCTGTGCTGGGGCGCAGAGAGACCTGAAAGAATCCCATCACGGCAGCCATGATTAACATGGGTATGAGATTTGGCACAACGGAAATCAGTGCCATTTTCACCGATCGGAATAATATTACCATCAATAGAGTAACAACAATAAAAGCGATAAAAAAACTACCAGCCAGATTACGGACTAGATAGTTATTTGTGCGCAAAGCTATGAATGCCGTTCCGGTTACTTCGGCTTTCACTCCACTGGGAGCATTAGCCATAATAAAATTATTAATCTCTTCCTCTATCTCAGCACTTCGCCGGGAATCAATATCTTTTATCTGTGCCGCAATGCGAAGTTTAGTATAATCTAGATTAAAAAAGGGTTCAAATTCACTTTCATACAATAGCATATATTGAGATATTAAATTCCTTGAGTAGGGAACATGATAAAATGCCGGGTCACCTTCGTTCATTGCCTGATGTATTTCTTTGATGTACTGGGTTACAGACATCACTTTGCCTATTTCCGGGATGGCGCTCATAAAAACGCCAACCTGATCCAAGAACTGCATTACTTCTACATCTTGAATATCTTCATAGGGACCATCATCCATGATTTCCAAAATAATCTCTACAGGGAGAACAGCTCCCATACGATCCTCAGCTACCTTCATATCATCTAGCAGTTTGTTCCCAGGCCTTAAATCCTCCAAAAGTTTTGAGTGCGGATTTATCTTTACCGCCCCCCAAATACCAATGAAGGCAATAAAACACCATGATATAATAATACGTTTTGGATAGGCGCGAACCAACGTTGAGATTTTCTGTATGATTTTTACTCGCACTCCAACATTATAAATAATCAATTTGTCATCTGCTGTCCGTCTCATCAACATAAACATGGATGGCAGAAAAAGAATAGAAATGATGAAAGCAAAAAATACACCAATAGCTGTAAAAATACCAAATTCACTAACAATATTAATGTTCACAAATGATAATGCACCAAACCCAACTGCTGTTGTGACGCTTGTGAGCAACAATGCCGTACCAATTTTTTTTATCGTTTGATACAATGCTTCCCGCCTGTGCCCAAATTCATGTAAATCCTGAAAGTATTTCACCATAAAATGGACTGAGTCACTTACACTGATGATCATGAGCAATGTAGGGATCATATAGGAAATGATATTGATATCGATACCCATTTTTGCCATGAGTCCAACCGTCCATATGATTGTTAGAACAATCACAATCAAGGGTAGCAGAACACCTGCAAAAGATCGGAATAATAAAGCAAGCAAAATGGAGATCACCAATGCCACGGGAATAAGAAAACGAATATTGTCTTGGATCATATATTGCACGTATCGCGTACGGATTACGGGCAAACCGGCCTGGTGCCATTTCCAATCCGCAATCATCTGAGACTGGTCAATTTCGGATAATATCCGCTTTCGGCCATCATAATCATTGTAGTCTCTATCAATTTCAATCATAATCGATGCCATTTTTCCATCTGCTGAAATGATGTAATTGCGTACCAATTCGGACTGCATAATGGTTTTTTTGGCCATCAATAAAGAATCGGCATCATATGGTATTCTTTCATACACTGGCTGGAGTAAATAATCTCCTCCTTCGGTAAATAATTCTAGGTTCGTAAGACTGGTAACTGACTCCACACCATCAATAGTTTCTAATGACTCAATTAGCTGACGGTTCTTATCCAGATTTTCTTTTGAGAAAGGATCATTTGATTCATAAATCAAAAATAGGATATTGTCTACACCAGAAAATTCATCCCTAAATTGTAAATACCGTTCAACCCTTGGATCATCCTGGGTGAACAACTGTTCTATTGAAAATTCTAAGCGGAGATCTTTAAGAAAACTCCCAAAAATGACCGTGACCAGCGCAAGGGTAAAAAGCGTAAGCCGGGGATGATCCAGTAATTTATAAATCGCCTTTTGAATGGTTTTTTTCATCAGGAAATTTTAGTTTGAAAAAAGATGAGTAAACTTATAGTTAAGATGAAAGTTCAGGAAGATAGTAAATCTTCTGATAAGGAGCTTGTAACAATTCTGAATATTGATAATTATCCAGAATTGTTACATAAAGAAACTTTAGTCTAATTCTATCATTAGCTTCAATCAAGTTAGATCAAAACGATCAAGATTCATTACTTTGTTCCAAGCGTCTACAAAATCACTCACAAATTTTTGTTGTGAGTCTTCACATG
>DTTO01000020.1 GCA_012964665.1 Fidelibacterota bacterium
TTAAACGTTTACCAAGACCATTTAAAACTCCTTCGATCCGTTTTATGAAATAACTCTGGAGTTCATGCTCATCATCAAGTCCCTGAGTTTTGATGAGTTCCTGGTCTAAGTTATGTTCCTTCCAACGGTCTTTTGGACATTCATCACCGCCAATATGGATGTATGGTCCAGGGAAAATGTCAGCCACCTCAGTCAATACTGTTTCTAGAAATTCGAAAGTAGATTCTTTCCCAGCACAAAATACTTCTTTATGTACTCCCCAAAGCTTGGCTACTGTATGTGGCCCCCCAGTGCAAGATAACTCTGGATAAGCGGCGAGGACCGCACGAGTATGGCCTGGCATTTCTATCTCAGGGATTACGGTGACATAACGCTTTTGTGCATAAGCGACGACCTCCCGCATTTCTTCTTTCGTATAATACCCTCCATATCGTTTTCCATCGTATTGATGTGGTTTATCACTATAATGGCCGATTAATGATTCATCGCGGAAAGCGCTGATATTCGTTAATTTTGGATAAGCATCAATTTCAACACGCCATCCTTGATCCTCAGTAAGATGCCAATGAAAAATATTCATTTTATGCATGGCAATGTAATCAATATATCGTTTAACGAATCCAATATCAAAAAAGTGGCGTCCAACATCCAAGTGCATACCTCGCCATTTAAATCGCGGGTTATCTTTGATCTCAATTTGATTAATTTGAATATCCTGATTAGATTTTTTGCCAGAGTCCAATAACTGGCGAAATGTTTGAATCCCATAGAAGATACCATTTGGTGTTCCTGCATTGATTTGTACTGTCTGATCGCTAACACTTAAATGATATCCTTCTTCACCGTAGGAATTATTATCTTCAATTACATTCAAGTTGATTGTTTTACTGGAAAAATCTGAAACTAATAATCCATAATCAGAATAAAGATTTTCCGATAATATTTCTTTTAGTGAATTAAGATCTTTATGTCTATCATTTTGGGTAACAGCCCATTGGCTATTTATTAACGTTTGCCTTTTTGCTATTGAAATTGAAGAAGGTAAAGGGACCAAACCCAAATCATCAGTAGTAGGTTTTGAATCGCACCCAATCATCCATAACAATGTTGTTTGAGCTAGGATATTTATTAACTTTTTCATTACTGTAAATTCTTATAGCTTGAAGGCTTGTCCTCTCTGTGCTATGTTAAAACCCGCATTTTTAATTTGGTTTTGAGCATTGGAATTATCGGTCAATGCAGGGTTAGTATGGTTCAAATGGATAAAATGAATGCCCGTTTTATCTTTAACGGATTCTAGCAATTTCATCGTTTCTATGATAAACGGGTGGGGAATTTCGGTCATGTCCCTACCAGGGAGTTCATCACCTGTGAAAAAAGATCCATCCATTAGGGTATAATTGTTTTCGGATACAATTTGGTTAATGTCTTTATCCCATTTTTCCCATTTATCAATATCGGGAATGAAAATAAGTGATCGGTTCGGGCCCTTAATTTTATATCCCACTGTTTCTGAAAATTCATCTCGATGAGGAACAAGAAATGGTGTAACCGAAATTCTTTTGTTCAATTCGGTTGGTTTGCCATTTTTAATTGTTCTCAGGCTAATATTTTCTAAATCTACTAATTGACTCCAAGGTCCATTTGTTCTTAGAAATTTGCCCATTTTGGGCATAACGTACACAGGTGTTTCCTTTGTACCCATAACTTCTCGTCCAAGGTGCATGAGTCCTGAATAGTGACCAATATGGGCATGTGTTAAAAAAACACCTTTGAACTTCTTAGGATTATTATTTGTGAGCATTTCAAATTGTTTTGGGAAGTCAGGAGTTGCCTCGATCATCCACGTTTCATTTGAATTTGGATCGACAATCCCAAGGCAATTTACTAATAGTTTTTTGGCCTGATCATTCCATCGATCAATACAACACTTTTTTTGACAGCCTGCGTGAGGTACGCCCCCATCCTGAGCGATACCAAGAACGACCACGTAAGGCTCTTGAATGGGTTCTTGTATACATCCATTGAGCAGAATAATCAGAATAATATTAATGAGCCGTTGGTTCATCCTTTTTTCCTCTCCAATCGTTTTTCGGTTAAAAGTGGCTCATACTTCACGGTTATTTCTTACCCGAATAGAGGAAGGAAAATTATAGTTTGAAATTTAATGGATTTAATCATATATGTAATATTTCTGAGACTGATTTTTAAAAAAATCATTGTTAGTTAAATGTGAAAAAATCTTTCCTTTATTTAGGTCTTCACTAAATCCATCCTGTCCCCATAGCCGGGCCATTGCAGATTCATTAATTGTTAATTGATTCGGATAAAGTTGGTGAATAGCATTGATGACATGAACTCCCACTAATGCACTATTGTATTTATTTCTATTCGTAACCATGAGTTCAACGCCTTCACAAAGCTGCTCTTTATGCTTTGGATCAATAGCCATTCCAGGAATATCAATTGGTGTATAACTTACAGGTTTAAAGACCACCCCAGGGAGGTTTAGATTATTTAAGGCGATCGCAAGATCTCTTTTCTGGACCCATGGCGAACCAACTTGCTTAAAAGGTTTTTGAGTGCCACGTCCCTCATTTAGGTTTGTTGCTTCCAGCAAGCACATACCTGGGTAAACGATTGCTGTTGCCAAATCAGGAATATTTGGAGATGGTTTTACCCAGGGTAGATTTGTCTCATCCATCCATATCGATCGGTTCCAATTTCTGACAGGAATAACAGTGAGATCAGGGTTTATATCGATCCAATTTTCCCCAATGATCATTTGAGCTAACTCCCCTACTGTCATGCCGTATCTAATGGGGATAGGGTAGAACCCAACAAATGATTTATGTTTTTGAGCCAATAAAGGTCCTTCAATTTTTTTCCCGGCTATTGGATTTGGGCGATCAAGAACCATCACTTCTACACCAGCTTCTCCTGCAGCTTCCATAACTAGACCAAGAGTGGAAATATAGGTATAGAATCGAGCACCAATATCTTGAATGTCATAAATGATCAAATCAAGTCCTTTCAATTGTGCTTGGGTCGGTTTGCGATTTTCACCATATAGACTCACCACTTCAGGTAGGCGTTTTAATTGGCCATTATATTCTACTTTTTCACCTGCTGCTGCTTCTCCAAACAAACCATGCTCCGGTGAAAAGATGATTTTAAGATTAACATCCTCTAGCCCAAGGAAACGTTCATAATTGGGGGCCCCATTTCTATCTATACCCGTTTGGTTAGTCACTAGCCCAACTTTTTTATTGGTAATCAATTCAGATCGATCATCTAATAGGACATCTAACCCCACCTTGACTTTCGCCAGATTTACAGGTTTATCTATTTTTTCCTGTTTCTGTTGAACTTGATGGATTGATTTTGGTGGTGTGCTACAACCAATTATTAATAGTATAAGAAAAGGGAAACTATTTTTCATTACTTTAATAAAGTGAATTTTTTGGTGAAAATCTTCTGTCCTTGTGATAGATTTACCAAATACAATCCTGATGGTGCTTCCAAACCGTTAGGCAGTTTTCCATTCCAAATGAATTTCTGATTTCTAGTAGCCAAAGGCTGAACAGAAATCCTAACAAGTTCTCTACCTATGATATCTGTGATAAATAAATAAGCGATTGGGGTTTTTTCAAATAATTGGAATTCAATTGATATAGAACGGTTAGATGGATTTGGATATAGAGCTGATATATTTAATTTTTTTGGAATTTGAGCAATTTCACCATCTACAGAAGCAATAGGCCCATCAAGGTATTCCATAATCCTAACCATGATATCATTTCGTTTCTCTTCTGGATAGATCGTTTCAAATCCGATACTCAGATAGACTAATCCTCCAGAGACAGGGCTACCATCAAAACCACCTAAATAGGCTATCCCGGCGCCACCTCTCGTATCATAATCCACGTCATCGAACTTTAGTATAATATTCGCATTTTCGACAGGTTTTATTCCATCAGGCCAATCAACATCGTAAGTGCCATTTGTCCCATCATCGAATGATAATGAAATATTTTCCAGGAATGTACCAGTGACACCAGTTGCGTTATATGTGCCTTGTTTTCCTCCAGCTGCGTCAGTTAAATAGTTTGCTTTTAGAAATTTTTCATAAAATACTTGGTCTGTTACGTTCCCTTTCTCCGAAACATCATAACCAATTTCCGATCCAGATACGAATAATCGCCCGCCACCTTTCAAAAAAGCTTGAATTAAGGATTGTTCTTTTTCCGAAAAGGTAGATGTGCCTGAACTTTCTTCACCTAGTATCCAGTCTACAATTAAATAGTCGCTGATTTTTATCCGTTCATTCATTACAGCTTCGTTATTTGCAGAATCAAAAGGGTATTTTCCATTATGAATTGCATCACCATGCTGACGTATAAAATCAAATGTGTTTTTTGTCCCGTTCACTCGATCAAAACCATTTACAATTAATACTTTAGGCATGGTTGTAGAAGTAACAACGCCTAGCACTTCTGCGTAATCACTATCGCCGTATTCATTTATAGCTTTGACTTTTAAGTAATATGGGATATTTGGATTTAGGTTTTGTAAAAGAATCGGGGGGGAGGTAAACAAACCTAAATCTTCCGTTTGGTCTGAATTGAGAAAAATTCTTGTTACCTGAAAAGATGTTGCTCTGTCTGCACCGGTAAAATCGATTGATGCTACGCCGCTACCTAAATTAGTAACTGAGATATTCATAGGCGTTGATGGTGCTGTTTCGGCGCCCAGTTTCACTTTTATTAATTCCCATAATTCATCGTAACCACTGTCATATCCCAGAGCCCATATTCCGATGCCTTTTAAATTTTTTGATAAGGCTAGGTCATACTTTTTTGAAAGAGAAAGGCTGTCATCATACCAGGCTTGAAACCATCCCGGATTTTGGTATTTATACCAGGGCGTTTCAGAAATATTATCCCAGATTTTTCCGTAAGAGAGGGCTTTAGATTCAGCTGTTAAAAAAATAACAGCGCTTCCATCACCGGTGGTGCTGGCACCTTTTTCTCCTGAACTAGCCGGCCATTCGTAACCGTAATAGGGACATCCCAAGATAATTTTACTTGTATTATTTGCTGTAACAGAAAGATATGTATTCACCGTGTTGGTAATATTATAAGATCCACCATTAAGTGGAGCAACAGACCCGGTTGTAGAGCTGCCTTGCCAATGGTAATCATATCCCATAATGAATAATCCGTCACTTTCATTAGCTAAAGCATTAAAATCCCATGCGTTATTCCAGTCTACTGCTGGTGTAGCAAGTGTGACCTTGGCATGGGAGATTTCACGCTTAAGTTCGCTCCGGAGATTCTTAATAAAAGTGACCAGGTTAGATTTTTGAGAAGCTGGAAAAGCTTCAAAATCCACGTTCACCCCATCAGCACCAGCCCGCTTTACTTCATACACTAGATTCTTAATTAAATTTTCTTGATTATTTGTATTGCTCAATAATGTTTCTAAGTCTGATTCGTCAAAAAGTGTGACTGTAAGAACAACTTCTACACCATTCGCATGAGCCTTGTTAATCAGATCAGTCGCTGGCCACCCATGGAGATCTATAAGTTGTCCGGCTGCATTTGCCTCTGCAGAGAAATAAGCGATAGTGGTCAAAAGGTCATATTGATAATTTTGCCATTTGGTTCCCTGCCAATAAGGATGATAACCAAAGACCATTCTAGATGGCCCTTTTTCTCTGGTTTTTATCGGATCAGCTGGTCCAGTATATGTTTTGTAGGCTGGTTCTAAATAATTCGCCTTATTGTAGGTCAATTCAATTTGATGAATACTCCTGAACTGTAGTTCGCTCGAGTCTTGTGCGAGAAGGGAAACTGCTAGAACTAGTTCATTAAACATGGCAGTTGGAAAAAATATCTTCAATGGTTTCACGCCTGCGAATAAGCCTATGACTGGTTTCCTCAAGCAGTATTTCTGCAGCACGTGGTCTGGTATTAAAGTTATGAGACATGGCAAAACCATAAGCGCCCGTATCCATTACAGCAATTAAGTCTCCTTCTTTAGCAGCAGGGAATGCTCTATTTACAGCTATGCGGTCTGTATTTTCACAAATTGGCCCGGTAAAATCAAAAGTTCCAATTGGATCCCCATGAAAACCAACTTTATAAATACGGTGGGTAGCACCGTAAAGAGCAGGGCGCATAAGCGTTTCCATTCCTGCGTCCAAACCGATAAAATTTTTATAGCTATCCTTGAGTCCAATCACTTTGGATAAGATAAAGCCCGCGTCTCCAATTAAGTACTTTCCTGGTTCGATCCACAACGCTGGTGCAGAATCATTTTTTTTATATTGGTTATAAAATACTTTTGATAATTCAAAAAATACAGTGTCTAGGTTTAATTCTTTCTCATCATCGGAATAAGGAATCCCCAGTCCACCGCCCATGCTAATAAAATCAAATTGAATTTTTAATTCCTCTTCAATTTTATTTGTAGTTTTTAAAATAGCAGTTAATAATTTGGGGAAATATGATTCAGTCAAGACACCGGATCCAGCCATGCATTGAATTCCGAAATTCTGAATTCCTGCATTTTGGGCCTTACGGTAAGCGCCGATAATTTTCTCGGCAGGAATTCCAAATTTCGCGTTTTCACCTGCTGTAGTGATTTGGGAAAAAGTACCTTTGCCAAATCCTGGATTTAGACGGAATGAGATCCGAGTTGGCAAATTTTCCTGAGCGAGTCGATCAAAGGATGTTTCATCGTCCAAATTCAAATAACACCCCTCCTCAATTGCCAGTGACAAGTCAGTAATAGATTCATAATTCCCGGTATAAATACAATTAGCTGGATCAATTTCTGCTTTTTTTACTGCATAAATTTCACCTGGACTGGAGCAATCTCCTCCAATTAAGGGAAGAGTTTTCTTCATGATCTTCATCAAATGAGGATTACTATTAGCTTTTATCGCATAACAAATATGATATTTATGAAAATATTTCTTTAAAACATCATTTAATCTCATTGCATTGGACTGAACTCTCTCAGAAGAATAGATATAACAGGGCGTATCGTAGTTATCGGCAATTTCAGTTAATTTTTTGATATTCTGGACTATATGCAAAAGTGGATGGTTATTCATGCTAATTTAGGTTTTTGTTGCAGCCATAAACTTATTCAATTCTAGTTTGATGTCATAAATGAATGTAGAGGGGATGAGCAACTAGTTTTATTTAATTTCTCTATAGGAAAATTAAAGATGCGATCTAAATCAATTTTTTTATACATGATTCTTTCATCCTTTTTGATGAGTCAGTCTAATTATGCAACTTATCTAGGTGATGGACTTGCAAACCTTTTCTCTATTTCAACTAATCGAACAATAATTATTTCAGGTATTATTGCAACAGGAATTGCCACAAATTACGATAGATCACTCCAAGGTGATGTAGAAACCAATGGTCTTATGTCGAAGCAATTAGCTAATACAGGTAATTACTGGGGATTAACGGGACAGTTCTTATTATGGGGAGCGTTCTCTTTTTCAGATAATAAGAATGAGAAATTTCAGTATGCCAGTTCGGCGTTTCTGGCTAACGGATTGCTTACCTATGGTATTAAATATGTTGTTGGCCGAGAACGGCCTGATAACAGCAATAAAAGATCTTTCCCATCAGGACATACATCGAATAGTTTTTTAACAGCGACAGTGGCCCAAGAAATATATGGATCAAAAGTTGGAGTCCCAGCCTATTTAATGGCAACTCTCAGTGGATTAAGTCGTATTCAAGACAATAAACATTATTTATCTGACGTAATTTTCGGGGCTACATTGGGAATTGCTGTCGGGAAAGGATTTGGTCATGTATATCGTCAAAACAGAAAATTAGTTGAAATCCGTGTTATTCCATTTCAACAATCAATAAGTATATCCGTACCTTTAGGATTGAAACACTAACAAAGTTTTGATAATATTACCACAATTGGATGAAAATCGATTATCCAATAAATGTGTATAGTATCGTATACTGTTATGTATGATAAAATTATTGATGACACACATATATTAACTAATTATACACATTATGTTTATATCATTAGGTCTAAGTTGATTGTCCAGAGCCTGGAAGTATGTAAGCTTAATAAAAATTAATACAGAATACCATAAATGAAGTTATAGATTTGTATTCATGTTTTCATCTAATACATATCAAAATCGAAGGAAAAACCTTTTTAACAGTATTGAAGATGGCTTAATTCTATTTCCTGGAAACAATCCAGTTCCAATGAATTATCCTTCCAATCATCTTCCATTTCGTCAAGATAGCAATTTCATGTACTATTGCGGACTCGATTTTTCCCATCTAAGTCTTGTGTTAGATGTTGATAAAGGAGAAGCGATACTTTTCGGTGATGATTTATCTGTAGATGAAATCGTATGGGAAGGCGAACGAACTCCCATTTCACAAATGGCTGAATCATCTGGAATAGATCGTTTTATATCATCATCGGATTTAGAAACATTTATACAAAAAAAAGATAAGGAAGTACATTATTTACCTCTTTATCGTGCCGATCAGAAAATGTTCGTTTCTGAACTACTTAATGGGATAGATAATGGTGCATCAAAAGAACTTATTCAAGCTGTAATAAGACAAAGATCCATAAAATCTAGCGAAGAACTTGCAGAGATTGAGTTGGCGCTGGAAATAACATGCGAAATGCATAAAATAGCCATGCGTCAGACCAAGCACGGTATGCTTGAACAATCTATCGTAGGGGCTATGGAAGGATTTGCTCTTTCAAAAGGTCGAAGATTAGCATATCCGATTATTTTTACCATCCATGGAGAAATTCTTCACAGTAATGTTTATACCAATATCATGCATTCCGGGCAATTAGCGCTTAATGATTCTGGTGCTGAATCACCACTACACTATGCAAGTGATATAACACGGACTTTCCCCGTTAATGGAAAATTCTCCCCTACGCAGAAAGAGATTTATGAAATTGTACATAACATGCAGGCCGTTGCTTTTGATTATTGTAAACCTGGGAACTCCTATAAAGATGCACATTTGGCGACAGCTCGCGTTGCGGTGGAAGGACTGAAGTCTATTGGACTGATGAAAGGAGAGACTGAGCAGGCTGTAGAAGCAGGAGCGCATGCTCTTTTTTTCCCTCACGGACTTGGTCATATGTTAGGATTGGATGTCCATGATATGGAAGGCCTCGGTGAAGACCTTGTTGGATATGATAATAAAAGTGAGCGTAGTGATCAATTTGGTTTGGCCTATTTACGATTAGCAAAAAAATTGGAACCCGGATTTGTTTTAACTGTTGAACCTGGAATTTATTTTATACCACATTTGATTGACCAATGGCAATTAAATGAAAAACACAAAGCATTCATTAATTATAACGCTTTAGCGTCCTTTCGCAATTTTGGCGGAATCCGGATAGAAGATAATGTTGTTATTACTGAAGATGGATTTCGGATTCTCGGGCCACACATTCCTCGTACTATTGATGAAATAGAATCCATAATGGCTCAATAAAATGCGAAAAGCGATCTGGCTTTTGCTGTCCTCCTTTGGAATTATGTTCGCCGTACTCTCTTGGATGCAGGAATCAGGAGTCATCTCAACTGAGATTGGCGCTCTTAAAGGTGTCGCAGCACTTGTTACCGGTACAATATTATATTTTACGATTCCACGTTTCTTAGACTGAATCCTTTTTGTCCCTTCAATCTGGGGAATTAATTTCACTCAATCAATAAAGGAAGCGGTTATGGAATCAGCAACAAATCAAAGTCGATTAACGAGAAGATCATTTCTTAAAAAAGCCGGTGCGATTACTTCTGTCGCGGCCATTTCTCCCTTTACAATTTCATCGTTTTTAACTCGTTCTTCCGATGATAGGCGGATCATCGTTATTGGTGGAGGTCTGGCTGGATTATCATGCGCTTATGAATTGGACCAAGCTGGATACAATGTAATTTTGTTGGAAGCACGATCACGCCCTGGAGGACGAGTTAGAACATATCGTGATCCTTTTGCTGATCATTTATACGCTGAAATGGGCGCTGAATATGTGGATAGTACAGATACATATGTAAGGGACTATTGTAAAAAGTTTAATTTAAAAGTTTTGCCAGCCAAACAATATGATGGTGTTTATGTCAGGGGAAAATATCTAACCATGAAAGGTTTGAAGTCTGGGATGGATTCATTGCCATTTGAAGGAACACGGAGCGGACAATTATTTGGTCAGGAAGTTCACTATATTCAAAAGTGGATAGATTTGGTCAAACAAAAAGGGGAACATTCCCCCGAAGTACAGGCATTAGACAAAATGTCAGTTGAAGAGATGTTGAAAAAGGGTGGCGCACCAAAGGATATTATAGATTTATATACATACACCAATGCGACAGAATCAACTTCTGTACCATCAAAAATGTCTGCGTTGTATATGGTGTTGGCAAACGCAAGGACATCGGCTTTCAGTGAAGATACAGTGGAAGGCCGCATTTTTGGCGGGAATGATCAATTACCCAAAACATTCGCAAAAAAACTAGGGACAAAAATTAATTATAATCGACCACTGCAACGCCTTGTTTTTGATAATAATGGTGTCACTGCCACTATAACCGAGAACGGGAAGCTCACCACAATTAAAGGAATAAACTGTGTGTTAGCAGTCCCAGCTACTATATTAAGAAATATAAAGATCAATCCTGGGTTTTCTGCAGAAAAGACAAATTGTATTCAAAAGCAACAATATGGCCATGTGATGAAGATAGCGATGCAGTATCGCCGGCGGTTCTGGGACGAGAAAAATTCTATTGGTCAGCGTGTTTTTACTGATACTCCGCTCCGCAGAATATATCATTTCTCGATTGATCAGCCAGGTCCACGAGGTATATTGCTATCTTTTACTTCTGGTGAAGATGCCAGAAAACTAGGGCGATTACCGGAAAAAAACCGAATGAAGATAGCTCAAAATACCTGTACAAGTATATGGCCAGAAGCACAACAATACTGGGAAAATGGGGTTACAAAATACTGGAATGAAGACCCTTGGGTGAAAGCCAGTTATTCTTTGGCTGGAATTGGACAGAAAGGTTTTAGAGAGATCTTGGCAAAACGTGAGGGACCAGTATTCTTTGCTGGTGAACACACGGCTGTCAACAGAGCTTCGATGAATGGTGCCATTGAATCAGGACTGCGTGCCAGCGAGGAATTAAAAAGAGCAGTAAAAGTGTAAATGTTATTTTCTTTATTGTATCTAAATGGATAAATACGATTCAAAAGTAGTGGGTCTCGATGCTGGTTTACTCATCGGGAAGTTTTTTTTGAATTCGGAAGAATTGCACTACGGATATTGGCCTGATGATAAAACTGCAACAGCTCAAAACTTTGCAGGGGCACAAGCGCGTCATTCACAATTGATTATTGATCATATACCTGATGGCGTTAAGCGTATTCTAGATGTAGGAAGCGGTTCAGGTAGCTTAGCTCAAAAATTAATTAATCTAGGCTATAAGGTAGATTGTTTGGTGCCAAGTGAATTCTTAGCGGAAAAAATCAAAGATAAACTTGGTAAAAATTCAATTATAAATGTATGCAAATTTGAAGATTTGGAAGTATCTCAATCTTATGATCTTATTCTTTTTAGCGAAAGTTTTCAATATGTCCTAATGGCGCAATCAATTGATAAAATTGTATCAATGTTACCGAAAAATGGTCATTTACTGATTTGTGATGTATTCCATAAAAATGTTACTGGCGTTAGTCCTATGCGGGGAGGTCATCGTTTGGACTTGTTTGAAAATCAGATTACTAAGAGTTCTTTAAAGCAAATTACCAATCTTGATATTACTGCAGAAACGGCGCCCACATACGATTTTCTGAATCAATTATTAAACGAGGTAGTAATACCAATTTCTGATATCTCTGGTAATTATATGAATTCTAATTTTCCAAAATTGTCCAAACTGTTGAAATGGAAATATCGCAAAAAACT
>DTTO01000021.1 GCA_012964665.1 Fidelibacterota bacterium
TTTAAATGATGTTGTTCAAACCCAAGTATTTTTGTCGGATTTAAATCATTACAGCGCAATGAATGCCGTATATGCTAAATATTTTACAGAAAGTCCACCCGCTAGGGCTGTGGTTGAGGCGGCTCGCATCCCTCGGGATGCCCTCGTGGAAATTATGATGGTGGCCCAGCGACCTTAATCATCACATTCATTACCTACCCCGTAGGTAATAATTGAACCTGTGGCAACCATTCCCCAGGTTACTACTGAATCAATAAAGCCTTCCTCAAAATTATCTGTTTGGCCGCCGCTGTATAATGTATCGTATGGACATAACCATCGAAACATGGGCAGCGTCATTTGCCCGTTGACCTGATTACCATTGAGCGCTGTAAATTTTACATTCTGTCGATAAGTTTTAAACACATTTTCCGTTAGATTGATAATTTCACCTGAAAAGGATAAAGAATAAGTTGGTGGCACACCAAATCCTCCGCCAGATTCAACGATACGTATTTTATCTATATTTATTAATGGTAATGTTTCGTCGAAAGGATCAGGTTTATCTTCTTGGCAACTAATAAATAAACTGACAAGTAATATCCATTTTTTCATACGGTAATTCTTTCCCCATATTCAAAATTATCAAAGGAAAATAGGTAATTCTGTATTCGGTTTCAAAATAGTATTCATATGTAATTTACAAAACGAAAATTCTCCAAAACTTATGCAAAAAGCAGTCATTTTATTATCCGGCGGATTAGATTCCGCTACTTGCCTAGCTATTTCAAAGCAAAACGGTTTTGAACCTTACGCCCTATCTTTTCGTTATGGTCAACGACATGAATTTGAAATAGACTCCGCAGGCGCTATTGCAAAATCACTTGGTGCTAAAGAGCATGTAATTTCCAACATTGATTTACGCGCTTTTGGCGGCTCGGCATTAACCGATGATATAGATGTTCCTAAAGACCGTGACGAAGCTCTCTTTTCGAAAGATATACCTATAACCTACGTACCTGCACGGAATACAATTTTTCTATCTTTTTCTCTGGCCTATGCCGAAGTATTGAATGCCAGTGATATTTTTATTGGCGTAAATGCACTTGACTATAGTGGTTACCCTGATTGTCGACCCGAATATATTTCATCCTTCCAAAATATGGCAAACTTGGCAACTAAATCTGGTATAGAAGGTCAAAGCCATATCCAAATACACACTCCTCTCATCAATTTGACCAAAGCAGAAATTATCCGCCTGGGTATAGAAATGGGTGTGGATTACAGTTTAACTCATTCCTGCTATGATCCAAAAGAAGATGGAACCGCATGCTCACATTGCGATGCTTGTAAACTTCGACTCAAGGGCTTTGAAGAAGCAGGCCTTACCGATCCTTTAACCTATTCAGATTGAGATGTATTCCGTTAAGGAAGTGTATTATACTATCCAAGGGGAAGGACATCATACTGGCCGGCCCGCAGTCTTCCTACGATTTGCCGGATGCAACCTTTGGTCAGGTCTCGAAAAAGATCGAAAAAATGCAATTTGTAATTTTTGTGATACAGATTTTGTTGGGAACAACGGACCCGGTGGCGGCAAGTTCAATACAGCTGATAATTTAGCCAAGCATACGTTACAATTCTGGCCTTTAAAATCCGAATCAAAACCTTATGTGGTTTGTACGGGGGGCGAACCACTACTTCAAATAGACCGTGCATTCGTAGGTGCTTTTCATAATATAGGTTTTGAAATTGCTATTGAAACCAATGGTACTATTTTACCGCCTAATGGAATTGATTGGGTATGCGTCAGTCCTAAAATTGGGAGTGAATTGGTGCTAAAAAAAGGACAAGAATTAAAATTAGTTTATCCTCAGCCCGGTGGTGACCCAAAACAATTTGAGGGTTTGGATTTTGACTATTTCTCCTTGCAACCCATGGATGGCATTGATAGTGAAAAAAATACGAACCAAACCTTATCTTATTGTTCTACACATCCCCATTGGAGAGTAAGTCTCCAAACACATAAATTTTTAGGTATACCTTAGTGAATAATGGAAATTTATAAAGATATTACATTTGAGGCGGCTCATTTGCTGCCAAATGTTCCTGAAAATCATAAATGTCGAAGATTGCATGGTCATTCGTTTAAAGTACGAATTACATTAGACGGACCTGTGGATGATTCTATCGGCTGGGTAGAAGATTTTGCCGATGTTAAAAAAGCATTTGATCCAATCTATGATCAACTGGACCATCACTATCTAAATGAAATTGAAGGACTTGAGAATCCAACTAGTGAAATTCTGGCCAAATGGATTTGGAATCAATTAAAACCAAATCTGGATTTTCTAGCAGCAGTTGAGGTTAAAGAAACCTGCACAACAGGCTGTATCTATCGGGGTAAAGATGGCAAAAGCTGAAGATAAATATTTTAAGTTCAAAGGTGAGGAAGAGATTAATCCTGATTTTTTGGAAACATTCTCTTTCGATAGTCCAAACCAGTACATTATGACCGAGACAGATGAATTCAGTGCCGTTTGCCCTTTCAGTGGATTACCTGATCTAGCTTATATTAAAATTGAATACTATCCCACCGGCGGAAAATGTATTGAGCTAAAATCATTGAAATATTATTTTGTCAGTTTTCGTAATGTGGGAATATATCAAGAAGGTGCGACAAAACGAATTTATGATGATTTGAAATCGGCTTTAGATACAGAAAAAATTCAAATCACAACAGTTTATAATACTCGTGGAGGTTTTAATACCACCTGCATTGAGGGTACCATAGATTAATGCTTTTTCCCTGTGAAAGGCAGCATGTTTAACATAATTTTTCCATCGATTTTTCAAGCATTATCAACCCATTTATGATCCGGTAGCTCAGTTGGTAGAGCAGTGGCCTTTTAAGCCATTGGTCGTGAGTT
>DTTO01000022.1 GCA_012964665.1 Fidelibacterota bacterium
CTTAATTATCATTTCTCCTTTTAAATTTTTAACAATTGTCAAAAAAATATTATACCAAGTTTTACTTGCTGGTTTTTTAAACCAATTCATTTCATAATCCTTTATTTGAGCTAGAGGCCTTTCATTGAAATTATACCTTTCTCTTATTTTTGTTAATCCAATTAATCATACTTGGCGCGCATCTGTTTTAATTTTTTGAGCCAATCCTCGTTAATATTATGTTCAGTGGCTCCAGAAATCATGAGGTCTAAATATTTTTTTGCTGGTTCATAAGGGCCTTTAGGCTCGCTTACGCGGTATAGGTCTGCCCCATACCATTTGCCATCTTCACCCAAGACTTGAAAGGTCTCTCTTTTATAAATACCAAGAGGAACATCTTCCAGGATGTCCAACTCATCCATTTCTTTTTTGGGGATATAATACATTACTCCATAGATCATTCCGCCGGGCTTTTCTATAATACTGCTTATACCACCACCCATGTTATTAGAGTATTTGCGAAATTGAATCTCAAAATTGGGCAATTGGGCATTCATGACATATTTTAAACTCGGAGTGTACTGGCGCATATATGATTCAGACATATTAGAGCCATAACCAAAATGGAGAACCAATTCTTCCTTTTCGGCAGAAGGCTGCCCAAATCCAATAGCCATGGCAACAATTAAGCAAAATGACTTAATTAAAATTATCTTTTTTTCATCCATTCTCTTTCCTTTATTTGAGTTAAAGGCGTTTCATACAGAAATCTACAAAAAATTATATCACAATCATGTTGTATCTTTAGTAGAGGTGCAAACGCAAGGTTAACGAAGATATCTGATTATCGTCGCGGACGAAATTTCTGTACTCTTTTCCCCGTTTCAACTTCAGCGGTATACAGATTGCCTTTGGAATCCATGGCCACATTGTGAATCCAGCCGAATTGACCGGCGTATCGCCCCGGTCCACCTAACGAACCGCTGGCTTGCAAGTTTTGCCGGTTAAGAATCCATACCCGGTTGTTCATCCCGTCGGCCACATAAAGCAGACTTTGCTGTGGGTCACGGGATAATTCAATGTCCCAGACGGATCCCATATCCAGCGTTTTTGGAGCAATAAATGCTTCTGTTACGAAAGTCCCATCTTTTTGAAATACCTGAACACGGTTGTTCACCCGATCAGCAGTATAAACAAGTCCATCATCTGACAAACGTACAGCATGGATTGGACTGCGGAAGGAACTGTCCGGCGGCACTTCAGGAGAAAAATCAGGCAAAGGTCTGTCATGGGGAACGGTACCGTAAGCCCCCCAATGCCGTTTATATTCGCCCGTGGCGGCATCAATAACAATAATACGGCGATTGCGATAGCCATCGGAGATATAGGCTTCATTGCTTTCAGCATCCACAGCTATATCTGTTGGCTGCCCCAGGTGTTGTGTATCATTACTGCCACCATACACACCGTATTCCCCAACCTGCAATAATAACTCCCCTTGGGGATTCAGTTTAAGTACCACGTCATCGGCTTCTCCAGCACTGGCGATCCAGATATTGTCTTCATGATCGATAAACAGTCCGTGTTCGCTCTGGGGCCACTGACTGGGGAAGTCCTGCCCGCCAAACCAAGCCAACAGGTTTCCTTCCTGATCGAAGGCAAGTACCGACGGCGCCGGTAAACAGCAGTCATCTAATGGAGGTTCCTGGGCCAAGCCGGCTTCCTGCGGCGTCAGGGAATTGGGTCGCTGTACAATCCAGATGTTGTCCTTGGAATCCACATCGACCCCGGCCACCTGACCGAGTATCCATTTGTTTGGCAGCGGTCTGGGCCAGTCGGGAACAACTTCAAATTCTGTAGGTGCCAGAACCGCTGTTGAATCCGGAGAAGCACAGGTAAAAATAAACAGGCTTAAAAGCCAGCCAGAGAATCTTTTGATAGAATGTTTATAGTTCTTCATCAGCGTGAGCCTCAATTATTATACCAAATCTACCAATCACCCCCGAAACAAAAAAGCCCCCGTGAGGAGGCTCCAATAATTGGGGCTTTTTATTTATTTATCAACTGGTTTTTCCACTACCACAATCACCACTTTATCCCCTTTGGGACTTACAGTCAATCGTGTGATGTCATTTAATCCAAAGTCGTTCAGATCAGCCATCGCCACCCAATCCTGATCATAATTGGGATCATATTTATATAGTATATCTCCCCCACCCATGAACATGATACCGGAAGGTGTCCATGCGAAATCTTCTGAACCATCGAAGGAATGGATAATAAGATCGGTCATGCCCGTTTCAGGATCAAGGGTATTGATGGTCCATGGCACATTCTGCTTACTGATATAACTCATGAGGCTGGTTTTGGGAATCTTATGGATAGACCGGCCGATCTTTTCGTCCAGTATCTGGTTTTTACCTTCTTTTAAAGCAGATAACTGCAATGTATGCGGGTCTCCCAATACGAAAGATAAGAGCCGGTTCCTATCAACCCAGCCATGGTAGCCGATCTTGAGATCAGGAATCAACACCTTTCCTTGCTTTGAATACATGCTGTATTTATAGAGCAGCTGGGTGCCATCCTGGTCGAGCCTTATCGCAGAAAAGGCATTACCGCTCCCAATTTGAAGCGGTGAATATTCGCTCCCTTCCGTGTTCGTGAGCCATGTCTTTTTGCCTGTGCGAATCTGATAACTGACAATGTCGGTTTGTCCATTACGGGTGGACGCATAAAGGACGGCCCGGCCATGTTTCATAAAAGAGGGCTGGTTATCATAGCCAGGATTATTGGAAATATTGATTGGGTTTGAGATGGCATAAACATCTTCCTTCGATACCAGATCAAAGAGATAGACTTCGGTGCTGGATTGTCCCCAAAGAATACCCAGGAGAAACATTGATTTGAGCCAGAGGCGTTTCATTTTAGTTTTAAAGCAATGTCATATCGTTGTGCTACATTGTCCCAGTTGATAATATTCATTAAGGCATCTACAAAGTCACCTCTCTTGTTTTTATATTTCAGGTAATAAGCGTGTTCCCATACATCAATGACCAAAAGTGGAACTGCCCCCCAAAGTGTCAACTTATGATGGTTTTCACATTGGAGAACCACCAAATTATCTGAATAAGGTTGATATGCAAGAATTCCCCAGCCACTTCCTTCTATCGATTTTGATATTTTTGCGATCATTCCCTGCATTTTGTTCGTAGAGCCAAAATCCTTTTCAATTCTTTTAAGTAAATCACCAGTCGGTTGAGATTTCTTGTTTGCCAAGTTTGTCCAAAAAATGCTGTGCAAAATGTGACTGGAAAGGTGAAATGAAAGTTTCTTTGTCCAGTGGTCAGCCAGTGTCAAATCCTCACTATTCATTACTTTTTTTATCATTTCAATGTCTTTATTGGCTCCTTTAACTGCACCGCCGTGATGAAAGGTATGATGCAGATGCAATGTTTCTGCGTCCATAAATGGTTCGAGATAATCAGTATTGTAAGGTAGTGGTTGATGGATAAAGTTTCCATTTTCGTCTGTTAGTTTGTCAATGCCATTGTTATTTATATTTTCAGCAAAGACGGAATTTGAGGGTAAAATTGTTGCTCCTGCCAGAATAGCGCTTGTTGTTATGAATTCTTTTCTATCCATAATTCAGTTTTTACTTGAGCCAGAAGTGTTTCATTTTCAATAATTAAATACTGTATTCCCGGTTTGTATTTCTGTTTGATTTGTATTTAACTCCCTGAAAATACCAGTAAAGCTGTATGGAACTTTAAAGTATTTTACAAATGTTCGAGCAGAACTCCCTTCCTTGAAAAATTCCTGAAGGTTGATGCCGAGGGAAATCCCTGCAAATCGTTGCTTCTTCGTATTCAATTCACCGCTATAACCTCTGGAATAATAACTAAATCCTAGCTGAAGATAATCGATGGCACTGGGGTGGTCATATTTTAAGATTTTTCGCGCACCTTTTCCATTTAGTTCTAATGTGAATACCTGACCCGCATAGTCTGTGGTAAAATCTCTTTTGATATTTTTTGTAAAATCACTGGATGGTAAATAGGACCAATCCAAGTGAATCATTTCATCTAATTTTGGATTCAAATATAAGTAAGCACCTAATCCACTTCCCAAGAGATTAAACAGAATATCTTCCGTGGACGCATTATAATCTGTATATCCATCCAATATCTCTATAATAACACCATTGAACGCTGGAATAGAGAATCCCCAAAAAGCAGAAGATTTTCTGGAAAATCCATGGCGCTCATAATTATGAATGAGAGCACGGGTTAACAAACACCAGGTATAAGCGTGCCCTAATTTATCAGCACCGCCATTATAGGATTCCTTTCCAAACCAGCCTTCATTTTCGATTCCAAATTCACCGGTCCAGCGTTCAGAATAATTCCAGAATATTGCCCCGGCTATAATAATTCCACCCTGAACAGCCATTGAGTAATAGTGGGCTCGTGGATCCGGTTGTCTTGTAATTATTTTTTTTTCTTTAGAATTGAGTTCAGAAAAAGGAATACTTTGGCTAAATAAAAGAGTGACACTCATAAAACAAATCACGGTTTTTATTAGTTTAATAGACATAAAAATAACTCATAATAATTTATTTACTAATGTTGGTACGCCTACTCCGGCTTTTTCTTTTATTACTTTAAAATTATTATTATTCTCTGTAATTCCCTTTGGATCAATATAAATTTTTTTTGAAAATGGAGTCACATAATTAACTAGCCCTGCTGCAGGATATACCCCTAAGGATGTTCCGATTACAATAACAATATCGGCGGTTTTAACAATCGGGATTGCCTTTTCAATCATGGGTACCGGTTCACCAAACCATACGATATGGGGCCTGAGCTGAGACCCTTTTTCGCACTTATCTCCTAGTTTCATTTCCCAATGATCCAGTTCATATATTAATCTGGAATCAACTGTGCTACGTACTTTATTAATTTCACCATGAAGGTGCAGTACCTGTGTAGAACCACCCCGTTCATGTAGATCATCTATATTTTGAGTAATGATATGGACATCATATTTTTTCTCAAGTTTAGCCAATGCCAAATGTGCTTTGTTAGGCTTGGCTTTTCGGACCTGTCTCCGACGTTCGTTGTAAAAGTTGAGAACTAATTCAGGATCCCTTTGCCAGGCTTCGGGTGTCGCTACATCATATACATTATGGGATTCCCACAGGCCATCGCTATCGCGAAATGTTCTGAGGCCACTTTCAGCGCTCATACCAGCCCCAGTGAGTATAGAAATCTTTTTCATATGATTAATTCTTGAATTGTATTTTATGTGTTGGATATTACCTAGATGAACTTTCCAATTCAGAAGTAAATATGAACTAAAATATGTTTATATTTTATCTAATTAAGTAGGAAAAATGATGGCTTGGATTAATGTAATAAATGAAGAAAAAGCAACTGGTTCGTTAAATGATCAGTATAAAAATTTAATAGAGCCTTGGGGTGGTGTGGATAATATTCTAAAGATTCACAGTCTAAATCCTGAGTCGTTGGATGCTCATGTTCGGCTGTATAAAATGGCCATGTATGGTAAATCGAGCGTCCAGAGGCGTGAGAAAGAAATGATTGCGGTTGTGGTTTCCACTATTAATCAGTGCCATTACTGAATAATTCACCATGGAGAAGGTCTTCTCAAACTCACAAAAAATAAAACATTGGTCAAACAATTAAAGTCCGATTATAAACTGGCAGATATCACACCTCAACAGATGGCTATGCTGGATTATTCTGTTAAACTCACTGAGCGTCCCGGGGATATGATCTTGGAAGATGTGGAACGCCTTAAAGATGCAGGTTTCAATGATCGTGCAATTCTAGATATTAACCAAATTGTAGCTTATTTCGCCTACGTCAATCGGGTAGCCGATGGACTAGGTGTGGAACTGGAAGATTTCTGGGAAAAGAAATAACTTTTTTTTATTTCGTCAATGTCTGATCAACCGAAACTGAAGCGGGTGCTTTCCCTGCTGGATGCCACCATGATCAATGCCGGTGGAATCATTGGATCAGGAATATTCATGGTTCCAGCAGCCGTTGCCATGTTTACTGGTTCAGCCTCACTCTTTTTTATGGTATGGATTGCAGGTGGTGTTGTTAGCCTTTTTGGAGCACTTTCTGTGGCTGAGTTAGGTGCTGCCATGCCCAAAGCCGGCGGTCAATATGTGTACTTGAGTGAAGCGTATGGCCCGGTTTGGGGATACCTATACGGTTGGTCTGCCGTGGCAGTTATTAATACGGCTTCCATTGCTGCAGTCGGAGTTGCATTTTCAGAATATCTGAGATTTTTCTTTCCAATAACTGATGTCAGTATTAAAGGTATCGCCGTTGCTACTATCATCCTGTTGACCATCATTAATATTCTGGACGTAAAATCAGGAGCTCGGTTTCAAAATCTATTTACAATCTCGAAATTAGGTGCCATATTTGGGATCATCATACTGGGTTTAGTAATGGAAGGTGGTTCGAATCAAAATCTGAACCCTTTTTTTTCGGATCAATCTTTTACAGAATTAGTTGGTCCTCTGGGATTAGCAATGGTTTCTGTTCTTTGGACATTTGATGGTTGGATTTTTATTACCTATGTGGCTGGTGAGGTTAAAAATCCCGGACGTAATATTCCCTTGTCACTTATCTTTTGCATGCTGATTGTTATATCAATCTATCTCCTGCTAAATTATGTTTTGATTTTTACACTTGGATTTACTGGGATGAATGGCTCCGATTTGGTCGTATCTGACGCCGCTTCTGTTTTTCTTGGTAACAAAGGTGCTGCTATTGTCACCTTAATTATCCTAATCTCCTTGATCGGTGCAAACAATGGACAGGTATTGACCAGTGCCCGGATCAATTATGCGATGGCCAAGAACAAATTATTTTTTTATCAAGCTTCGCAAATTCATCCCAGGTTTAAATCCCCGGCCAATGCATTGATTATCCAATGTGTGTGGGCTTCCCTCCTCACTTTTACCGGTACTTTCAACCAACTGATCACCTATATCATTTTTGCTTCCTGGATATTTTATGGTATGTCCGCTGGCGCAGTGATTATTTTACGAAATAAAAAACCTGACATGGAGCGACCGTACAAAACACCGCTATACCCATGGATTCCAATAACTTTTATTCTTTTTGCAATTTTCTTAACGATAAACACAATCATGGAAGCCCCCAGGGATGCTGCCATTGGAGCAGGGATAATCTTAGCCGGACTTCCGATGTATTATTACTGGAAAAAGAATGGTTGATTTACAGCAGCAAATCGCATCCAAAGTGGAAGCATCCCGGAATGATATTATCACTTTCATTCAAACACTCATCAAGTCCCCCAGTCTTGCAAATGATGAAGGTCCTGTTCAAGCAATCATCCAAAATAAACTAAACTCTGTTGGATTAGATACAGAAAAGATAGTTATTCGGTTTGTTGAATTAAAAGACCACCCTGCATTTAGCGATGATGGATTTTCTCCTGATACCCGTGTGAATGTTTTGGGACATTGGAAAAATAAAGGGGATGGTAAATCACTGATCCTGAATGGACATGTGGATGTGGTGCCTACAGGTTTAGAAACATCATGGACCGAATCGCCTTGGTCCGGTCTTGTAAAGGATGGAAAAATTTACGGACGGGGTTCATGTGATATGAAAGCAGGCTTAGCTTCCGGAATATTTGCAATTCAAACACTTCAAGACATAGGGTTTAAACCAAATGGGGATATTATGGTTCAATCGGTTATCGGAGAAGAATCTGGCGGCTGCGGTACGCTTACTAATATTGTAAAAGGCTATTCTGCTGATGCAGCCGTGATTCTTGAACCAACATCCTTAAAAATATGTCCGATCCAATCCGGTGCACTCACCTTTCGCCTGACGGTTCCCGGCCGTGCCACCCATGCAGCCACACGCTGGGATGGAGTAAGTGCTATTGAAAAATTTAACCTGATCCATCAATCTATTTTAAAGTTTGAGAAAGAGCGCCATAATTCATTTAATACAGATTATTTTGAGTCCAAAGACCGTGTCGCACCTATTAACATCGGTACAATTAAAGGTGGGCAGTGGCATTCTACAGTACCGGAATCGGTTGTAGCAGAAGGGCGTTTCGGCGTTTTTCCCAATGAAACAGCACGCAAAGCTCGGAATGCATTTGAAAAACATATCCATAGTATTTCTAATAATGATCCTTGGCTTAAAGAAAATCCACCTGTAATCGAATGGTTTGAAGGACAGTTTGAATCGGGACAAACTAATCTGGATGAGCCTATGATTAATTCTCTCATTCATGCAATCGTTAGATCAACTGGCGATGCCCCAATTATTGAAGGCGTCACATATGGATCTGACTTGCGCCTCTTCACAAATCATGCTCATATTCCCGCCGTTCTTTTTGGCCCAGGGGATCTTCATCTTGCACATGCGGCCAATGAATATGTGGAAATTGATGAAGTGCTAAAAACAATAAAAATAATTGCAAACATGATCGTGGATTGGTGTGGAGGCACGGTTGATTAATTCTTATGGTTGTCAGAATATGGTGGATCCCATCCGCCGCGTTTTAGTTAAACATCCCAAAGATGCCTACCAAAACCAAATCAAATTAAACAAGCAGTCATCCCAACTAAATTATTTAGGTGTTCCCAATTTTGACAAAGCACTGGCGGATTATGAAACCCTTGTAGGCTTATTGGAATCTTCCGGCGCAGAAGTTCATTATTTACCCGGGAATGATTCTACTACACTGGATTCTATTTATACACATGATCCCTGTATTGTTTCTAATGGCGGGGTAATTCTTTGCAACATGGGGAAAAGAGATCGTTTATCTGAACCATCAGCCTCGGAAACTTATTTTCAATCAATTGATATACCAATTCTTGGGCGGATTGAAGCACCAGGGACACTTGAGGGCGGTGACGTTGTTTGGATCAATGAAAGAATGGTTGCGGTGGGAGAAGGATATCGTTCCAATGCGGAAGGGATACGCCAGTTTAAAACATTGTTAGGCAACTTAGTTGAAAAAGTTATAACAGTTCCACTCCCTCACTGGACTGGCCCAATGGAATGCTTACACCTTATGAGCAATGTTAGTCCTATTGATCATGATCTTTACTTGGTTTACTCGCGGCTCCTTCCCGTATTTTTTCGCCAATATTTAATTGATTCAGGGATTGAACTCTTGGAAGTCCCTGATGAGGAATACAATTCTATGGGATGTAACGTTCTAGCGATTGCACCAAGAAAATGTATTATGATTGCAGGTAACCCTACAATACAACAGCAGTTAGAAGCAAAAGGTGTAGAAGTGCATATTTATGACGGATCAGAAATTTCCCTGAAAGGCACAGGTGGTCCAACTTGCTTAACCCGACCGTTTTTGAGGTCTGAATCATGAGTTACAAAAATCAATTCATGGCTCATACTCAGCTTATCCTTTCACCTTTTTTCGAGCGCACAACTAAATTGAATGAATCTCAGGAGTGGCGTCGGTGGTCAGGGTATCTTGCAGCAACCAATTACGAGCTTACCCACGAAAATGAATACTTTGCCATCCGCACCAAAGCCGCTTTACTAGATATTACTCCATTATATAAATACATAATATCGGGTTCGGACGCCCAACAATTTCTTGATCGCCTAGTAACACGGAATATTGGTATCTGTAAAGTTGGACAGGTTATGTACACTCCTTGGTGTGATGAAGATGGGAAACAGATAGATGATGGTACGGTACAAAGATTAGCTAATGATAAATTTCGTATTACCAGTGCCGAGCCGAACTTGGAATGGATCGAGCAAAATGCAGCAGGAATGAACTTAACCATCAGCGATGATTCTAAAACTACCGCTGCTTTAGCTTTGCAGGGTCCAAATTCTCGTGCTATTCTCAATTCCATTGCTAGCGATTCTTTGGACAGTCTCAAATTTTTCTGGATGATGAATACCCAGTTTCATGATATTTCTGTTACTATTTCCCGTACCGGATACACCGGTGACTTGGGTTATGAAATATGGATGGACCCGAAGGATGCACTATCCGTTTGGGACTTATTGATGGATAAGGGTAAATCTTATGGTATAACACCCACCGGTCTCCAGGCATTGGATATGGCCCGCATCGAAGCAGGACTTATTTTGCTCGATGTGGATTATATATCTGCACGGCATGCTATTATCGAACCCCGAAAATCTTCACCCTACGAGCTTGGGTTAGGATGGGCTGTAAAAATGAAGAAAAAAGATTTTATCGGTAAAAAAGCTTTAAAAGCGGAATTGTTACGTGGACCTAAATGGAATTTAGTTGGGATTGAAATTGAATGGGAAGGACTGGAAAATCTCTATCGTGATGCTGGCCTGGCACCTGGTCTTCCTAGTACCGCATGGCGAACCAGTACCCCCTTATACCATGGTGATGAACAGGTGGGTTATGCTACCAGTGGATGTTGGTCTCCCATCTTAAAACGTTACATTGCTCTAGCTCATGTGAAATCGGAATTTTCTCAATTGGGATCAAAATTAAAATTTGAGCTCAAGGTAGAACATTTTCGAAAACTTACCCCTGCCAAAGTAGTCAATACTCCCTTTTTTGATCCAGAAAGGAAACGGTCATGCCCACAATAAAAAAATATGATGCCATCGTTATTGGTGGTGGTCATAACGGTCTGACCGCGGCTGCTTATTTAGCCCGCGCTGGGAAGGAAGTGCTCGTATTGGAAAGACGGTACGTACTTGGTGGAGCAGCGGTTACAGAAGAAGTTTTTCCCGGCTTCAAATTTTCTGTCTGTTCCTATGTGGTGAGTTTATTAAAAGCCAACATAATCCGGGAATTGATGCTGCCTAAGTTTGGCCTAGAACTCCTTCCATTGGAAAGCACATTTACACCATTAGAAAATGATTATCTAATTCGTACGGCTGATCCAGATGAAACCTATCGTGAGATGTACCGTCACTCACCACGGGATGCTGAAACTTACACGCGGTTCGGGCCATTGATGGGCCAGATCGGAATGGCTGTCCGTCCTATACTCGAAACGATTCCTCCCAATGCTATTCGTCCCAGTTTTCCTGATCTCAGTGCCATGAAAAAACTGCTGAACCATTTTAAGACCTTATCCGATGAACAATTCGAATATCTTACCAAACTAATGACAATGAGTTCGGCGGACTTTCTAGATGAATGGTTCGAATTTGAACCTCTAAAGGCAACTATGGCTGCCAGTGGGATCATCGGCACCTTTATGGGACCTCGCTCACCTGGTTCAGCCTATGTAATGCTACACCACTATATGGGTGATATTGATGGTTCATTTCGAGCCTGGGGATTCCAGCGTGGTGGTACAGGGGCCGTTAGCATGGCCATCGCACGCTCAGCTGAACATTTTGGCGCTAAAATAATGACCGAAGCACCAGTGGAAAAAGTGATTGTCAAAAATGGACGGGCTGTAGGTGTTGCCCTTGAAAACGGGGATGAATACAAAGCGGATAAAGTTATTTCTGGTTTAGACCCAAAACTTTCTTTTTTGAAAATGGTTGATGAAACCGATCTTCCCAATGATTTTGTAACAGATATCAAAAATTTCCGTATTCGCGGTTCATCCGGTAAAGTAAACCTAGCCCTGGATGTACTTCCTGAATTCACCTGTTTGCCCGGTAATGGACCTCATCTTCGCGGTGCCATTTCCATTAGTCCAGATTTTGATTATATTGAAAAAGCTTACGACGATGCCAAGTATGGAAATTTTTCTGAAGCACCTTATATTGATATTATTATACCATCAGTCCTTGACCCAGAAATGGCACCACCTGGGAAACATGTTATGTCCTGCTTTGTACAATATGCACCCTACAACATTAAGGGAGGATGGAATGATCAAAAGCGGGAAGACTTTGGCGACGCTGTGATCAATGCTCTTGCCCGTTATGCACCCAATATTAAAGAAATTATTCTTCATCGGCAGGTGCTCACGCCGGCTGATATTGAATCTACATTTGGTATGACGGAAGGAAATATTTTCCATGGTGAGCTTACCTTGCAACAATTGTTTGCTCTACGACCTGCAGTAAAATGGGCTAATTATAAAACTCCTATCACCAATTATTATCAATGTGGTTCAGGTACGCACCCTGGCGGAGGAATCACAGGATCTCCTGGAGAAATGGCAGCAAAAAAGATCCTAAAGGACTGGTAATGGTACACTATGATATAATAGTTGTTGGCGGCGGGTTGAACAGTTTGGTCACTGCATCCATTCTTGGAAAGTCGGGGAAAAAAGTATTGGTCCTTGAAGCTAAAGACCAAGTGGGCGGTATGGCTGTTACAGCTGAATTTGCACCTAAATATAAATGCAACATGTTAAACGATACGGTAAAGTGGATTGATCCCAGAGTTATGAAACAATTGGATCTGGTATCCCAAGGTTTGGAATTGGTTTCTCCAGATGTAGTACGGATCGCCTTGGACCAAAGCGGCCAGCATATTTTATTTCATCAGGATCCAAATCAAACTGCTAAATCCATCGCAAATCATTCCGATAAGGATGCCAAAGCCTGGCAGGCATTCGCAACTTATATTGATAATCTATCTCAGTTTTTAGAAAAACTGTATGAATTAACACCACCAAAACTTCCGGATTTAGGATTGAAGGAAGTTTTATCTTTACGATCTATGTTAAAGCCCATAAAAAAGCATGGCACCCGTGGTCTGGTTGATTTTATGCGCGTGGTACCAATGATGATGCCGGAACTCATGGATGAGTGGTTCGAATCCGAATTACTTCGGGGCGCTGTTTCTACTGCTGGCATAAACCACATTACCTTAGGGCCATTTTCTGCGGCTACAGGCTATAACTTGCTCCACCAACATGTACACGCCAATGGCGTTTTTCATCATGCACAGTTCGTAAAAGGTGGTACAGAAAACCTAGCCAATGCCCTGTTAAGATCCGCTGTAGCTAATGGTGTTGAAGTCCGAAGGAATGCAGTTGTCCATTCTATCAACGTAGCAAATGCGGTGTGCAGTGGTATCACATTAAACGATGAAGGAATCATTGAAGCAAAACAGGTTATTTCTGGTTTGGATCCACATAATACATTTATAAACCTGGTTGGTCCATCAGAACTAAATCCTACTTTTTATACCCAACTCCGAAATATCAAATACCGCGGCAGCGTGGCCCGGATTCACTTTGCATTAAATGGCCTTCCGGAGATTAAAGGCGTGAAAGAAGACCAAATGAATACTGTTTTTTCCATTAGTCCTTCCATCGAATATTTGGAACGAGCCGCTGATGATGCCAAGTATGGTCGCATTGCTGAAAAGCCTTACATTGAATTTACTTTCCCTTCGGTGAGTAACTCGGATTTTGCACCTAAGAGAAAACATGTCCTATCCGCCACATTGCAATATGCGCCTTACCACCTGCGTGGCCAACATTGGTCTGACGATCTGAAAGAACAACTAAGAAATAACGTGATTAAGACTCTAGAAAATTATATCCCTAAAATTTCATCTATGATCGAATATACTAGTGTTCTTTCGCCCAAGGATCTGGAAGATAAATTTGGTTTAACTGAAGGAAACCTTAACCATGGTGAAATGACATTGGATCAATTCTTTTTTATGCGTCCAACGATAAGCTCAGCACAATATAAATCACCTATTGAAAATCTTTATCTTTGTGGTCCAGGGACTCATCCAGGTGGTGGATTACATGGTGCTAATGGCTACAATGCAGCCTATCAGATCATTAAATAGTATTATTAATAAAGACCGATACTCCTTTTACTAGTTCTTTTCCCTTATTCTATTGGAAAAAGTATTCAGTCTGGATTAGTTGAAAAACTGAGATAGTTTTTTAATATAGTCTGGTGTTGTACCACAGCAGCCTCCAATAACTGTCGCACCAAGATCATGCCAGTGTTTGCATTCTTGCAAATGTTGATCAGCACTATATTCATCGGTGAACTGCCATTCGGGAGGATTAAATTTTCCTACATGGGCATAGACGCCTAAAGCTTTGTCCCATAATGGTGCTAGTTGCTCCAAACCTGCGGTAACATGATCGGGCGGAGCACAGTTTAATAACAATACGTCCGGTTCATTGCGGGACATAGCATCTACAACCTCTGCCATGGACTGGCCTCCCAGGAGGCGGCCATCCTGATAGGGAACAAAGGCGACCCAAGCTGGCTTGCCTACTTCTTTTGCAGCCTTGATTGCCACCTCCGCTTCCGGGGTTGAATTGAATGTTTCAAACAAGAAAATATCCGCGCCGGCTTCAGCATAGTCTGTCAATTCCTCTAAATATTCGTCATATATTTCTTCGACATCCGGACTGCGATCCGGCCGAAAACACCACTCCAAAGTAGTAATGGAAGCAGCAATCAGAATATTATTATGATCAATTGAGCTGCGCGCGTTATCTGCCAAGGCAACTGATTCCCGAATTAATTCGCCAGCCCGATTCAATAGCCCCCTAGCACCAATTGCTTCCAGGTGTTCATTATTAGCGAAATGATTTCGAAAGCTACGTTTACTGAGTTGGAAGGTGTTGGTAGTAATCACGTCTGCACCAGCACTTATATAATCTTGATGAATCTCTAAATTTAATTCCGGTTCACTCTTTAATTGATGACTAGCCCAAGTATATCCACGACGTAAAATTTCTGTTCCAATACCGCCATCAAGAATCGTTACCTGCTTAGAATCCATCTTGTTTTTTAATTCTTTATAGCTCATGATTTTAACCTATTATTTCCCGCACAGCACGGATATGTTCAGGTGTGGTGCCACTGGAACCACCTACGATGTGTACACCCTGATCCAACCAGTTATTAACCTGCTGAGCATATTTTTCCGGCGATATTTCATTTGTGTCTTCAAAGCGCGGATAAAAGTCAGGCTTCCAACTTGGTGGACTGTATCTGCCTATAATTGCCTTGGCACCACAGGGTGATCCATTAATAATATTGGGAAGGCTTCTTGTTATCATGGGTATGCTTCCAGCGGAAACTAATACAGCTTCAGCACCTTTTTCGCGGGCAAGATCGGCTGCATCTTTTAGTGATTCACCATTTAATAAATTTCCATCTACTCCGGGAACAAAACTCATCCACACAGGTAAATCAAACCCTATGGCCGCTTGAAGGGCCATCTGTGCTTCTCTGGTGTTATTCATACCTTCAAAAAAGATAAGATCAACACCACAGTCTGACAGGATTTTTACGCATTCTTTATGGTGAGTTAGGCAATCGTTTTCAGGCGGTGACAAATCAGGGCGGAATAAATGCATGACAGGTGAAATGGAACCGGCAAGTGGAACAGTTTGTGCCTTACCAGTATGCGTTAATGCTTCTTTTGCCAAAGACACTGCGGTACTGCATAATTCCATCGCTCTTGTAGGCAGGCCGGGAGCGCCGATTAAATCCATATGATCTGCATCCCGGAAGAAATTGATAAAGTTACGCTTGGTCAAATTGAAAGTGTGCGTGGTGAGAACATCAACTCCAGCCTCCAAATAGTCAATATGTATATCACGAATAACATCTGGTGCATCTTTGATCCCATGCTGACGCCAGCGGATACCACGGCGAAGTACTTCCGTTCCAACCCCACCATCCAATAAAACAGGTTTTTTGGTTGAAAAATTTTCTTTAATTATATTGTAAGTCATATGCAGTAAATAAGCAGCGAATTTAAGTGCTTAACCCATAAAAAAAAACTTCAGATAGAAAAGTTTTCCGGTGGCCTTTGATAAATATTATAGAAATTGTTAATCTCAGAATTTGAAATAGTTTGTTCACCTGCTAAAAAAATTACATACTTAATACATGGGAATGAACCAGCTGTGCTTCGTTGTTAGCGTGAGGGAATCTCAGTCTGGTAATTTGACTGATCGACCGAGCTTGCTCATCCGGTTTATATTTTAAATATTTTTCGCTGTGATATTTTGCTTGACCTAAATCCACCAATTTGCGGTTTAATAACATCAGGTTATAATGGGCCTCTGCATCTTCAGGATCAATTCTCAACACATCACTATAAACTAATTTCGCCTTTTCCCAGTTTTCTGCAAAAAAATGGGTTTGTCCAAAGTGCCTCAGCATGACTCTGTCATTGGGATTTGTCAATCGGACTTCTGCAAACAATGTAAGTGCTTGCTTGTAATCTCCTTTTGTTTTGGCAATTAAAGCTTGAAAATATTTAGCTTTGGGAAATCCTGGTTTTAATTCGAGAGCGGTATTTAATTGGTACTCAGCATCTTCGAATTCCCCCGTTTTAATTAATACTCTGGCTAAGTTAACAAATCCGTCGGCATATCCCGGCATTAACCTAGTAACCTGTACAAATGCGAGTCGCGCCCCTGCGAGATTATTTTGTCTAAGAAGGGCAATCCCGTAGTCATTAAATCTGAGCCCGGAATTCTCTGCAAATTTGGTCTGCCCAATTGCAGAAATAGTCAGATGATCTTCAGCCATTTTAACGATAGGTAACTCTATAGGATTTTCCAATGAATGTATTGTAATACTGCGGTTGAATTTGCGATAATTCACTTTTGCTATAAGCTTTATTTGGCTATTAAAATCCTCGGGTACTGTCCAAACAAAGTGGATCACATCAGCAGAACCTGGTGGAATCGAATTATTATACAGGGTTGTCCTCCATTCATGCGGGTTGCGCTTCTGGATGAACTTTCCTTCACCATCCAGAAGTATGCCCCGGAAAAAATGCGCTGCTGGGTCGACCGATTTGTCGGACTGAATTGCACCACTACTAAAAAAAGTGTCTCCATTTTCATTGGTACCAATGATTTCCAGCCAGGGCTCATTTGAATCAATCGTGCCGCCGGGAAATGTGTGTCCAATCTTTTTCGTTCTTACTATAACTTCAAAACGAACTTGCTGACCCGGTTTAACTTGCAGTTGATCTTCAAGAGGAGCAATTAATTTGGAATCAATTATTGCACCAAAAATATCAATGTTAATGCGGTCATCTTGTAAAAATTGACTTGTACGATTTAACCATTCATCATTCTTTGATTCAATTAGTGACGGCAAGGCTGTATTGGCTGCGGGGAAAAAATGGCCAAATACTTTTTGATAATCATTCCCGCGGTCACTTGATTTTTCCCGGGCCATATGGCAGCTCTGGCAAGTAAGAGATTTCGGTGGATTATAAAATGAAGCCACGGCATTGTAACTTACGCCGCTAGCTTGCCAAGCATCGTATTCATCCTGACCCCGCAACCATTTATAATGATTAATCGGTACATCAAGACTCACTTTGTGACAAGTGGCACAAAACGTTTCTGATTTATGCAGTGGTTGAAGCATCGCCTTACGATGGGCTTCTGGTTTCAAACGAATCAACATGCGGTTCACCGCCGCTAACATGCCTTTCGAATGAGAAAAAGGATATTCAATCGGTGTATTTAAAACATAGTTTGCATTGCCAGTAATATCAGGAATATCAATTATCCCATGGCATATTTCACATGTTATACCTGAATTAGCTTCCGGTAGATTAACATCAGGTGTACCAACCATTAACCCAGAATACAGCATTACAGGGTCATGGCAGCTGCCACACCATCGAACGGTGGTAGTATCACTAGTGGAAAGCAAATAGTCCACCGATGCTTTGTAAAAAGGATTATTAAAAGAAGAAAAGCGGTGAGCAGACTGTGACCATTGCTGATAAATATCAGGATGACATCCGGAAGTCCCACAACGGGCCGAACGATTAATTTTTGCGGCTGTAATATAATTTCCAGATTGCGTTGACCCGGGCGAGGGCAAAAAATCAGCAATTTTATGTTCCTGATCTGTTGTGCTCCAATCCTTTACCCCAGCAATGACCATTATAATCAATAAAGCACCAGTTACAAGGATGAACCTAATAAAATCAAAAGAAAGCAATTGGAAAGCAAATATAACAAAGATAAGCGAAGCAATAATATGGAACCCTAAAATAAGTTGACCAAACCCCGTGACACCCGTTACCATTAAACCAACACCAGTGACTAGAACAAAAACAAATGTAATTATTACCGGTTGATTTTTATTATCCTGTATACCTGGTTTCCCATAATAGACAATTGGAACAAGGATCCCTGCAATAATGTGGATTAATACAAGAATAGGTGCAAAAATTTCGTCCGCCTGAAAAAACTGTAGATATACGGCTGTCGAAACCTGAATACCAATAAGATACTTGATCATGGCCGGGATGTTGTTCCTTTTATTCTCTCCATTTCTACAACGGCGGTACTATCTCCAAAATAAAGCCCTTTGTACCACACAACCATAGCTTTATCCACTCGTCCATTTTCTTCATACAGATAGGCTAATTTCCTAATTAAATCTAAATCATTCGGACGTATCTGTAATTGGTTTAACAGATTCCCGCGGGTTTTTTCATAGTCAGACTGTTTTTTAAATTCCATTAAATAAAACCGTGATAACTGGCTTCTGTCTAATTTTTTATATACCTGACCCAAGTTATATAGTGTTTCGGAATTCTGATTGTCCAGTTGGTGAGACTTATCCAAACTGCGTAAGGCATCCTCCCAATTTTTCCGGCGCATATAGGATTGGCCTAAATGGAACCATTGATCAGCGCTGGTCGAATCTAGAATCGTTCCCTGGATTAAATATTCCTGCGCTTTAACTGGTTTATTTTTTGCTAAAGAAACCAAACCTAAAAAATGGTAAATACTGGCAGACATATCATTCCATACCAAAGCGGTTTGTAACTCTTTTTGGGCTTCGTCCAATCGGCTTTGATAATACAAGGAGACCCCTTTTTTATAGTACCCCTCCCATGAACGGGGATCATAAAGTACAGCCTGACTGTAATCTGCTAGTGCTTCGTCCATTCTTTGGTGTGCTTTATGTATATCTCCCCTTTCAATGTAAATCTGACTTTGGGCGGGGTTTCGATCCAGTGCTTTTTCTAAAACAGACATCGCTAATTCATTCTGACCCAATTTTTGGTATATTTTATTTAAAGTAACATAAAATATTGTGCCATTCGGGTTTAGACTAATAGCAGTGTTCATGTGATCAATAGCACCCTCAAAATTATAGGTAGCCAAATATGCCTCCCCAAGGTTGTGATGAACCTGAAACAAATCCGGCCTTTGTTTGATTACGCGTTGAAAATTTTGAATTGCATCTTCAGCTTTCCCGGATCGTAGTTGGGCTCGCCCCAACCAGTACCATCCAAATAAATTATCGGGATCCGCTGATGTTGCTTTTTTTAACCAATAAATCGCATTTTCATAATCTTCAATTAGTGTATATATATCCCCCAGGTTCCGATATCCCCGAGCATAATCTGGATCAGATTCAACTGCATTTTTAAACATTTCAATTGCAGAAGGATAATTTTCCTCATCCCTGTAAACGGTGGCCAGATTATTATAAGCCCGGCCAAATTGAGGATCCAGATCAATGGCTTTTTTATAAGCATTGGCAGCATTATTTAAATCTTTACCGCTATAGTACAGATTGCCAATATTTAACCATACTTCTGGTTGATCGGGTTGAATATTCAAACTATTATTATAGGCCATGAGTGCACCTTGCGGATCCCCACTGTAATCCAACGCTTTGGCCATTCCATTATGAGCTTCGAAATTATCCGGGTCTGATTCCACTATTGCCTGGAAAATGGCATAAGCATCATGCGGTTTGCGTTCCTCCAATGCCTTCTTAGCTTGATCAAGTTGTGAGGCCTGTGCATAAAGAAATATGCACTGGAGCATGATAATGATCAATGGCTTATAATAGATATCCCGCTCCCTTGCCTTATGTGGTAAAATATATTGACCTCCAGATTATTAAATGATTCTTTTTGGCCATCTGGCCAATGGATTATCAGATTATCCACGTACATATCTTTGCTTAGACCAAACAGAATTCTTTTATCATTGGAGGCAAGATAACTTGCACCTGGATTTACCCATGCCACCTGTGTACCGCTTTTTGATTTTAATTCTAGTTTTGAGCCAATCGCGTCACGATTGCAAGTGACACCTTCCAATTCAACATTGATCCAATTATTACCTGGCTTGGATAAATTGATCAAAAGATTTGAATTACTGTTATTGTTTGAAATAACAATGTCCATGTCACCATCATTATCTATGTCACCAAATGCAGCGCCACGACCCACACTTTTATTGCGTATATCACCGGCATTTTCTAATTCTTTAAAAGTACCGTCAGTCTGGTTTATAAATAACTGCTTTTTCTGCGCATGGGTATAACCTTTATTAAACTCGGCGATATTATCAATTACATGCCCATTCACAATAAATATATCTAGCCAGCCATCTAAATTGAAATCGACAAACTTAGTGCCAAAACCCAATAGATCTAAGCTGGGCTGTCCAAGACCGAAAGAAAATGTCTTATCTGTAAAGGACCCATTTTGATCATTCAAATAAAGAGTATTGGACTCTCCACTGAAATTGGTAACAAATAAATCGGGCCAGCCGTCCTGATTGATATCTCCAAAATCCACACCCATCCCAGCTTCGGCCCGACCATTCTCATTGTATCCCACACCAGAAAACAAGGCTTCCTCTGAAAAGACGGCCTTGCCATTATTATTATAAAGCAGGTTCATTACTTTATCATTGGCAACATAAAGATCCATATCGCCGTCATTATCATAATCCCCCGGCACAATGCCTAGCCCCTTACCTTGATTCTTTCCGATCCCGGATTTATCAGTCCAATCAGTAAATGTTCCATCTCCATTATTATGGAAAAATTTATCTGAAATCCCTTGAAACACATCCGGGTCACAGTATGCCCGCCTACCACTATGCTGATCTCCGCACCAAGGATTTTTATCAACAGTATATTCCACATAATTAGTGACATACAAGTCTAACCATCCATCAAGATCTCCATCAAAAAAAGCAGCGCTTGAACCCCATTTTATATTGTTGAATCCAGTGGATTGGGTGGCCTCAAAAAAAGTACCATTCCCCTCATTACGATAAAATGTATCATTCCCGAAGTTGGTTACATACAGGTCAATATCTCCATCGTTATCTATATCACCGCAGGCACATCCTATACTGTAAGATGGATCACCTACACCGGCTTTTTTAGTAACATCAGTCCATTCCCCGCCATTATTTTGAAATAGGCGATTTATCAATTCTTTTGAACCCTTCCATCCAGGGAGGGATGCCCCCTGAGCAAAATAAATATCCAGATCACCATCATTATCATAATCCAACAAACAAACACCAGAACCCATAGTTTCTACATAATATTTCATTCCACTGCCACCATGGTCATGTTTAAAAATAAGACCCTGTTTTTGTGAAGCATCAATAAACGTTATCCCTTGACCAAATACGGACGCTGTAATGAATATATAAGTAAGTAATAGGAATCGAAACATCATTTGGGAATGTACTAATAAAAAAGCCCCGCAGAAATGCGAGGCTTTTTTATTTCAAACTGAGAGGATTACTATAAACTGTAGCCGAGTGAAAACTGAGTTACAGTCCCGAAATCAGATGTGCTAGCTAAAGCTATATCTATAACAAAACCTGCAACAACAATGCCGCCGCCCAATGTGAGCCGTTGCTGTGTGCTACCGGTTGAGTAATTCCCACGAATCTTAGCTGTCCCCATCAGGGAAAATTCACCATTAAAGGAATAACGCTGGGCAGCATCGGAGTATTTCGTCACATTCATACCGGCCATTAAGCCCATATTTTCATCACCAAACGCTTGAGCTACGACACCAAATTGAAATGTCTCGGGTAAGGCAGTAGCCGTTTCTTTTTTAGTTTCAATGGGATCCACATCTGCACCGAAATTTGAAATGACTGCACCGATTCTCATATTATTAATCCCAACATCAAACTGGGTACCAAAATCAAATCCCATTCCACTCATTTTGTCACCATCAATGTCTTGCGTTATTGATTTTGCTGTTCCGCCTATGGAGAACTTATCCGATAATTTTCTGCCATAACTTAACTGTAAAGCCATATCTGAAGCGGTAAATGTCCCTTGATTGGCTTGGAAAATGTACTCCGTATCACCAGCCCACCCGGATTTCATCATGTCACCATAATTAACACTTATCATTGATGCACCGATCACGCCACCTGCAAGGGGCATTGCAACACCAACATTATTATAGGTGGTTTCAACGAACCATTGGGTTTGGCCAAATGTAAAACCAATGCCAGTTGCACCAGTTAATCCAGCTGGATTCCAAAACATTGCTTCAGCGCCACTAGCCTGAGCAGCTAAACCACCCAATGCCGTGCCACGAGCACCATAGCTCAAATTCAAGAATTTGAAGCCTACAACACCCGCTTTATCATTTTCATCCCCTTTTTGGGCTATTAGCAAAGTGCTTGGCAAAAACATTGTGATCAAAAGAGCAATCACAATTTGTTTCATTTTATTTGATTTTCTCATGATGCCCTCCTTTACCTTATCACTGCAAGTTTGCCGGTTGTATCACCAACCTTCCAAAAATAAACACCGGTAGAAACCTGGTTCCTAGTTCGAGACACCAAGTTCCAATCCCAAGACCCATTCGCTGCAACTTCATCCGATTCGTACACTAAATTACCTGTTACATCATAGATCCTAACTATGTCACCTGATTTCACATTGTAAAACCGCATGAAATAGCCTGTAGGACTATCAGAACCATGATATTTGCTCATGATGGATAATCTCCATGGGTTTGGAGAAACAAATACATCTGTGCTCTTTTTCTTATTAATGTCGGTGTATTCCAATTCTTCCAGTGCAACTACCGTTGCTGCCGGAGCAGTAGGTATCATGTTCCCACTACCATCGGGAGCAGCAACCATGGGATAGCACATGGTATAGAAACTTTCCAATGAAGGTACCGTTCCATGAGTCGCGCTAGTTCCGCCATTATCATAAGCGGCTACATAATACCAGTACATAAGACCAACAGCCACTTTTTCATCCGTGTATGAAAAGGATTCGCCTGAACCAAAGGTCGATGCTCCTCCTTCTTTTAGTAATTTGTATGGACCAGCTGCATGACCTGGGAAATCGGCTCCATTGGCCAAAGCTTCCGTATCTTCCGCTGTCACGCCCTCAGCCGTAAAAATGTCAGCAGTTTTTGAAGCGGGCGCTGCAACAGTACGGTATACCCGGAAACCAGCAAAGTCAGCCGACCCAATATCAGGATCAACCGCAGCCTGCTGGGCGGCAGTATAAGTCCAGTCAATTTTTACATATCCGGTAGCTGTTGTAGCTACTGAGGTAACCGATGGCGCCGATGGGGGTTTAGGCAGATTGTATTTCCAGTCGTAAGCTTTTTTAGCTGCAGCTGCTGCATTACGCACATTATCCATCCCTGAACCAGCAATAACTGCGAATGACAGTTTCACTGTATCGCCAGCTGCTAGGGTAAAAGGGCCATAAGCCTGTAGATAGCGCATGTCTTGCGGGCTGGGATTAACAGCTTTTTTATCACCACCAGAAAAACCCAAGCTAGCCATCGCATGGCGCGCCGAAGCAGTCTGGGGGTCTTCATCGCCCGTCCACCACATATGGGTTATATCAGTCGCTGTTAAGGCGTCATGATTTTTTCCATTCAAGTTTACCGCTACCTGACCAATACGGACACCTCGATAATCTCTTCCATCGTCATCAATTCCGAAATCGTTTGCGGCTGATGATTGCCGATCTCCGTCTAGAAAGTGTGTGGCCATAGAAACATCATCATAGTCAACAATATCATCTGTCCAGAAAGGATAATCCCAGTCTGGGAAAGGGACATTCCAAGCAGCATCATGATCTGCTTTGCCACCCATAATCAGATCTGTTACAGCTACAGTACCGGTATTGACTAATTCAACTTCTTCCAATACAAAATCATTAAAATCATAATCGGATGTTGGTGAGCCTACTTTAAAGTAAGTGTTTTTCGTTCCAGGAAAACTCCAGGAACGGCGTGTTGCTTTCACTTTAACACTCATTGTGGGAATTGACCATTCTGAGGTACTGACCCAGGGTTCTTTATTATAGTCAGTATCAGTTCCGGCCCATCCTTGGCTCGTTGAACCTGGCGTTGTACCACGAGTTACAACATATTCCCCTGTAGTGCCTTCTACAAATTGATTTACTCCTTCTGCATCAAGTTGTTTCCCAACGATCCAATAACCAGCGCGGCAATTGTAGTTCAAAAACCCTTTACCACCTTCAGTGGTAAAGCATCCCGGATATACCCAACCAGGTATAATTGCCGAACAAGTTTGGTCACCGGTATTCCCGTAAGAATCCCAGCCCATCCACAGGTTATTGTTTGTATGAAAAACATAGGTTTGGTCTAAGACAGGGTGAAACTCCTTAAACAGGTATCCCTGTCTGAGTTTCAATATGTCTAGTCTATCTTTCGCTCCCAATTCAGCTACTAAGCCAAACATTACGATGCCTGCTATAGCCATCCGGGAGATTTGATTTATTACAATTTTCATTATTTATTCTCCTTTCGCTTGACTTAATAGTTAATGGAAATACCAAAATGCATTGTCATTGGGACACCATAGGCTAACAGGTTATTTCGAGGACCTGAAGCCACATCTTTATAGGATGAAGCCTCATCAAAAAATGAACCTGGATCCGCAATCATAACAACATTTCTTCTGTTAAGTACATTTTCAATCATAAGAAATACCGTTGGTTGTACTCCGCCTAAATTCAGCGTTGCATCTAAACGTGCATTCACATCTATAGTCCCCGGCGCCCTTTCGTCCAAAGCGGCACCTGCGGCACCTGCTCGAGCTGACTGGGGCAGTCCACTTTGCGCATTGAAAGTGACATTGCCGCCGATACGGTCAAACATGCCACCCAGACTGGTATGGTAATCTAAATATCCATTCAATACATGGGGGCGATGCCAGTACAATGTTGTCATGGCCATAATGCCTTTCCTACGCCCTTCAGACTGGCTGATGTTTCCAGCACCCGAGTTGATTTTATCTGATGCCGTTCCTTTAGCGACTGAATAGGTGTAAGAGGCCATGCCTGTCAGACCGGAACTACCGGTTCTAGACAAACTCATTTCTATTCCTTTCACACTTCCAAAGTGGTCACTTGTTTTGTAAATAAAGTGTGTAGCCTGGTAGGGGTCTGATGTTGACCAACCACCAGGGTTCCCATAGCCAGTTCCATCATCAACAAAGGGTATGTTGGTGACTTCCTGCGAGGAGACCCAATTTGAAATATCTTTGTAATATGTAGCCAAATCCAGTTTTAACCTAGAAGCCATACTGTACTGAAATCCCATTTCATAAGTGTTGGTTATCATGGGATCCAAGTTTGGGTTACCAATGTAAACAAAATATCCGGATTCGGTCCCACCATCCATTTGTACCATATAATTTTCCAACAGATCATAAAATGCAGGCCGTTGGAAAAAGGTGCCATTGGCTATGCGAAAAGCCATATTATCGCCCACTGGGAATGAAAGACCCAGCCTTGGGCTGAGTTTTGATTTCATTGATGTGGCACGCCGTTGACCAGGATCAAAAGGATTGATAGTAGGATTTTCCCACAATGTGTTACCTTGCGAATCCTTATCCCAAACGCCTTTTTCTGCACCAGCATTGAAACCGTCATAGCGTAATCCAACGTTCACAATCATGTCATTGAATTCCATCTGGTCTTGAACATAAGCTGCAACTTCGGTTGGATTCACATCCCCAATATTCTGGGTTTGAAGCCGTGGACTCGAAGATGAATAACCCACTGTTCTGCCAAACCAGGTATCATGTCCTTTTCGAGAAAGACTATAAGCACGATATTGCAATCCAGCTTTTATCAAGTGGCGGGAATTGGCCTGGCTGGTCCCATATAGTCCAAAAGTCTGATGGGCCTGATCTGCGTTGAAATAATGGCCATATACGTTGGACAATCCAAACCAGGAATTGCTATGCTGAGTATCTTCCAATACCTTGGTATGGTTAGGACCGTCAGCACCGCTATAATTAACGCCTGACGATACAGTGGTTACTGTTTCGAAATCAATAAATTGATCACCATATTTTGCACCATCGGTCTGCACTTTAGAAAGATTATCAAATCGCGCTGTAATATGTGTTTTGGGCGAAACAACATAATTGGCCGAAATGCCAAACTGGTTAGTTGTTTCTTCTGTCCTGGGGTACTGACCTAGGGCATATTTCCAATCCCAAACCATCTGTTCTCCAGCAGATCCTTCGATTTTCATACCATCGTAGGTTGGATCATAAAAAGAATTCCTTTTAAGGTTCATAAATTCTAATGTTAGTTTAAGATTATTCATATGCACAGTACTGAATTTCCCTTGGATACTTTGATAATCCTCACCAATCCCGGGAAGCCGACCTGCGTCATCATATATTCTGGCAGTAAGAATAATACCCATATCATTACCACCTACACTGGCAGTGACATCAGTGATGGTTTTTTCGCCACCAAAACTAGTATCTTTGGCATAATCGGTCCCAGCTACAGCTGCTACAGGCGTTGCACCGGCTGCATTTTTAAAGACACCTTTTCCTACTTCGTCGTAAACGTCCCAATCCTCAAAATCCTTGCCGTCTCCTTTAAAATAAGGTTGACCAAGCGACGTGCGCATGGCGATAGTAGCGTGTACGCCGGAATCCGCTTCTTTCAACACCGTGTTGAATTGACCAGACATGGCCTGACCATATTCAGCATTGAAAGTACCGGTAATCACTTGGAGCTCCTTGATTATAGATGGATTCACAGGAATAGCATTCCCTCCCATAATCGGGCTCATAGATGAGGCACCATCCACCAGATACATGGCTTCATCTGAGCGGCCACCTCTCAGGTGTAATTTTCCACCTTCTTCGGTAACGCCCGGCAGTGTTTTCACCACATCTTCAACAGTGGCAACCGCTAAATTTGTGATAATGCTACCATCAATATATTGTTTCGATGAAGTAAGCGTATTTTCAATCGCTGGCCGTTCTGCTGTTACCTGAACACCTGTCATTTGAAGTGCCTCAGTTTGAAGCACAGCACTAACTGGAGTTGTCACATCCACATTAACTGTTACATCCGAAACAGAATGTTCAGCATAACCGATCATTGAAAAATTAAGATCGTATGAGCCGGGATCAAGATTAATAATATAATATTCACCGTTTTCGTCTGTCGATGCACCCATAGAGGTACCAACTACAATTACATTACAGCCGATCAATGGCTGACCATCTGCATCAGTAACGCGTCCTGCTATTTTACCGGTCAATCCGGCAAACAGGTAACCGACAAGTGCGAACACTGTAAGAAAAATTCGGACAAAACGCATAATATGCCCTCCTTGTTTATTTTTTTGGGGGGTATTTTTCCCCGACTTGAGATATTTACTTTTCTCTACCACTAATAATAGTATTCAATGTTGTCTGAAAATTGCAATTTGATTTGACCAATGTCAATTAATTTATTTCATTATCTTTTTCCAATGCATAAAAAACTTACTCTTCATTTTAATCCTACTTATTAACCTAAAAGAAACTGATTTTACATCAATAAAGTGGCGCAAAAAGTGTTTACTAAAGCTAAATTTATTCCCTGTTTTTAACTCATTGATTTAAAACTGTTATTCACAAAAAAACTTCCCATGACACACGACACCACTAAGGGTTTTTCTTCAAGACATATCGGCCTCAGTACAAAAGATCAGGTCCATATGTTGGCAGAATTGGGTTTTGATTCGATAGATGAACTCATCGCGAAAACATTACCTGATTCCATCCGAACAAATTCTAAACTCAATATCGGTCCGGGTATCGATGAGTTCACGCTATTAAAAACCTTGAAAAGGATCGCTTCCAAAAACAAGGTTTACCGTTCCTATATCGGAATGGGATATTATGGCACCATCACACCACCGGTTATTCAGCGTAATATATTAGAAAATCCCGGCTGGTATACAGCCTATACGCCCTATCAGGCAGAAATCTCCCAGGGTCGTTTAGAAGCACTGCTGAATTTCCAAACCATGGTAACTGATCTAACCGGTATGAATATTGCCAATGCTTCTTTGTTAGATGAAGCAACTGCTGCCGCGGAAGCCATGCTTATGCTTTTTCGATCTAGTCAAAAAAGGACAGAGTTTTTAGTAGCGGATGATTGTCATCCTCAGACCATAGATGTGTTAAAAACTCGGGCGGAACCTATTGGTATTAAGTTAAAAATTCAATCTGCTGATCAATTTGAATTTAACGATGATGTTTTCGGCATTCTTATTCAGTATCCTGCGACAGATGGAAAAGTATTTGATTTTTCAGATCTTTACCAAAATGCACATGATCAAGGAATTCTCGTAGCTGTCGCTACCGATCTATTAGGCTTAGCCATTTTGCCTTCTCCCGGAGAATTAGGAGCGGATGTTGCCATTGGTAATTCTCAAAGATTTGGAGTGCCTCTGGGGTTTGGCGGTCCACATGCTGCATTCATTGCCGCAAAAGAAGCATTGAAACGGAAAATGCCCGGTCGGATTATCGGTGTTTCCATAGACAGCCATGGAAATCGTGCACTGCGTATGGCTCTTCAGACCCGGGAACAGCATATTCGTAAAGATCGTGCTACCTCCAATATTTGTACCGCGCAGGTTTTATTAGCGGTCATGGCTGGGATGTATGCCGTTTACCATGGTGCGGAAGGAATTCGTGCAATCGCAAACCGAATTCATCACAAAGCAAAAGCATTGGCTTACGCACTTACAAAAGCCGGACACACTGTAGTCCATGATCAATTTTTTGATACAATACGAATCAAACTAAATGAGAATTTATTCAATGATATCGAGAGGAAAGCAGAAAAAAATAATTTGAATTTTCGCTATTTTGACAATGGCGATATAGGCATCTCACTGGATGAAACTGTTTTACCGGATGATATAAATGATATTCTTTCTGTTTTTGAAATAAAAAAAACAGATGATACAGATGGATTCAATTTAAAAAATTCCCGTTCTTCCAAATACCTTACTCATAACATATTCAATGTTTATCACACTGAAACAGAAATGATGCGTTATCTCCATCGATTGCAGACCAAAGATTTAACTTTAAATACCAGCATGATTCCACTGGGATCATGCACTATGAAGCTCAATGCGGCAGCTGAAATGATGCCAATTACCTGGCCAGAATTCGCATATTTACATCCCTTTGCACCGTCAACCCAAACCCAAGGATATCAAGAATTAGGCAAAACCCTTTCCAAATGGCTGATAGATATCACCGGCCTGCAGGGATGCTCTTTGCAACCCAATTCAGGTGCCCAAGGCGAATACACTGGACTGCTTGTGATACGGGCCTATCATCATGATCGGGGAGACATGAATAGGAATATTTGTCTCATTCCTGCGTCCGCTCATGGTACCAACCCAGCAAGTGCAGTGATGGCCGGTATGGATGTCGTTATTGTCCAATGCGATGAAAACGGAAACATTGATGTTGATGACTTGAATTCTAAAGCGGAGCAACATAGTAAAACTTTAGCAGCAATCATGGTCACCTATCCTTCCACACACGGCGTCTTTGAAGAATCCATTGGTGAAGTTTGTGACATTGTTCATGGGCATGGTGGCCAAATATACCTGGACGGCGCTAACCTCAATGCCATGGTTGGCCTGGCTAGATTGGGCGAATTTGGTACGGATGTTTGCCATATTAATCTTCATAAAACTTTTGCAATCCCCCATGGCGGCGGCGGGCCTGGTATGGGCCCTATATGTGTAGCTAAACATTTAATTCCATACCTACCTGGACATCCTGTCATAGATAATAATAACAAAGATAAAGCAATTCATGCCGTTTCTGCTGCCCCGATGGGCAGTGCCGGAGTACTGCCTATTTCCTGGGCTTATATTGCTATGCTTGGCGATGAGGGACTAACCGCTGCTACTGAAACTGCAATCCTTAATGCTAATTACATGGCCCATCGTTTAGGTGATCATTTTCCTATTTTATACAAAGGTAAAAATGGGTACTCGGCCCATGAATTCATTTTGGATCTACGATCTTTAAAAAAAGAGTCGGGAATTTCAGATGAAGATGTGGCAAAACGATTGATTGACTACGGGTTCCATGCACCAACTATGTCATTCCCAGTGCCCGGCACACTCATGGTTGAACCAACTGAGAGTGAATCCAAATCGGAACTGGACCGATTTTGCGATGCCATGATCTCCATTAAAAATGAAATCAATGATGTACAGATAGGAAAATCTGATCCAACTGATAATCCGCTGAAAAATGCCCCACACACCGCAGCATGTGTTACATCAGATAACTGGAGCCATCCCTATTCTCGTGAACAGGCTGTTTATCCTGCATCATGGTTAAAGGAACATAAGTACTGGCCGCCTACCGGTCGCGTCGATAATGCCTACGGTGACCGGAACCTGGTATGTACCTGTCCTCCAATTGATAAATACGAATCATAGAACAAAACTGAACAGATTTTATATAGTAACTTTTTGTTTTATTTGACCATCAACTACGGCTCCGTGGTTGACACTAAGACTGACTAATTTAATTGTATTAATACTATCAGCTTCCCCATCTGCCCGGACCTGGATATAATTATCCGTGTGTCCCACAACTTTCCCATTTTTCATTTTTTCAAATAACACTGGCCGTTTGTTACCAATGAATTTTTCATGAAAGAACCGCCGTTTTTTATCAGACAGAATATGCAGCATTTTGCTGCGATGGGCTCGTTTTTCCTTTGAAATCTCCGGCTTCAAATTAATTGCATCCGTATTGGGTCGCTCGGAATAGGTAAAAACATGCAGATAGGAAATATCCAATGAATTTAAAAAGTTGTAGGTATTCAGAAAATCATCGTTGGACTCTCCAGGAAATCCCACGATTACATCCACGCCAATGCAGGCATCAGGAATGCAATCTTTGATTTTTTTCATTCTGTTTCCATAAACAGCACTATTGTATCGTCGACGCATAGCACTTAATATTTTATTTGAACCAGACTGCAATGGCACGTGGAAATGAGGCATGAACTTTTTGGATGTGGCACAAAACTCAATAATATCATCTGTTAGTAAATTGGGTTCTATGGACGAAATACGAATCCGATCAATTCCTTTCAGCCCTTCCAATTCCTGGAGGAGACCAAAAAGTGTTTCTTTTCCACCTTTTCCAAAATCACCGATATTGACACCAGTAAGGACAATTTCACGGGCATCGGTCTTTGCAACTTTTCTAGCTACTTTCATGGTATTAGCGATGGTATCGCTCCGACTTGCACCACGGGCCAGTGGAATCGTACAAAAAGAACAGGTATAATCGCAGCCGTCCTGTATTTTCAGAAATGATCTTGTTCGCTCTCCCGATGAATAAGATGACGTGAAAGAATGGACCTGATCAATTTTTGACTGGATAACCTTTGCGCCATTATTTAAATCCATGGTATCTAAATGATTGAGCAGGTTGAATTTCTCTTCGGCGCCAAGAATTAAGTCTACACCTTTAATATCAGCAATTTCATCGGGTTTTAATTGGGCATAGCAGCCAATCACCGCTATGGAAGAATCTGGATTTCTGCGCTTAGCCTGGCGAATTAGTTTCCGTGCTTCTTTATCGGCATTTTCTGTTACAGAGCAGGTATTTAATACGTAAATATCTGCCTTATCACGGTAATCCACTTTTTCAAATCCATGATTAAGGAGATTACGGGAAATGGTGGCCGTCTCGGAAAAATTCAGTTTACATCCCATGGTGTGAAATGCAACGCGTTTTGTAGGTGTACTCATGGCTAAATCAAGTCTGAGAATTTCGATAAAATTTAATATTTGAAACAAAATATTAATTAAGAGTATAAATCATTGCATTATAAATTTCAGTTCTTTCAATTTGCAAAATATTTGATTTAATCAGCCGAGGTATTACAAATGGATGAAAAAATAAAAAGTGTCATCACCTGTGACTTAGATGGCAAATTAGAAACCTTCAGCGAAGGCGCGGAAACACTCTTTGGCTATACAGCTGATGAGGTTATTGGTAAAGGCCGTGTAAGTGATTTTAGTGACGGACAAATTGTTTTAGGCCATGTCGTCAATTGGCTGAAAGAAGCAGTAGAAAAAGGAGCCTGGGAAGGGGATACTGTTTTTTTGCATAAGGATGGTTCAGAGATCCCTTGTCACATTAAAATCACACCAACCAAAGATAAAAATGATAATCATATTGGTTATTGTGGTGTTACAACCCTCTTGACAGACAAAACGCCTGATGAGGTTCGTCCAAATATTGGACTCATGACGAAGATATTCACATGGCTGGTGATTATGCGCCTACCATTTTTAACAGCTACATTTGTCCCCTTACTGGTTGGCGCAGCGGTGGTAAACTTTTTGGGCTATGATGTCAGCTGGGGATGGCTTGGATTAACGATTCTAGGCGGATCCCTACTCCATATTGGGACGAATACGGCCAACGATTATTTTGATCATACCAGCGGTACGGATGAGGCCAATTATAATTATATGGTTCCTTATTCAGGTGGTAGTCGCAGTATCCAAATGGGATTAATCTCTGCCAAAGGCATGCTTACCGTTTCACTGGTTGCATTTGCATTGAGTGCTGTTGTAGGTGTTCCTTTAATCCAAAAAGCGGGTATGAATATATTATGGCTTGGTTTGATTGGATTCGTATCTGGATTTTTCTATACCGCGCCACCTTTCCGCTTTGCATCCCGTAAAGGATTGGGTGAACTATTGATTGGATTGAATTTTGGCCCTCTCATGGTAGCAGGTAGTGCTTTAGTACAGACCGGCAAGATTTTACCGGAAGCTTTATTAGCTGGAATACCCATTGGGTTACTCGTAGCCGCCATTGTTTACATGAATGAATTTCCTGATCATGATGGTGATAAAGCCACTGGCAAGGATACACTTATTGTGGTGTTTGGTCCAGAAAAAGCACGGCTGGGCTATGTATTACTGGTTGCTGGCGCTTTTGTAAGTATTGTGGTGATGGCTATCAATGGGACTTTTCCTATGTTATCATTGATCGCTTTACCCGCAGCCTATTTTGGTTTCAAAGCCATTCAGACATTATATGAATATTATAATGATCGACTTTTGCTGCCCGCCAATGCCGGTACCATTAATATGCACCTGGTGACCGGATTGCTTTTTTGTATCGGTATATGGGTCGGATAAAATCGAATGTAAAAAGCCCTCGCAAGAGGGCTTTTTTATTGGTGATATTCCTGAATGGTTTGAACGCTAATCTTTTGCCCGGCTAACCGTATTGCTCTTACTGCGGCTTCTGCGCCAGAAAGAGTGGTTATCGCTACAATTCCTTTTTGAATACACGCTCTTCCAATAGCTTCTTCATCGTACCGTGATCGTTCACCCATCGGTGTATTGATCACCAAATTTATGTTATCATTTTTTATTCCATCGACGATGTTTGGGCGGCCTTCTCCTACTTTAAAAATGGACTTCACCGGAATGCCATTCCGACTTAATTCCTGGGCTGTCCCAGACGTTGCCAATATATCAAATCCAATTTCATAAAGGTCTCTGGCTATGGGAATCACATCCAGTTTATCTGAATTATTTACGGAAATAAATACTGTTCCTGAATCAGAAAATTTATTGCCCGCACTAATGGATGCCCTGCGAAACGATTGTCCAAAGGTACTCGAAATTCCCATGACTTCTCCCGTAGATTTCATTTCCGGGCTTAAAAAAATAGATTCCTCCGGAAATTTATTAAATGGAAGAACTGCTTCCTTCACAGCAATGTGATGCTTATTGTCCCATTGTTTCAGATCAAAATGGGAAAGTTTCAATCCGATCGCTAATTGGGATGCAATCCGGGCCAAGGGCGTATCGGTGGCTTTACTGACAAAGGGAATAGTTCTGCTGGCTCGGGGATTCACTTCCAGGACATACACCTCTCCATCTTTGTAAGCGAATTGAAGATTGATAAGACCGATAACTTTCAGTTCAATTGCCAGTGCTTCAGTGATTCGAATAATTTCATCCATTGCTTCGGTGGTAATTCGATAAGGTGGCAAAACGCAGGCAGAATCTCCTGAGTGAATACCTGCTTCTTCAATATGCTGCATAACCGCACCGATATGCACTGTTTCACCATCACATAATGCGTCTACATCAAATTCAAAGGCATCCTCTAAAAATTCATCAATTAAGATGGGATGGCCCTCAGTCACATCGGCCGAGCGAGCAATATAATCGATGAGCTGTTCTTTGGAATAAACAATTTCCATTGCACGGCCGCCCAAAACATAGCTGGGTCGGGCCAGCACTGGAAAGCCGATCCGTTCTGCTACAGCCACTACTTCATCCAGTGTCCGGCCTGTTCCGTACTGAGGACAAACTATATTGAGTTTGTCAAGTATCTTTCCAAATTTTTCCCGATCCTCAGCCAGGTCGATACTTCGAGGAGAGGTTCCAATAATAGGTGCACCTGCGTCTGCCAAGGCATTGGCAATTTTTAAAGGAGTTTGTCCACCAAATTGAACCAACACACCGTCAGGCTTTTCAAATTCCACAATATTCAATACATCTTCAAATGTAACCGGCTCGAAATACAGACGGTCCACCAGATCAAAATCCGTGCTAACTGTTTCCGGATTACAATTTACCATTATAGTTTTATAGCCTTGGTCCTGCAATCCAAATACTGCCTGAACACAGCAATAATCAAACTCAATCCCCTGACCGATTCGATTGGGCCCACCACCCAGTATGATTACTTTTTTACCTTCTAAAGGATGGATCTCGTTCTCTTCATCATAGGTAGAGTAACAGTAAGGAGTCTGTGCAACAAATTCTGCAGCGCAAGTATCCACTACTTTGTAAGCTGGATAAACCGATTCTTTCTTTCTCCGGGCCCGGATTTCAATTTCCGTTTTTCCGGTCATGCGACCAATCTGTCGATCAGAAAACCCATTATGTTTTAATGTGCGTAGAGATGGAATACTTTGTGTTTCTTGACCCTTTAAATCGACCAGTTTTTTTATCTGTTGCAAAAACCATGGGTCAATCTTCGTTAAATTGAATATATCTTTAACGGACTGACCTTCCAAAAATGCCTGGCGTACTTTCAATAGCCGAAAAGCTGTAGCATACCGCAAAGTGGACATGTCCAATGATCGTGCTCTGTGCAAATCCGGGTCGCCTTTTGCCGGTGGTTTTGGTTCCAGTCCATCCAAACCAACTTCCAGGGAACGAAAGGCTTTTTGCAGAGATTCCCGGAATGTTCTTCCAATAGACATTACTTCTCCCACACTTTGCATTTGCACACCCAAATGACCGGAAGCAGAAGGAAATTTTTCAAAATCAAAGCGCGGAACCTTTGTTACAATATAATCGATGGTTGGTTCAAAAGCCGCTAAAGTCTTACCGGTAATATCATTGGGCAATTCATCCAGGGTATAACCTACCGCTAGTTTTGCTGCTACCTTAGCGATGGGAAAACCCGTGGCTTTACTCGCCAAAGCAGATGAACGACTTACCCGGGGATTCATTTCAATAATAATGCGGCGGCCCGTTTCTGGATCAACCGCAAATTGAACGTTAGAACCCCCTGTTTCTACACCAATAGTTCTCAGACACTGAATTGCGTCATTTCTCATATGCTGGTATTCTTTATCCGTTAACGTCATGGCTGGAGCAACCGTGATAGAATCGCCCGTATGAATACCCATGGGATCAATATTTTCAATTGAACAAATGATTATGGCGTTATCTGCTTTGTCCCGGATGACTTCCAGCTCAAATTCTTTCCAGCCCAAAAGAGATTCTTCAATCAATACTTCTGTGATGGGACTGGCATTCAAGCCGTTTTCAACTAATTCCTGAAATTCTTCAAAGTTATAGGCAACCGATCCGCCTGTCCCACCCAAAGTAAATGAAGGTCGAATGATAATTGGAAATTTTATTTCTTCAAGGAATGCTTCTGCTTCCTGCCAAGAATGGATAAAACCGCCCTGGGCCGTTTCAATACCAGCGTCATCCATAGCTTCTTTAAAGCGTTCCCGGTCTTCTGCTTTTTCAATAGCATCCACTTGGGCACCGATGAGTTGAACATGATATTTTTTAATAATCCCCTGCCGATGTAAATCCATTGCCAGGTTTAAAGCCGTCTGCCCACCAACTGTAGGTAGAATGGCATCGGGTTTTTCTTTTTGGATAATTGCTTCTACATATTCCGGTGTGATGGGCTCGATATAGGTTGCATCGGCTAAATTCGGATCGGTCATGATCGTGGCCGGATTGGAATTCACCAGGATAACACGATAACCTTCTTCTTTTAGAGCACGCGTGGCCTGTGTGCCGGAATAATCAAATTCGCAAGCTTGGCCAATTACGATGGGACCAGCGCCAATAATTAATATCGATTCAATATCAGTTCTTTTTGGCATGTAAAATTATTTTCCCATCAAATCAATAAATTGTTGAAACAGGTATCGACTATCATGGGGACCGGGACTGGATTCAGGATGGTACTGTACCGAGAAAGCAGGAAAATCCTCACACCGAATCCCTTCTGATGTATTGTCATTCAAATTTACATGGGTGGAAATGACGGTTTTAGGAAGTGAATCAAGATCGACCGCAAAACCATGGTTCTGACTAGTGATTTCCACTACATTTGTATCATTATTTCTTACAGGATGATTGATTCCTCGATGTCCAAACTTGAGTTTAAATGTTTTGGCCCCAAGCGCTAATGCCAGTATTTGATGTCCCAAACAAATACCAAATATGGGTACTTCTCCTAATAACTGTTTAACCGTTGCTATTCCATAGGTCACGGCTGCTGGATCACCAGGGCCATTGCTTAAAAAAACACCATCGGGATTTATTTTTAAAATATCTTTAGCCGAAGCACTGGCAGGGAAAACAGTAATATCACAACCATGGCTTTCTAAAAGGCGTAGAATATTATACTTAATCCCGTAGTCAACTGCTGCCACTTCATATTTATTTGACCTACCATTTTTTGACCATGTAAATTTCTTTTTGGTTGTGACAACTTTTGCCAAATCTAGGCCATCCATGGATGGCACTTTTGAAAGTTTTGCTTTTAAACTGTCCAAATCCAGATCCACAGAAGAAATAATCCCATTCATCGCACCCCTATCACGGATATGCCGGGTGATCGCCCGGGTGTCCACTTGTTGAATGCCTACAATATTTTGTTCATCAAGATAACTTCCAATGGCAGCTGTTGAACGCCAATTAGAGGGAATTTCTGTTGCTTCTTTTACTACAAAACCGGCAACCTGGATTCGATTCGATTCGATGTCTTCCGGGTTAACACCATAATTCCCGATATGGGGTGCTGTCAT
>DTTO01000023.1 GCA_012964665.1 Fidelibacterota bacterium
CCGCCGGAACGTCATGCGGAAAGTCGAGATCTACTCTTGCGCCATGAAGGAGATATCCAAAATGACCCTTGGGATCAAACTCAACCCCGGTATAAAGATTTTAATCAAAATATGTCAGCACACATGGCAGGATCTGAAATACGAGATTTGACTAACATTTTGGATCAACTTCGCTTGATAAAAAGTAATGCTGAAATTGAAGTCATTAAAAAAGCTACTGTTCTTTCCTGCCTGGCACTGATGGAGGCCATGCGATCTACAAAACCTGGTATCTATGAATATGAATTAGATGGTCTAGCAAAATATATTTACCACGTTAATGGTTCCCAAGGTGATGCTTATTATTCCCTGATTGCCAACGGCACAAATGCCTATATGCCTCATTATCATGACAAGCAGGCTCAACTCAAAGATGGTGATTTACTACTGATGGACTATTCTCCCGATTACCATTACTACATGAGTGATATTACGCGGATGTGGCCGGTGAATGGAAAATTCTCAGAAGAACAGGCCCAACTCTATGGATTTTATATGAAATGCTACCGCGCCATATTAGATAATATTCGCCCCCACGTTGCACCCGTTCAGGTTCGTAAAGAAGCAGCGGAAGAAATGAAAATAATATTGGCATCTGCTAAATTCAACAAACCCCATCATCGTCAAGCTGCAGAAAATTTTGTCAATGGGTTTGTCCGCTCATCCAACCGACAATATGCCAGCCTGGGCCATGGTGTGGGAATGGCTACCCATGATGTGGGTGATCATTCTAAAATGCTATTACCTGGGATGGTATTTACCATTGAACCGGCCCTGCGGGTACCGGAAGAAAATATTTATATTCGCCTGGAAGATCTCATCGTGATCACTGAAAAAGGTGCAGAAATCGTATCAGATTTTGTACCCATGGATATCAAAGGCATTGAAAGAATGATGAAGGAAAAAGGTATGCTGGACCGTTACCAGCGCCTAACAGAAAAAAAATATAAGTCATATCTTCCCAAATGAAATGACCGAGGTATCAACACCCTGATTTAATACAGATGAATACTTCCAAAAAACCTGATCTCTCTTTTTTTCAAATCATATTACCGGTTTTGTTTTTGGGAATTATCATCATTTATGGTTTGGTTATCCGTCCTATTTTTCTGGAACAACCGGCCTTCCCTCTTGAAATTGTATTCTTGTTGGCATCCGTATTTGCCATTGCTGAATTAATGCTGCTGGGCTTCGGATGGGAAGAAATCCAACATTCCTTTATTCAGAAACTGGCTCGCGGATTCCCGGCAATCCTGATCCTTTTTGCTATTGGTATCATCATTGGTACGTGGATGGTAAGCGGTACAATCCCCATGATGATTTATTACGGGATTCGATTAATTAGTCCGTCCTATATCTATGTATTGGCCTTTTTTATTCCGATCATATTTTCAACACTTACCGGCACATCCTGGGGATCCATCGGCACTATTGGCGTAGTAATTATTGGAGTGGCGGCAGTCATTGAAGCCAATTTGGGAATTACAGCCGGGGCCATTGTTGGTGGAGCGTTTTTTGGAGATAAGCTCTCACCCCTTTCCGACACCACCAATATTGCTGCTATTGCTACAGAAGTGGATCTTTATGATCATATCCGTTCCATGATGTTCACTACTTTACCTTCGGCACTTATTGCGACTGTTATTTATTTTATTCTGGGATTATTGTATCCACCAGCAGGCAGTGAAATTGATTCTCAACAGATTGCACCCACAATGAATGCAATTGCTTCTATTTTCAACTTTAATGGACTCCTTTTGATACCACCAGTTATCGTTCTATTCGGATCTATCCGTAAAATGGCTACTTTGCCTACATTACTTATTTCATCTCTCTCGGCCGCTATCTTAGCCTTGATATTTCAGCCATTTACAATCAGTGACATAATCACCACAATCCATAAAGGATTTGACACTAATATGGCCTTTTGGAGTTCATCTACACCAGAAGGAATAAAGGTATTATTTAACCGTGGCGGACTCTATGAATTGAATGAAGCGATCATTTTCTCCATTATGGTTTTTATTTTTATCGGTACGATTGATTTGGTTGATGCTATGCCTACTATTGTTAATAGGGTATTTGGTTTTATCAAATCCAAATCCTCTCTCATTATTTCCTCTTTATTTGCCACTGCTTTCACCAATGGAATCACCTCTAATCAATCTGCTACCAGTTTTATTATTGGGGATGCCTTCGGAAAACGATATGACCAAAGTGGCATATCACGTAAAGTGTTGTCAAGATCGATCGAGGATTATGGCACAATGTTTGAAAGCCTGATCCCCTGGCATGCAACCACCATATTTCTTACCACTACTCTCGGTGTATCTTATGGTGAATATTGGCACTGGCAACTCTTGTCTCTAATTAACCTGCTGATGGCACCGACACTGGCCATCCTGGGTAAGGGTTGCTACTATACGGAAAAAACTTAGATCAGTTTTTTCAAAGTTTCTATAAGGTAGTCTGCATCCGTATCAGAATTGTACCCCTGGTAGGAGACTCGAATCATAGGATGCGATTGATCTGTTAAGACTGGTATTTCAATATTATACTGATCATATAACATATTCTTGAATTGTTTTGGATCATCCATTGGGAATAGGATGGTGGTCATCTGTCCTAGCCAATCATCAGGGCAGATCTTTGGCAAATCAGTTAGAGCGGTGATTTGGTCCCGTGTCTCAATAATCATTCTTTGACAGCGTTCTCTAACGGAATCCCAATCATAATCTTCTTGGAATTGTATGGCGGTGGGAACGGTAAGAAAAGCACTCATATCCCGGGTCCCCTGCCACTGGAAAATATTGACAAA
>DTTO01000024.1 GCA_012964665.1 Fidelibacterota bacterium
AAAAAATACCCTCTTGTTATTTTGGATGGCATATTTATTTACAAACCACAACTAGCGGATCTTTTTGACCTCAAGATATATTTGGACATTAATATTTCTCTTGGACGAAAGAGATTTGCAAAGAGAAGGAGCCTTAAGCAAGACAAGCGACCTTTTGAGATCTATGATGAGATATGGATGCTTTCCTATATCAGATATGAGTCAGAAGTTCATCCAAAGCAGATAAGTGATTTAGTAATTGATTATAATGATGAATCCAAACCTGTCCTTCACGAAAACTAAATCTAGCATGATAAACCAATAGATTTCACTCTGGGGTTAATCCCAAGAAGTTTGTCAGTTTCACTAACTATCACAACGACAATGAAACGCCTCTGGCTCAAATAGCCTCCTCACAGGGCCTTTTTTGTTTATAAAAGAGACACTCAAATTGCTGCGGATTTCTCTATAATTTTGTTCGAATCCTACCCCCGCTACTAACGAGAAACCCGTCTTTATAGACGGGTTTTTTATTTGGAGGATGATGAGTAGATTTTGATATGATTAACCGCATTACGCTACCCAAGTTATAATAAGTATGATGGATATTGTCCGATATGTGATAGCATATATTATTATTGTTTTTATCCCATTTATTTATGTCCTTTGGCCACTTATCCACCCCTTTGCAAATTTTTGGAGGAAAATTAAACCGTGGCAGACTTACGGAATATTTTTTACCCTGCTTGGTGTCACTATATTGACGCTTACCCCTTTTGTAGAATTACTAACCGGAACTGATTATGGATTTAACCCATTCTTAACAATTGCTGGTGTGTTTTTCTGGGTTATATCATTTGTGATATGGAATAAAAGGCGAAAGTATCTTACAGTAAAAATATTGTTGGGTTATCCAGAGGTTTCAAAAAAAGCGTATCCCGGAAAACTCTTGACTGAGGGTATATATAGTAAGATTCGACACCCAAGATATTTGGAACTAATGTTTGAGCAAATTGGGAATGCATTGATTGTAAATATGTTGGGTGTGTACATCATAGTTACTCTATTAATACCAGCTTTATATCTTACTGTTTTACTTGAAGAAAAGGAGCTGATACAACGGTTTGGTAATGCTTATGTTGAGTACTCAAAATCAGTACCTCGGTTTTTTCCAATGAAAATGAAATTATCTAAGTAGGGGGCACTGAATTTGAAGATTTTAAAATTCAAACATTTGTTAATGATTATAATGGTGCTAGTCGCTGGTTCAAGTGTTTATAATGGGCAAATTTCACCATCAAGTAAGCAAATTGAAAAATATCCTGTAGACCAAGCAATGGTAGACAATATTCGTCAAGAAGGGTTTGATCACTCCGAACTTTCAAATACTTTATCATATATGACGGATGTCTTGGGAGCTCGTCTGACGAATTCCAATGACATGCATCGTGCACAAACTTGGGCGACTGGAGAGATGGGTCGTATAGGGTTAGCCAATATTCAGATCGAGCCGTTCATGGATTATGGTGTTAGCTGGGATAATGAATATTTTTCTCTCCACCTTCTTGAACCAGATTACCAGGTCATGTTAGGCTATCCAATTGCCCATACGCCGGGCATTAATGGCCGGCAAAAGATGGCTGTTGTTATTGCGGACATTAAAACAAAGTCAGACATGGAAAAGTACAGGGGTAAGTTGCGTCGCAAGGCGGTACTGTCCACACCACCTCCAACTATTGATATAACCCGTTATCGGAAAGGTGTCCAGCGATGGACTGATGAGGAATTGCGTGAAATCGCTGAAACGCCTACACCACCTAGATCCCCTCGTCCGCCTCGTAACCCTGATCTGGTAACTGCAGTAGAGCGGAATGCTTTTTTCAAAAAAGAGGGTGTGGCTGTGATTCTGGAGTCCCGTAGCGGATGGCTGGCTGCTGTTCGTGGTTTTGCCCGTCCGGGCGCCAAAATAGATAAATGGTCACGAAAGGAAACCAAAATACATTTGCCAATTGTAGCTGTTACCCCAGAGCATTACAATCGTATGTATCGAATCCTCGAACGTGGTTTACCAGTTAAAATTGAAATTGAGATTCGCACCAAAGTAGGGAAAGTAGTTCAGAAAGCCAGCAATGTACTTGGTGAAATACCTGGATCAGATCTAAAAGAAGAGTTGGTAATGCTGGGGGCTCATTTTGATACCTGGCATGCTAGCCCTAATGCCAGTGATAATACTTCCGGTGTTGCTGTAATGCTAGAGGCAGTGCGTATACTGAATGCAGTGGGAGCAAAACCCAGAAGGACGATACGAATTGCACTTTGGTCTGGTGAAGAACAGGGCCTTCATGGTTCACGGGAATATGTTTATAAACATTTTGGTAATCCAGATGATCCCGAAGTTGGAATTAAGCCCGGATATGAGAAACTTTCTGCATATTTCAATCAGGATTACGGTCCTGGGCAATACAGAGGTATTTATCTTCAGGGAAATGAGGGTGTTCGACAGACATTTACGTCCTGGATGAAACCGTTCGAAGATTTGGGGATGACAACGGTATCATTGCGCGGAGTAGGCAGTACAGACCATGTGTATTTTGATCGAGTTGGACTCCCGGCTTTTCAATTTCTGCAAGACCGTGTTGGTGGTACAGGCGGTCACACTAATCTTGATTTTTATGACACGCTTCCTATTGAAGATTTAAAGAAGAATGCTGTTATCATGGCTTCTTTTGTCTACCATGCGGCGATGACTGAGAAGCAGTTACCGAGAAAGCAAAAATAAAGATATTTTAATGGACTATACCCGTTCCGCCACGTCTTGAATCTCCTACCGCTT
>DTTO01000025.1 GCA_012964665.1 Fidelibacterota bacterium
TTGGCATTGGTGGTTATGGGCGTATCTGTTTCCATAGGTGGTGGGCAGGATATGAATATGTTCTATGGTGTCTTAATCGTTGCTGCTATCCTAGGGATCACCATGACGATTCCCATTGGTGGTGCAGATATGCCTGTAGTAATCTCATTGTTAAACTCTTATTCAGGCGTTGCTGCTGCAGCCACTGGATTTGTCCTGATGAATAATGGACTGATCATATCTGGCGCCCTGGTTGGTGCTTCAGGTTTGATCCTCACCAATATCATGTGTAAAGGAATGAATCGATCTCTGGCAAATGTAATCTTTGGCGCAGTTGGACTGGAGCAAGAATCTCTAGAAGGTTCAGGCAAGCAGATGAAAGTGAAGTCTACCACAACAGAAGAAGCGGCCATGATATTGGATGCAGCAGATAAAGTGATTATTGTGCCGGGATACGGACTGGCAGTGGCCCAAGCACAACACGCAATCCGTGAGGTCGCAGACCTGCTGGAATCCATGGGGAAAAAGGTATTATATGCTATTCATCCAGTGGCAGGCCGCATGCCCGGACACATGAATGTATTGTTGGCAGAAGCAAATGTACCGTATGAACAGCTAAAAGATCTGGGTGATATCAACCCGGAATTCGATGATTGTGACGTGGCCTTTGTCCTTGGTGCAAACGATGTGGTTAATCCCGCCTCCCGTCATGACACTTCCAGTCCAATATACGGAATGCCCATCCTTAATGTCGACAAATCACGCACCGTAATTGTGAATAAACGTACAATGAATCCGGGGTTCGCCGGCATTCAAAATGAGTTGTTTGGTTTCGATAATACGGTGATGGTATTTGGCGATGCGAAAGAAATGCTCACCGCCCTCTATAAAGATTTGAAAGAATTATAATTATTCATTCCCCATGGAACGATTAATGGGTGCATCACGTTTGCTTGAATAAATAAGTTCTTTACAATCTAATGAAAAAAATATACATCAATTTTCCTATTTTAATTTTGCTGAGTTTTACAGCAATCAGTTGTCAACAAAAAGGGACTCAAAACATGCCAGATAATAAATTAGAAATAGCCACGCTTGGTGGCGGTTGCTTCTGGTGCGTCGAAGCTGTTTACGAACGGGTTGAAGGCGTCACAGACGTTGTATCGGGATATGCTGGTGGACATACAAAAAACCCCACCTACAAAGATGTTACTTCCGGGGAAACAGGCCATACAGAAGTATGCCAAATCCACTTTGATCCCGATGAGATCACTTATGATGAAATATTGAACATCTTTTGGCAGGCCCACGATCCAACCACATTGAATAGACAGGGCAATGACTTCGGCACCCAGTACCGGTCTGCTATTTACTACCATAATGCAAGTCAAAAAACATCGGTAATATCAGCAATAAATAATGCAAAAAAAATGTTTAAGAATCCAATAACAACAGAAGTGGCTCCCCTGGATGTTTTCTACACAGCAGAAGTTTATCACCAGGATTATTTCGCCAATAACCCAAATGTACCTTACTGCACCTTTGTGATTGCCCCAAAAATCAATAAGTTGAAAAAAGAAGGTACAATTTGGGACAATTGACCCTTGCCTGTTTTAGAAACAGACCGGTTAATTTTATCTGAATTAAAGCCCGAGGATGGTCCATTCATTCTCGGGCTTTTAAATGATCCTGACTTCCTAACGCATATTGGCGATAAAGGGGTTCAAAACCTGGATGATGCTGTCCATTATATTGAAACCGGCCCACGTACCAATTATGCTGACCATGGCCATGGTCTTTATAAAGTGAGTTTAAAAGATGGCACTCCCATCGGAATATGTGGTTTACTACAGCGAGATAATTTGGATGACCCGGATATTGGTTTTGCCACCCTACCAGGATTCAGGAAAAATGGATATACATTGGAGGCGGCAAAAGCAGCTATAAAAGATGGATTCGATCGATTCAATTATAAGCGAATAGTAGGTATCACGTCTAAGGAGAATGACGCCTCAATACGGTTATTGGAAAAATTAGGGTTATTTTATGAAGGGATGGTCCAGATTGATCCGAATAGTGAACCAATCCAATTATACGCTATACATTTCAGTTAGTCTGATATTCTTGCATAGCGTGGATCAAAGCATCCACACCGGCTTCAGGCATAGCATTATAAATCGACGCACGGAAACCTCCTACCGATCGATGGCCTTTTAGGGTCTTTAATCCCCGATGATCGCAAAAAGATAAAAAGTCTGCCTCATCTCCCCCATCTGCAAACACAAATGGTACATTCATAAGGGAACGGTCTTCCAGAGCAACAGGGCTGATGAATAAAGGGTTTCGTTCTATTTCATCGTAAAGCTTTTTGGCTTTTCGTTCATTTTTTTCTGCCATGGCTTCTACACCACCATTTTCTTTAAGCCAACTCAAGGTTCGGTTCACAGCGTAAATAGACATAACTGGAGGAGTATTAAACATCGAGCTTTTATCCATTTGAGTTTGATAATTCATCATCGTTGGAATGGTTCGGTCGACTTTTCCTAGTATATCACCCCGGATAATTACCAGGGTGACTCCAGCTGGACCCATATTCTTCTGTGCACCCGCATAAATCAATCCGAATTGGGACACATCAATGGGACGACTAAAAATATCAGATGACATATCCGCTACCAAATAGCCATCTGCATTAATTGGCTTCGGGTATGAATACCATTGTGTGCCATAGATCGTATTATTGCTGGTGACATGTAAATAAACTGCAGCTTCACTTTGGTTTAGTTCTTTTGGAATATGATTGTGCACTGATTCCTTGGATGAACAGGCCACATTTACATTCCCATACAACTGAGCTTCTTTAATGGCTTTGGCTGACCACGCGCCCGTATCCGTATAGTCAGCGGTTTGATTCTCACCTAACAAGTTCATGGGGATCATTGCAAATTGAAGAGATGCACCTCCTTGCAGAAAAAGCACATAATATTGATCGGGAACCTGTAATAATACACGAACCAAGTTTTCTGTTTCTGCTACCATATCCATTACCGGTTTTGAACGGTGACTCATTTCCATTAGGCTTATGCCATGGCCTTGATAATCGATAGCAGCCTTGGATGTGGCTTCCAATACGGTTGAATCCAAAACGGCTGGTCCTGCACTGAAATTGTATATTTTTGACATGTAATGACTCAAATGGGAGGATAGAAATTATATCGACTTCCCTATCCAACTAAAATAAAAAACCCCCGATTTCGGGGGGTTTTTATTGGAGAGGTTACTTATAGATTAAAATCTTCGTTTTCCTTTTGGGTTACCACCACGCATCGGCGGCTTATACCGTTCTTTCATGCGAGCTTGTACTTGATCTCTCATATAGGGTTCAAACATCATGAATTTGACTTGCTGTGTTGGATCCAGGATATCGCCCGATTTTTTAATAAAATCGATGCGGGTTTTAATCTTTTTCTGTTCAAAGGACTCTACCTTATTTAACAATTTGTTGACTTCAGATTTGGAAATTTGATCGCCTTTTTTCACTTTAGCAAATGTGGGGCTAAATAATTCTTTTTCTTCTTTACGGATTTCCAGTACTTGTTTTTGATGGAGCCGCATGCTGGGAAAGAATTTTTCAGCTTGTTCTTCACTCAGTTCAAGATGGTCCGTCAATTCCCAGATCATCATCATTTTCATACGATCACTATACTGCCCTCCCGGGCCTCTTGGTCTGCCTGGCTGGGCAAACGCAAAACTCATGATCATAAAAGATAGTGCTGCTATAACTATTTTCTTCATTCGGTTTCCTCCTCATGCATTGTTACAACCGGTTCAAATTCTATTTCATCTAAAAATGCCAGTGTTTCCCAGATATCGTCACTGTTATCAACCAAATACACGGCTAAATCATAAACGAATTCTTCTGTTTCTGCATCCATCGTCTCTACTGGAATCAAATCCGTGGATGCATACACCATCGGGTCATCGGTTAACTGGCTTGATGTAATCATACCAAGGACAACCACAATAGCCGCAGACGTTACACCATGAATAAAACCCATTTTCCGTTGCTGACGTTTCTGGCGTTCACCGTGCAATTTTTCTAAAAAGGCATCTCCATCAGGCGCAGAAAACTGCGACTTAGCAATACCTTGAAATTGTTTTTCAATATTCATTATTCAATTCTCAAATTTTTCTTTTAATGCCTTAACTGCATGGTGATAGTTCACCTTGGCTGAATTCTCACTGATTCCCATAATATTGGATATTTCCCTGTAAGGCATTTCCTGGGATATCCGCATCGTTACAACCATCCTTTGTCTGGGAGGTAATAGGCTAATTGCATCCCATAATTCTTTTCTACGCCACTCATCCTCAAGACTGGTATCCATATAGCCCTGGTCCGGGGCCTGATCCAGGTGGAGCAGGTTACGCCACTTGTTGCGTCGAAGATATGTATTGGACATATTGATATTCGCCCGGAACAAATAAGTTTTGAATTTTGATTCAAATCGAAATTTTTTAAGTGCTTTATACATTTTGATAAATACATCCTGGGCCAGATCTTCTGCCTCCACTTCATCAGATGTGAATTTAATGAAAAATCCATACGTTTCAGAAAGATGTCGTTTAACAAGTTCATCAAAAGCATCATTGTTTCCATCCTGAAATTCCCTGATCAGTTCGTGATCTGTTTTCATGCATTTTCTATTTAGACAAGGATTAACTTAAAAAGTTAAACTTTTATTACAAAAAAAAGAGGCTATCCCAAATAAATGAAATAGCCTCTTCAAAATCCTAATAATTAGGGTAGATTATCGAGATCCGCCAGTGTTACCGCCTTTGTCACCTCGTTTGTCGCCGCAATGTTTGGAATACTGCATACCTAACGCTGTGTATATCTTTATGATCTCAATTTGTTTATCGCTGAATAGTGCTTCAATTTTACTATTGCGATCGGCAATCAGTTGTTTTAGCGCATCTTTTAAATCTTCTCTACTCATCTCCTCAGCTTTTGCTTTTTCCATCAATGTTCTTTGCGCCTCACCTGATTCATTATTGATGGTTTCCAATCCGGATTCCTGATCTGGTGTCATTTCTAATGCACTAACCATGGCATCGTGAGCAGCTTTTCTCATTTCTTCCATCTTCTGCTTCATCTTTGCCTGCATTTCTTCGAGTCTTTGTTTTTGTTCATCCGTTAGGAGAGCTTCAATTTCTGCTCGCATGGCTGCTTCCAAGGCCTCTAATTCAGCTCTCGCTGCATCTCTATCTAAAGTGCCATCTTTCGCCTTTTTCATTACTTCTTCCATCTGTCCTTTATAAGAGTCCATAATGGATTTAAGAGCCTCTCTCTGCGCTTCGTCTAAGAGAGCGAAAACCGCCCGAAGGTCCATACCACCTTTATCACCGCCTGGGCCTCCACGTGCTTTGGCATCCATGCCACCGCCATATAAATAGGGTACGTTGTTGTCATCCATCCATCCGAAAAGTCTTTCTTTTTCTTCATTAGAAAGTTTACCCTGCATTTCTGCAGAAACTTTCCATAGGAAGGCAGGATCACGGCGATGCCTACCATCTTTTCCATGACGATTTAGCGCATCATTGAGTGCATTGATGCTACTTTTACTCAGACCGATATCAGTATCCAAACCATCAGAAAAGGCCTGTAGTTCAGGATCATCTAAAAGGATATCTTCCTTCATCAATTTTTCGCAACCAATCGTTGCAAACAAAGCGACCATGAGAAGTGAAATTAATTTTTTCATTGGTATACCTTTATTTAATATAGCTTTGGTCATTATATGTTTTGACGCCTGCTATACTTCAGAAGTTAAAAATAATTTCATATTATAAAAAAGGGCCGTCCCAATTCATTATAGGACGGCCCTTTTTAATCAATTACAATTTGTAAAGGGTTTTAGCCACTTTTACTGCCACCACGCTTTCCGCCTTTTTTACCTTTTTTACCTTTGTGTTTTTTCATTCGTAATGAAAGAGCTTTATGAATTTTAATAATCTCTAATTGACTATCGTCGAAAATGCCTAACATTTTTTCATTTTTTGCGGCAAAAATATTTTTTAGTCCTTCTCTTAGTGTATCTTTATCGATATCACCATTTTTTGATTTTTCAAATAGAGCTTTAGCTGCATCTCTTGCTTCCTGATGAGCTGCATCAAATGCAGTTAATTGATCAGTCGTCATTCCAAGCACGGCTACCTTTACAGCTTTGGTTGAATCTCTATAAGCCTTGCGTTTTTCTTTACGATCAGCTTTATTTTGCTCAAGTTGAGCTTTTTGTTCATCGGTGAGGAGCGCATCGATCTCGGCTTTCAATGCCTCTCTTAAGGCATCCTTTTGAGCTTTGGCATCTTCTTTAGAAAGTGTACCATCTTTCACCTGCTCATGAATTGCTTTGAATCTTTCTTTATATGCAACCTTGATAGCTTTAAAGGTTACTTTTTGGTCATCCGTCAATACTTTATTAATTCCACTAAAATAACTTTTACCTTTTTTTCCTTTTTTACCTTTTGAACTACCAAATAATGGAATTTCTTTTTCATCCATCTTTTCGAAAAGCCGCGCTTTTTCTTCATCGGATAATTCGACTGCCAGTTCACCAGCTACTTTCCATAAAAAGCCGGGTTCACGATGTTTTCCTTTACGTCCGTGTCTATTCAAAACATCATTTACTGCACTGGCAGATGATTCACTCAGACCAAGATCTGAAGATAATTCTTTAGCGAAGTCTTGCAGCTCAGGGCTATCTAGTTCTGCTGCATTATCCAGCATGGGGTTATCACACCCTACGGCGAAAAGTAAAAATGTTGAGATTGGCAATATGAGTCGTTTCATGATATAATTCCTTTTTGTGCTGTTTCGAAGTGTTTCATTTAGCCAATTAGATACGTTAATCAATAATAAAGTTAAAAAACTTATTAAAAATAAACGGATAATCGACGAAATATTTTTTATCAGATGTTGATCTCCCTAACTTTCCCCATGCCATATTCAAGCGGAAACTTTAAAGCCAATCCCAGCCAGAACACCGCAATCACCCACCCTCCCGCACCACTGATGATTCTTGCCGGTGCTGGTACCGGAAAAACATCCACTTTAATCCATCGAATACGATATTTATGCAAATCGGATCTCATTAAACCAGAAAATACTTTGCTGCTCACTTTTACTGAAAAAGCAACGGCCGAAGCAAAGCAAATCATTCATGAGATTATGGGTGAAGAATCCGAGTCTATATTTGTAGGCACCTTTCACAGTTTTTGCCATTCAATCATGCGCCGGTACGGCCCAGAAGATCGAATGGATGATGTACTCTGGGAAGACAAGGACATTATTTATTTCCTCATAAATCATTTCAACGAAATGGATTTTATTCAATCCCGGGTATTTTCTACAGATCCAGTCAAGGCGATTACCGAATCTTTCATACCTTTTTTCAGCAGGATACGGGATGAACTACTCACTCCTAAAGAATTGCTCATCAAAGCAGAAAAGATCAAAGAGTCAACAGATTGGATCTTGGAGGAATTTCCTGGAATCCATGAAAAAAACGCTGACCTGAATGATGCACTTCTCCAAATAAAGGATCTGGTTCAGGCTTATGATTTTTTTCAAAAGGCAAAAACCAAGAATAATGCGATGGACTTTGGTGATATGATTTTAGGATGTTATACCATATTAAAAGAAGATGAAACAGTTCTAAAGAAAGTCCGTAGTGAATTTTGCCACATTTTTATTGATGAGTACCAAGACAACAATTATGCGTTAAATCTGATTGTAAACCTGATCGCAGAAAAAAATCCGAGTATTACCGTGGTTGGGGATGAAGACCAGTGTATTTATTCATTCCGCGGGGCCAATTATTATAATATTGCGGATTTCAGAAATCGATATCAATCACATTCAAAGTATGCTGAGATACCCTTGGAGGAAAACCGTCGCTCCACGCAAGCAATACTGGACCTTGCAAATGCTTCCATTGGAAATAATCCGGATCGAACAGCGAAACAATTAAAGTGCCTCCCAGAAGATAAAATGCGCGGACCTAAACCTGTCTGGATTCAGGCCGATAGAACACAATCGCTTCAGGGAGTGCCAATGGTAATACATGAGATTATTAATGAAGGCCGCGCTTTATACGGTGACATTGCTGTTATCTGCCGCGGCTGGGCGAATGTCCGGGCCATCGCCAGCGCAATGCAAAAAGCGGCAATTCCAGTGGATATTCATATTGAAAAATTCTTTGATGTGCCAATTGTCAAAGATGTGCTGGCCTGGGGACACTTAATCAGCCATGATAGACAGGCTGAGATTGCACTTTACCGCATCCTAAAACAGCAGATGGGCGAAGATTGGACACGTACATTCTTTCGATCTATGGAAAAATCTTCTGCAGAAGAAAAATTCCAAAAATTAGAATCTAGATGCGATGAATCTGCTGATCTTAAAAAATTTATAGATAGCATTAAGTACTTGAAGCAGGCTCTAGGCCAAAACCGAAAAGCAGACGAAATGGTTTGGGCGATTTTGCATATGCTCAAAGATTGGCCCTTGCTTAAAGATATGCGTAATGCTTATCGCTATCGCGAAAGGTTAAATCTTGCCAATGCCGGTGAAATCCTGAATCTTGCCGAAGAATTTGTAAATATGAATCCAGATGGACAGCTAAGCAATTGGCTCGGGTTTATGGAGATCATGTCTTTTGCTTCCAACCAGAATGCAGCCCAGCCTCAGCTTGAGGACCAACACTTAGCCGTCCAGGTAATGACAATACATCAAAGCAAGGGTCTACAGTTTCCCATTGTGATCTTGCCATTTCTACAAAGTGGTAGTTTCCCATCTAGCCTGAAAAAGCATCCAACCATTGACAGGCTGCCGTCTTCATGGATGAACTGGGAACAGGATTCTAATACCACCTTTCGAGATCTGCATAATCGTGAAGAGAGACGTGTTTTTTATGTTGGTGTTACACGCGCAGAAAAAAAATTATACCTGTTTGGCCCCACAAGCAGGCAATCTATATTTACGGCGGAATTGGAATCCGCCGAACCTCAACCCATGGAGATCAGAACCATGAATGAAGAAAAAGAAAATCTACAATCACTTAACAAACGCAAACAGCAGTTACTGGCCAGCCTCAACCGGGAGGTTGCCGCAAATCAAATCGATAATGCTCGAAAAATACTAGACGAAATAGGAAAGGTTGACACAGATCAAACTATAAATGGATCTGGAGTTATACCGGCTATGGATGAAATGCTGCATTTATCCGCAACAAAAATTGATACATACAGTACCTGCTCTTTGAAATACAGGCTAAAGCATATTGATAAAGTGCCGGAGCGGAAAACCCGAGCCACAGCAGAATTCGGATCCATTATGCATAATATTCTGGAAGAATTTCACGGCATGAAAAAAGAAGAACAATCGGAAGAAATATTGATTCAACTGCTGGATAAGCACTGGCGTAAAGATGCTTTCGAATACCGCTTGCGCAGTGATGAATTTCACCGGCAAGGTGAAGAGATATTATCAGACTATTTTCAGTTTATTTCGAAAAATCCGCCTAACGTACTGGAAAGGGAAAAAACATTTAATTATACCATGAATCAAATCAATGTGAAGATCTCAGGCAAGATCGACCGTATAGATCAAGACGGAGACAAACTGGATATTGTGGACTATAAAACAAGTAAAAAGAAGGAAAAAGCAGAAAAGAACCTTCAAATGGCGCTGTACACGGAAGCCATTATGCAAGATGCCGTTCCAGGAGTAAGGGGAAAACCTGGAAAAGCGAGCCTCTATTTTTTAAGGCATGGAGACGATCCGCTATCATCTTATGAATTTACTGAAAACGATTTAATCCAAAGCCGAAAGAAAATAAAAGAAGTCGCTGAGGGAATCCGGTCCGGACATTTTGAACCGGATAAGAACGAATTCAAATGCCAGTACTGCGATTATAAAGATTTTCTTTGCCCGGCGTGGGAAGAATAAGAATATAAAAACCCATCTCTAATCACTCACCCAAACAATAAAGCCTCCATAAGGAGGCTTTATCTCAGTTTAATAAAATAGTGAATTATTTTCTAACTAGCCCCAACTTTCTCTAGAGTTATCAAAGATATTAGCTTCTAATTCTCTTTCCAAAATCGTAAGCAATTCACTTGGTTTTGTAACCGATTTTTCCGCTTCTGACCTAACAATTGAACTACCACCTAATCCAATTTTTAGACGATGCAATTTATTGGACATTTCATTGTTTCCAGGCTTCAGAATTGAAGGATCAATTGTTGTGCATGAAAACATCAATAATGAAAGTGTCAATAAAAATGTTTTTTTCATGAAAGGTCTCCTCGAAAAAATAATAATCTCACATTTCTTTTTCTGCAAGTTTAGCTTTCAAAGGAAATGTTCCAATAGAAGTTTCTAAATAATAAGTGCCATCCATACGGTATTTTGCTTTCCTTTTTATGATTGAATTAAATATGGCCTTACCCACTACGCTTAATTTTAATTCTGCTTTTTCATTAAATAAGAAATCGCCATTTTTAGGAATTACGATCTTTTTATCATTATAAAATTTAGATGCGTGCTTACCATCAATAAACAAATCAAACTCAACACGATTAAGTGAGACTCCAACTCTGTTCGGATTATTACCCGTAAATTGAATATCTAAACCAATATTGTTAAGTGACTTCAATGGGTTATAACGCACTTTCTCAACTGTATAATCAATTGAGAGAGGCTTTACTTCTTTTTCAACTACTTTCTTGACTTCTTTTGTCGCTTTAGCTTTCAAAGCTTTTAAACTTTTCAATTGGGACATAGCAGGATTTATAATTGTTATCCCAAAAATATAAAAAATTATAAATAATTTTTTTTCCATTTGGATATCCTTACGCTTTACAAACTTAATTTAAACCTTATATTTTTTAATACAAAATCATCTGAATATAATAGTATCGAAAAAATTAAGACTCATACTCATGATAAAATTGAACTATTCATCGCTGCTAACCGGGCCATTAAATAAAAAAGATATTCTAAACAAAAAGTATATACTTTTTTCAAACATAAATAATTATTTTTTGTTTCAGAAATTAAGGCCTTTCGCACGAACCTAATATTTCAAAGGCAATAATTCAAACCAATGATGAAAGAAAAGAACATAGATCATTCTATTGTTGCAGCTGAAAATTTAAAGGACTCAGCATTTTTTGAGAATGTCTCTCAATCATATCTAGATGAAATCGCATCCTCTGCAATCATTATGAAAGCTGAAAAGGATGATGTGATCTACACTGCCGGAGAAGATAATTCAGCAGGTATTTTTTTACTCCTTTCCGGTCTAGTCAAATTATTTCGAAAAGGTGAGGATACAACATTAGATAGCACGGAAGATATTGTTGAAGGAGAAACTTTCAATTCATTATCCCTATTTTATGAGAAAAAACGGGGAGAAACCGCTACAGCAAGCGCATATAGTCGGTTACTTTTCATACCAAAACAAGCCCTACTTGATCTGTGCCATACTCAACCAGAGTTCAATAAAATATTACATGATAAAACTACTCTGCAATTTAATCGCAATAAGCTACACCGGATTTTATTGAACTTTTACTCTGATGAAGTGGATCAAAGTATATTGCGAAAAATAATACTTACGGGTGAATGGATAACTCTTAAACATAATAGTAAGTTATTTGATGAGGGTGAACCCAGCGATTCGATGTTTTTCCTAGTAAGAGGATTTCTAAAAGCATTTATCAATTCTGATGGCAATTTGAAAGAAGTAGGCGAAATAAAAGAAGGAGAAGTCATTGGAGAGATGGGACTTCTGTCTGATGAGCCGAGATCTGCGTCTATTTATTCAACCAGGGAATCAATACTATTTAAGATCAATAAAGAAAAGTTTGATGATTTAATGCGAAGTAGTCCCAGCGTTCTTTTTGCACTATCAAAACAAATAATTTTAAGATTTAAGAAAAACCAAAATGTGGATACTGGTAATGAGAATACAACCTTTCTCACTTTAATCTACACTTCGCAAGATCAAAAAAATCAATTATCAGAAAATAAAATTGGTAAGACTCTGGATACCGCTTTGGGTAAAATAGATTCATCTTACTTTTTAGATAGAACACTGGTAAATGAAAAACTAGGAATTAAAGATATAAATAAAGAATTGAGTCTGGAGGAAAAATATTATCCACTGGATAATCTTATCAATAATCTAGGAAAAGATTATAAATATATTATTCTGGAATGTGATCCTGATAATAACATGTGGACAAAATGGTGTACACGGATCGGCGATAAATTTTTATTTATGCTTGATCCGGAAGACGGTATAAATAATTCTCCCATGATTCGTGAAATGGATGAAATTCATAAGAATACTCCTAAACACTTATTAGTTGATCGCCAGTTAATCATTTTTCATCAAAACAAAAATACTTTCCCAACAAATACGATCAAGCTTCTTGAAGAATTACATCCAATAAGTAATCACTATCACATTGATATTAACAATGAAGATGATTTTAATAGATTAGCGAGAATTTTGACAGGTAGCAGTATTGGCGTTGCATTTGGTGGTGGTGGCGCTAGAGGAATTGCCCATATTGGAGTCTACAAAGCGCTTATTGAATATGGGATTCCTGTTGATATTGTTTGTGGTACAAGTGCTGGAGGCATGATGTCTGGACTTGTTGCATCGCGGTATTCAATTGAAGAAATAACTGAAATATTTAAAAATTTTGGGAAAAATGTTAAAGTGAAATGGGCGGACTACACACTTCCCTATTCATCAATTGTTAAAGACCCTAAACTGATAGAAGCGTATAAATCTTTTTGCGGGGAAAAGAAAATTGAGGATTTGTGGCTGCCTATGTTTTGCTGTGCCGTAAATATATCATCGGCCGAACTTACCGTTTTCGATCGTGGAAGCCTGTGGAAAGCGCTCAGAGCTACTACCTCCCTTCCTGGTTTATTGGTACCTGCAGTTTATAATGGATCTCTTTTTGTCGATGGAGGACTCATTAATAATATGCCTGGAGACATCTTAAAAGAACGATATAATTCTAAACTTATTTCAGTAAATGTCAGCCCAGAAAAGGATCTTATACCAAATTTTAGTGAATTTCCAAATCAAACTAAGTATTTACTGAAAAAAATATTTTTAAGAAAAAAATTCAAGAAAGATTATGGGCATATTGATGTTCCAAACTTGGCAAGTATAATGATTCGCTCAATTATGGTTGGCAGTGCTAAAAAGACTAATGAAGTAGCAAAAATCTCCGAAATTTATTTAAGTCCGCCCACCGATAATTTTAAAATGCTAGACTATGATAATTTGGAAAAAATTACTGAAGTGGGATATAAATATGCCGTTGAAGAATTAAATAAATATGATTTGAATCAAATCATTAATAGTTGAGCCTATGCCAAATCTGGACGGAGTAAACTTATTTTTGTTTCATATTTAAAATATATCGTTGACAAATAAGACATAATAAAAAAGAAAATAAGGGCATAAACATAAAAGCCAGTAAGACCAAACCAGCTGTAATTTTGAAAATATAGAAGGCTAAAGCCCAAAATCATCTTAATTGATTCTGCTACCAACGCATAATTGCGATGATCTAATGTAGATGTAAATGAAAATATGTTAATAATAAGCATAATAGCATAAAGATAATTCATCGTTACACTGAAATTTGGAATGATCATGAACATATGAAACATTAATATGGTCGTTATCAAAAGTTGTGCACCTGACCACACAATCAACAGCGGTGAATTTTTGGTGTTATATTTTATTCGCTTTTTTGGATCTGTAACCATCTGGATCGGATATTTTTCTTTAACATCTGACGGGCGCCAACCGGTAGGCATAAACCAGATCCGCAGTTTATCAAAAATTCGCTCTGTGCGCCACGCATCTTTTATTAGTTGCCACATATGCTTGAAATTAATGATTACCGGATTCCATGTCTGTGCCTGCTTGAGTGTACCGTAGACCGGTTTTACATTATCCATTTCTGGCTGAAAGGTCCCGAACAGCTTATCCCAAATAATTAAGATTTGACTGTAGTTTTTATCAATATATTCAGCGTTGATGGCATGATGAACCCGATGATGAGACGGCGTAACAATGATATATTCTAAAAAGCCCAGCTTATTGATCATTTGAGTATGATACCATAATTGCATGTATAAGTGTATTGGGCCTAAAATTGCAAAAATGGATGCTGGCACACCCAGCAATCCTGCGGGTACCATAAAAATTGCAGAAAATTTCAATGTATTTGAAATGGACTGGCGCAAAGCACAAGAAAGATTAAAATCTTCGCTGCTGTGATGGATAAAATGCCTGTTCCACAAAACATTAACGCGATGATTGAGACGGTGTACCCAATACCCCGAAAAATCTTCCACGATAAAAGCGATAACCACCGCGAGCCAGACCGGTTCAAGTTTATAAATTGTAATATGGTCGACCAGCCAAGAATAGGTGATGATTGCAAAGGTAAATTTTATACCATCTCGAATCGTATTTGATATACCCGAACTTAGACTTGAGATGACATCTGCAGGTCGGTTGATCGCGATCCCCTTAACTCTTGCGGCGATGGCTTCAAACATAATAAGCACCATAAACGTGGGGATTGCGTAGAAAAGCGTTTTAACGTAATAGGTCATCTTATGATTGCTTTCATTTCAAACACTCTTCTCTCACTTTTTATTATGATCCAGACTTAACGTTTCCGTAATTGCCTTTTCAACAAGAATGGACATGATCTCATATCCTTTTTTATTAGGATGTACTTCATCTAATCCATACTCTTTTTTCAATCCTTCCTGATCATTGACCATTGATGAATAATAATCGAGATAGGTCATACTATTTTTTTCAGCATAATTTTTTATAATCATATTAATCGCCAATATCTTGGGCGGCGGATCATGGATAGGGATCCATGAAAAACCACTGGCAGGTAAAATGGATGATATGATGACTTTGATCCCATTGCTCTCAGCCAATTCAGCCATCGAAATAATATTACCTGCAATCATCTTTACTGTTGAAGGACCCGTATTTTCGGCAATGTCATTAATGCCAGCCAAGATCACTACTGCTGTTGGTCTAAGGTCTATTACATCCGGTCGAAACCTGATCAGCATTTGCGGAGTTGTTTGCCCACTAATACCGCGATTAATATACTTGTTATCTGAAAAGAACTCCGGCTGAAATCGCTTCCATTCTTCGGTAATCGAATTTCCCATAAATACGATTCTATTTTTGTTTGAACCAGTCAATACAAGTTTCGCATTTTCATTTTTATACCGATTTAAATTTGCCCAGTCTTTCAATATCTGTTGAAGAGAATCAATTTGTGTCTGACTTTGACTAAAACCAAATGATGTTAGTATGAAAACAAGTAAAACAAATTTTTTCATGCGCAAAACCTAGACATATTAATAGAAACTTTTTTAATTAAGAGACTTTTTGTTCAAATAATTTTTCATTTCCTTTTGGGTCATCACACAGCGGAATCCCGTATGCTCCAAGCTAGTGTCCGGGCTGGTTTTCATCCGAGCAGTCGGACGATATCCAGCACAATATTGTGCATTGCATAAAAATGAGCCACCCCGTGTTACTCGTTTAGGCACATAGGGTTCATCTGGATCGAAACTGTCTTTTGGCCCCAGTGGATTCTTTTCTCGGTCATTCATTGCGTAAGTATCAGGCCGATACCAATCGGCTACCCATTCCCATACATTTCCAGCCATATCATATAGCCCGATTTGATTCGCTTGGTAATATTTGACCGGGGAAGTTTTAAGAAATCCGTCCGATCCTTGATTATTGATTGGAAATACACCTTCCCATATATTCATGTTTTTTTGACGTGTATTAGTGACTTCACCCAATTTGGCCGCGTATTCCCATTGGGCCTCTGTCGGCAATCTCGCTCCTGCCCACGTCGAAAATGCCTGCGCATCGTACCAGGAAACATGGACCACTGGATAGTTATCTTTATCGTCAATTGAAGCGCCATTCCCATCTAGATTTCTCCAATTGGAATTTTTTTTCCATTCCCACCAATTAATGGGTGAAGATGGATATGCTGGGCGATCACTTTTTATAAACGTTAACGATCCGGGAACAAGTATTTCTTTCGGTGGCGGAGGCGTCCCTGGGGGAACCTGCTTCATAATTTCTTCCAAAGAAGGTGGTATTTCAGCCGTTGTTATATAGTTGGCATTATTTATAAAAGCGCCAAACTGCGCATTGGTTACAGGTGTTTCAGACATCCAGAATCCATCCATTTTAATTTTATGGATAGGACGTTCATCATGGAGTGCCATAGCGTCTGTACTGCCCATAAAAAATTCCCCAGCTTGAACCCAAACCATCACCATCTGCGATTCTGCAATATTAATCGTCTTTTTTCTCACATCGGGATTTGGTTGGCCACATCCAAAAATAACCAGGCAAAAAACCAGATATATTTTCATTGGGTATAGACTGATTTTTTTCATCATTGCTATGAATTTAATCTAAGTTAAAACAGCCGTCGTTTAATCCAATTTTTTCTGTTTCATAAATGTCGGAGCAATTAAATTGATGTTCTTTTGATTCCACATTGAGGAGGTAATTGTGAAAAAATCTGTCCTATTATTATCGTTGATAAGTTTCATTTTTGGAGAATCCATTAGTGAAAAAACCAAGTCCATGCGAAAAATGAGCGGTTATTTTAATATGTATTGGGAGGATACAAGCGGCAAAATCTGGCTGGAGATCACTGATTTTGATAATGAATTCCTTTATGTGAACTCCATGGCAGCAGGAATGGGTTCCAATGATATCGGGCTGGACCGTGGTCAATTGGGAAGTGATCGAGTCGTTTATTTTCACCGAATTGGACCCAAAGTATTACTCATTCAGCAAAATTATTATTATCGTGCGAATACAAATGACCCCATGGAAAAAAAGTCTGTTGAAGATGGGTTTGCAAAATCAACATTATGGGGCTTTAAAGTTGAGGCGGAAGAAAAAACCCGTGTGCTTGTAGATGCCACTGATTTTTTCCTGCAAGATTCTCACGGTGTTGTAACTCGCTTAAAAAATCAAAAGATGGGTAATTATAAAGTAGATAAAAGCCGTTCGGCTATTTACCTCCCTGAAACCCAAAGTTTTCCAAACAATACGGATGTTGAGGCAATCATGACCTACACCGGTACTAACGCTGGCCAATACGTTCGTCAAGTGGCTCCCACTGCCGGAGCCATCACCGTAAGGCTTCACCATTCATTTGTTGAACTGCCTGATAATCAATATCAGCCCCGAAAACATGATCCGCGTGCTGGTTATGGTTCAATGTCATTCCAGGATTATGCTGTCCCTCTAGATGAATCCATTTACAAACGGTATATCACACGCCATCGTTTGAAAAAGAAAAATCCTAACGCAAAAGTAAGTGAACCTGAGGAGCCCATTGTTTATTATATTGATCCGGGCGTACCTGAACCGGTAAAAACGGCTATGCTAGAAAGTGGACTGTGGTGGGACCAAGCCTTTGAGGCTGCTGGGTATAAAAACGCTTTCAAAGTAAAAGTTCTTCCTGAAGGTGCACATCCGCTAGATGTACGTTATAATATGATTCACTGGCTACACCGCGCCACCCGTGGGTGGTCATACGGTTCATCAGTAGCAGATCCCCGAACCGGAGAAATCATTAAAGGCAATGTCTCTCTTGGATCATTAAGGCTGCGCCAGGATTATCTTATTGCAACTGGTTTACTGGCCCCATATAAACAAAACTCAATGATACCAGATCATATGCGTGAACTGGCACTAGCAAGGGTGCGCCAGTTGGTTGCCCATGAAATTGGTCATACTCTTGGTTTGTCCCATAATTATATCGCCAGCAGTGTAGGTCGAGCTTCGGTAATGGATTACCCACACCCCACGATAACATTGGATAACAGTGGTAAAATCCAGTGGCGGAATGCCTATGACGACGGTATAGGTGAATGGGATAAAATAACCATCGCTTATGGTTACCAGGACTTTCCGAAAGGCGCCAATGAGAATGATGAATTAGAGGATATTATTCAAGATGGTATACGTCGCGGATACATTTTTATAACCGATCAAGATGCACGGCCTTTAGGTTCGGCTCATCCCACTGCCCATCTCTGGGATAATGGTATAGATCCTGTTTCGGAATTAAAGAACCTGATGGCGGTACGGAAAACTGCACTTAATAATTTTGGTGAAAACAATATAAGATTCGGTGAACCATATAGTGATATTGGAGATGTTCTAGTGCCCACTTATTTTCTTCATCGATATCAAATTGAGGGAGCGGCAAAAGTTGTAGGGGGTCTCGATTTTACTTATGCACTCCGCGGTGACGGTCAAATGGTAACCAAATTTCTTGATCCAACATTTCAAATGGAAGCCTTGGATGCTCTTATTGGAACGTTGCAGCCTGATGCATTGACATTAAGAGAAGAATTATTGCAATTAATACCACCCCGTGCTGCTGGACGCGGTCGAACCCGAGAATCCTTTAACGCTCGCACCGGTGTAACATTTGACGGTGTAAGCCTGGCCGAAACTGCTGCAAACTTAACCTGCAGAATGATTTTTCATCCGGAACGGACCACCCGACTAGTGGAATACAATGCACGAGACCCAAAACAACCGGGACTGGAAAAAGTGCTTAACCAGGTTATTAATACTACCATATTAAATCCAGCACCAGCCGGACTGGCGGGTGAAATAAAAAGAAATGTTGATTTTGTGATACTTGATCATCTCCTTAGCCTTTCTGTTAATCAAAAAGCGTCTCCGGCAGTCCAAACCATCGCAATTGCAGAGATAGAAACATTAAATGACCAATTCAAATCGTTGTCTGGTTTATCAACCAGGGGTAGGTACGCTTCCAAACTCCGGGCCGATGCAAAATCACTTAGGGACCGTGCGCATTATAAAATGCTGCATAAACGCGCACAGCATCTATTGGATGAACCCGATGAATTCATTCCTATCAAAATATTAGAGGTACCGCCCGGCTCCCCAATTGGCGCTGAATTTGGCTGCTCATTTGATGATAAAATGCAAATTAATTCTAAATGACAAGGACAATCCTATGAAACGAAGAATTCTGACAACATTGATTTTGATTTCATCCGTGATAATTGCGGATGGACTCGATATGAAAAAATTTAAAGGTATGAAAGCTCGCAGCATTGGTCCTGCCGGAATGAGCGGCCGAGTGACAGCTATTGACGTCGTACTTTCAAATGCAGACGTAATGTATGTGGGTACAGCATCTGGAGGATTATGGAAATCTGAAAGTGGCGGTATTAAGTGGGAGCCCATTTTTGATGATCAAAAAGCTGCTTCTATCGGTGATGTCACGGTTGATCCAACCAATCCTGATGTGATCTGGGTTGGAACGGGAGAAGGCAATCCACGAAATAGTCAGACCGCAGGATATGGTGTCTACAAAAGTATCAATGGCGGGAAAACTTGGGAATATAAAGGTTTAGGTGAAACGCGAAATATTCATCGCCTTCTAATTAACCCAAATAATCCTGATGAAGTATATGTCGGGGCCCAGGGATCTGCCTGGGGAGATAGTGAAAACCGTGGTGTCTACAAAACGATAGATGGCGGTGAAACATGGGAAAAAATTCTTTATGTGAATGAAAGCACGGGTATTGGCGAACTGGTGATGGACCCACAAAATCCCGATAAATTGATCGCCAATATGTGGGAATTCCGCCGCTGGCCTTGGTATTTTAAATCTGGTGGTGAAGGGTCAGGATTATATGTGACCTATAATGGTGGTAAAGAGTGGAAAAAACGTACTGATAAAGATGGGTTGCCAAAAGGCGAACTGGGAAGAATGGGGGTAGCGATTGCGCGAAGTAATACAAAAATCGTGTATGCTTTGGTTGAATCCAAAAAAAATGCCCTATATAAATCGGAGGATGGGGGCTTTAAATGGAAAAAGGTTTCAGATAAAAATATTGGCAACCGACCTTTTTACTACGCTGAAATATATATTGACCCCATTAATGAAAACCGGATTTACAATCTTCATTCTACAGTAACAGTTTCCAACGATGGTGGCAAAACATTCTCCCAACTTATGACGGCCTATGGCTCAAACGGAGTGCATCCCGATCACCACGCTTTCTGGGGCCATCCCACCAATCCACATTTTATCATTGAAGGTAACGATGGCGGTTTGAATATTTCTCTTGATAGAGGAAAAACATGGCGGTTTGTGGAAAACCTGCCCTTAGCCCAATTCTATCATATCAATTATGACATGGAATGGCCATACAATGTTTATGGCGGTATGCAGGATAATGGTTCCTGGCGTGGACCTGCCTATGTCTGGCGTGCAGGAGGAATTCGAAATGCTTATTGGGAAGAACTGTATTTTGGTGATGGATTTGATGTAGTCCCCCACCCTGGTAATTCGCGCTACGGCTATGCCATGAGCCAGGGTGGTAACGTTGGCCGTTACGATTTATTAACTGGACACACTCAGCTCATCAAACCGGTTCATCCGGATGGCGAACGACTGCGATTTAACTGGAATGCGGCTATTGCCCAGGACCCCCATGATGAAGATGCGATTTATTATGGTAGTCAATATCTACACTATAGCACCGATCGTGGCAACAACTGGAAAATCATTTCGCCTGATTTAACCACCAATGACCCCGAAAAACAAAAGCAAAACAAAAGTGGTGGACTTACTTATGATGCTACCGGCGCCGAAAATTTCACAACGATTATTGCCATTGCTCCCAGTCCAACTAATCGTAATGTTATTTGGGTGGGAACAGATGATGGAAATGTTCAACTGACCCAGGATCGAGGTAAAACATGGCAGAATGTTTCTAAAAGAATTTTTGGCCCACCTGAAGGAAGCTGGATACCGCAAATTACAGCATCAACCTATGATCCCAAAGAAGCGGTTGTCGTAATCAATAATTATCGTCGTAATGATTGGAAACCTTACGTATTCCGTACCACAAACTATGGTAAATCCTGGAAAGCGATTGCCGATGAGGACAATGTATGGGGTTATGCTCTCAGTTACGTTCAGGATCCTTTAGAACCGAAATTACAATTTCTTGGAACTGAGTTCGGACTTTATGTAAGCATGGACGGTTCGAAAACATGGACCAAGTGGACCAGTGGGTTCCCAACGGTTTCTACTATGGATTTGAAAATTCATCCTAGAGAACATGATCTGGTCATTGGCACATTTGGCCGAGCAGCCTACATTATAGACGATATACGTGCCTTGCGAGAAATGGCCGCCTCGAATGAAGACTTGATGAAAAAACGACTGCACTTTTTTGAACCGCCTATGGCAGTTCTAGCTATTAACCGTCAAGCTTCCGGCACACGTTTTGAAGCTAATGCCATATTCTCAGGGCAAAACCGAAAACGCGGTGCTATGTTAACCTTTGTATATAACCCCGGGAAGAAAAAGCCCGAAACAAAAAAGAAAAAAGATTCAGGTATAAAAAAAGATAATGTCAAGGAGAAAAAAGAAAAAGTCAAATTGGAAGTATTGAATAGTGATGGCAAAATCATCCGTACTGTAAAATATGATGTTGAACCTGGAGTTAACCGAATTTATTGGGACCTGCGTCGCAAAGGTGTTCGCTCGCCAAATGCACCAAAGCCAAAACCAGATGCTAAAGAACCTGGTGGTCCAGCTGTACTTCCTGGTGAATATACTGTTCGACTTTCACATGGCAAAGAATCTGCGTCTCAAGTGGTCAATGTCATCACAGATCCTCGAGTCGGAATCGTGGTAAGAAATATTGAAAATTTGCAACCCATTTATAAACAACAAATGTTACTCACATCCAAAGTAACAGAAGCGATGGATCGTATTCGCCAATCAAAATCAACTGTCGCGGCTATCAACAAAATGTTGGATGTAAAAAAGCATGAATCTCATAAGTCAATTCAGAAAAAAGGGAAAGCAATCGCAGATAGTCTGAAAATATTGGAAGAGTTGATCGTGAATCCGAAAGGGTTGCAGGGTATTGTGCGTAACCCGAATATCCTAAGTGCAACTGTCGGTGCCGTGAACCGCTATTTATTTAGCAATTTGAGTGGCCCCAATAAAAGCCACGAATACCTTATGATAAAAGCTGAGCGGGAATCAGAACAGGTCTTAAACAAGATTAATGTATTCTTTGAAGATGAGTGGAAAAAATATCAATCTGAAGTTGAAAATGCGAATCTTTCTCTTTTCAAGAATTACGAACCAATTAAAATTGAATAATTAAATTGAGGTATAAATGATTAATAGAAGAAAATTTATCAAAACGATGTCAGCTCTGGGTATAAGTATTCCAGCAATGGCAAAATCGATCACGAAAAAGTCCTCTAATACTTCTACTGTTAAAAATAATCCAATTATTGTATGTAGCCGTGGGGAAAAATGGGGAAGAAAAGTCCTCAAACCTGGTTGGGATATTTTAAAAAATAATGGTCTGCTCTTGGATGCAGTTGAAAAATCGGCAAATGTAACAGAACTGGACCCGAAAGACACTTCGGTTGGATATGGTGGACTGCCAAATGAAAATGGCGTTGTCCAATTGGATTCATCTATTATGTACGGTCCAACTCATAATTGCGGCTCTGTGGCAGCCATTGAAGGAATCAAAACACCCTGCTCCGTAGCACGATTGGTTATGGAACGAACGGATCATATACACATAGTTGGTAAGGGAGCGCAGGATTTTGCCAAGGCCCACGGATTTAAAGTGGAAAACCTATTAACCGAACACGCCAGGAAAATATGGCTCCGTTGGAAAGAAAATCTTTCAGATCAGGATGATTGGTTCCCGCCTGCTGATGGCAATTATGATACACACCGATCAAATGGCACCATTAATGTCTTGGCTGTTGATAGTGTAGGTGATATCGCCGGTATTACCACTACAAGTGGCTTAGCCTGGAAAATTCCGGGCCGCATTGGTGACTCACCCATTATTGGTGCTGGGCTATATGTTGATAATGAAGTCGGCGCTGTAGGCGCTACTGGACGTGGTGAAGAATTATTGCGATCCTGTGGTTCATTTTATGCAATAGAACAAATGCGTGCTGGTAAATCCCCTCAAGAAGCTTGCGAGGCAGTTTGTGAAAGAATTATATATATAAATGGTGGTAAGGATAAAATCAATTTTAGTGATAAGATGGTGGCCGTAAATAAAGATGGGGATGTTGGCTGTGCCGCAATACAAGGCAGAAAGGGAGGAGAACCGGAATTGGCTTATTGGTCTAAAAAAGGATTTAAAGTTCTCAAAGGGACTTATTTAATTGAAAACTAATTCGCAGTCACAACCCACTCAAGTATTCCACTGAATTTATTCCCCTGCAGAATTGCCTTTTTTGGTTTTAAAGATGCGGTTTGGTCCACACGGGTCATATTTGCATTGACCATATAATCGTATATTTTTAAACCATCCACATCTACGAGTTGTATGAATGTGGTGTCTGTACTTTTAAATTCAGTTACTATAAGGGTTGATGCAACTGTTTTACCATCAGGTAAGTTCAAACTAAGATCAATATTCTCTTCAAATGTATAATTATCGCCGCGTACTAAAAATGAAAAAGCAGAATTTGTATTAATAATAACCGGCAAGTTTTCCACCAAACCCTGATCCGGGCCCGGCGGGCCAACACAAGCGGATAAATTCCAAATTACAACTACCAATAACCACTTTTTCATTTGCTTAATTCTTCAGGTGGTTCTCCCTGTCCCAACTCGAGTTCATTAATCCTATCCATCGGTTTTTCAAGCGCATCCTTTCGAGTCTTAGATAGATTTTCGTAATGGGTATTGACAGTACCTAATGATTTTCCCAGCGCATCCATTTTCTCAATGAATTTTCCCCACTGATTTTTAAATGCCTGTACCAAATCCTGGACTTCACCAGCTTTGGATTCAAGGTGAAAACTCTGCACAGACTGACGAACCATAGCTAAAATAGCGAACAGTGTGATCGGTGAACACAATAGCACTTTATTATCCATGGCAAATTCCACCAGGTTTTCTTCACCTGTTTCCGGCTTATTTAAAAAAGCATAGATACCTTCATTGGGAATAAACATCAGAACAAAGTCCAGTGTTCCATCAGCAGGATCAATATAATCTCTTTTTGAAAGCGTCTTTACATGACCTTTCACATCTTTTAAAAACGATTTACGCTCCGTTTCTTTTTCAGGTTCACTATTTACGGAGAAAAGATTCGCATAGTGGACCCATGGAAATTTGACATCCATATTCAGCCGCTTTCCCTGCGGCAGAAAAAATGTAAAGTCAGGTTTGCCTTCTTTACTGCCAGATTGGGTTTCAAAATTGATACCTTTTTTCAAACCCAAATGATCTAGGATATCTTTTACCATTCGCTCCCCCCAATGACCACGGGCCTGAGAGCTGTCCAATATCCGGCTTAACTTGGATGTCGTATCTGCAAGGCCATCAATACCTTTTTTTGATTCCTCCATCTGCCCTTTGAGTTCGGTGGTAGATTTCGTCAGCCCCTCAAGGTTTTTCTTCATGTCCTCTAAGGTTGAATCAATCAGTTTTTTCTTTTCATCCATTTGCGAGTCAGATGATTTGAGAAGTTCGCCGAACTTATTTTCTGCCAGTTTCAAAAATGTATCCAGGTTTTGATCCAAAGCCTGTTTTGAAAGATCACCGAATTCAGCCTTTAACTGATTTCGGCTAGATTGCGCAATATCGATTTCTTTTTGACGGATATACCAAATAATACCAGCCCCAATTAAAAAACCAATTAGAAACAATAAAATTCCATATAGATATGTCATGGGATTTCAATATTCCCTTTTAATCCTAATAATTCAGCTTTTTCTTTCAGTGCGTCAATCACGAATTGAATATGATCTGTCATATCCACACCAAGTTCCTCTACACTTTGATATATGTCTTCCCTCAGAACAGAAGCAGCGAACGATTTTTGCTTGAGTTTTTTCTTCACCGATTTAGGTTTCACTTCAAAAATGGATTTAGATGGCCGTACATAAGTTACTGCAAATATAAATCCGGTTAATTCATCTACAGAAAAAAGAGCCTTGGCCATATCCGTATCTCTGGGAACACCTGTATAGGTGGCATGCCCCATGATTGCCCGTGTTATCGTTTCAGGATATCCATTTTCCACTAATATCTCATTCCCACGATAGGGATGGTCCTCCATGGATGGATACATTTCATAATCAAAGTCATGCATAAGACCAGTAAGCCCCCACTCGTCACGATCACCATTATATTTTTCCGCCATCTTGCGCATGGCTTGCTCTACGCCCAGGGCATGTCGACGCAAACTGTCGCTTTTGGTGTACTCATGGAGCAGTGCCAAAGCCGATTCTCTTAATGGTATTTTCAACAAAATCTATATCCCGATTAAATCCACAACTAAACGAATCACTTCTCCTGTGGCTGTTCCTTTGTTTAGATAGGGCAGGTCTTTATCGCCCCAAGCAGTGCCTGCAATATCAAAATGACACCAGGGAATATCGTCACCTACAAATGTTTTCAAGAATGCACCACCAGCAATGCTTCCAGCCTGACCAGATGCCCCCAAATTTTTCACATCAGCAATTTTGGATTTCACCTGTTTTAGGAATTCGACCCAGAGAGGGAATTCCCATACTTTTTCACCCGTTTTCACTGATGAAGCTTTAATATTTTTTATTAATTCAGCATCTGTACCCATAATTCCTGTTGCGACATGGCCTAGGGCAACTACTACCGCACCAGTAAGTGTGGCAAAGTCTAAAATATATTTCGGATCGTAATGCTTGGTTGCATAGGATAAACCATCTGCTAGAATAAGGCGGCCTTCTGCATCTGTATTTAATATTTCAATTGTCTTTCCATTATAAGCTTTTAGTATATCCCCCGGTCGATATGCCTTGTCGCCACTCATATTTTCTGTCGATGGGATAATCCCCACAATATTCATTTTTGGACTTAACGCTGCTATCACTTTCATCACACCCAATACAACACCCGAACCACACATATCGTATTTCATCTCATCCATACGGCTGGCAGGTTTAATTGAAATGCCACCACTGTCAAAGGTTAATCCTTTACCCACCAATACGATAGGTTTTGCTGATTTTTTACCACCCCAATATTCCATCAAAATGAATTTGGGTGGTACTTTTGTACCCGAAGCAACACCGGCTAGGGCACCCATACCCATTTTCGTGAATTTTTCCCGGTCGAATACAGTAACTTTCATTGCACCAGATTTTCCAATGGCCTGTGCATTCTCAGCTAAATGCGTTGGTGTGGCCACATTTCCAGGACGATTATCTAAATCCCTTGCAAGACATACGCCATTGGCGATTGCCACACCCTTTTTCACAGCGTTTTGATTACCGCCAACTACTGTTGCAGTTTCCATTTCAAATAGATCTTCATCAGTTGTTTTGAATTCGTTGAATTGGTAACTACCTAGAATTAATCCTTCAGCCACAGCTTGCGACATATAAGCTTCTTTTCCATCTACAGGAAGGATGAAACAAACAGATTTGACCTTATTAGCTACACAAGCTTTCGCAACTCCGCCACCTGCTTTTCGCAGAGTTTCCGGGTTTAATTCTCCTTTTTTACCTAAACCAAAGACAAAAGCCAAAGCACCTTTTTTACCAACTACTATTTTGACTTCGCTTTCTTTACCTTTTAACATGTTTGCTGCTAAAGCATTAGTTAGTCCTCTACCCAATTCACGGTTAACACCTTGAAATTGCCTAGAAATTTTGAGATCTTCATAAATGCCCACGGCAACTGCGTCCGATTTGACTCTACGCCAATCCCCAGATGAATGCTTCACTTTCGAAAGATGTGCCATTATAATCCTTTAATATTGATCTAAATAATGATTAAATAGCTGTTAAATTAGCTTTTTTGATTCCGTAATCAAATATTGTAATAAATAAATTAAGTTATCCTAATATTTCAGGGAAAACACAGATTAAGTCCCATTTTCTGGCTTTGAACATGCAGAAATTAATTCCCATTAACTTAGTTATTATTTATACGAAACAGCACCTGCTACTAGATTATCCACCACACTGGGATCTGCCAGTGTAGATGTATCACCCATATTATCCAAATCTCCTTCAGCAATCTTCCTAAGAATCCGGCGCATGATCTTTCCTGAACGCGTTTTGGGCAATGCAGGTGTAAATTGAATTTTATCCGGTTTTGCATGAGGTCCTATTCCCTGGGTCACGGTGGCACGAATATCTGCTTCAATGGAAGGGTCGGATTCCACGCCTGTCATGAGTGTCACATAGGCATAAATACCCTGGCCTTTAATATCATGTGGATAACCTACGACGGCGGCTTCAGCTACACCTTCAGCTTTACCAATTTCCCCCTCCACTTCGGCTGTTCCTATCCGGTGGCCGGAAACATTTAGCACATCATCAACTCTACCCGTAATCCAGTAATAACCATCCTTATCCCGGCGGGCACCATCACCAGTAAAATAGTAGCCCGGAAATTGGGAAAAATAAGTTTCGATAAAACGCTGATGGTCACCATAAATGGTACGCATCTGTCCCGGCCATGAAGCTTTAATTGCCAGCAGTCCGGAAACATCGTTGCCCTCAATCTCTTGGCCATCTTCTGTTAAAAGAACGGGTTCAATTCCAAAAAATGGGTATGTAACTGAGCCAGGCTTGGTGGGTATCGCGCCGGGAAGGGGTGTTATTAAAACACCGCCAGTTTCCGTCTGCCACCATGTGTCGATTATCGGAGAATTTTCTTTCCCCACAACCGTATGATACCACATCCACTCCGGTTCTTTAATTGGCTCACCCACGGTACCCAGTAAACGAATGGAGGATAAGTCATGTTGGTTCACCCAGCCATTTCCTTCTTTCATTAAGGCGCGCAAAGCAGTCGGAGCTGTATAGAAAATATTGATTTTATGTTTATCCACTACTGCCCAGAACCGGCCGTAATCCGGATAATTAGGAACACCCTCAAACATCACTGAGGTTGCACAATTTGAAAGTGGTCCATAAACAATATAGGAATGGCCGGTAATCCACCCAATATCAGCCGTACACCAGAAAATATCTTCCTTTTTATAATCGAATACTTGTTCAAATGTATAATTCGTATATACCAGATATCCACCAGTTGCATGAAGAACCCCTTTGGGCTTTCCTGTTGAACCGGAAGTATACAATATGAACAGCGGATCTTCAGCGTTCATTTCTACCGGCGCACATTCGGCATTCGCTTTCGCCATTTCTTCTTGCCACCAGATATCGCGACCATCCTCCATATCCACAGGTTCACCGGTTCTTTTGACAACAATAACATGCTCAATGGACGGCGTTTGTGCCACAGCTTTATCTGCATTGGCTTTCATGGGAATATTTTGCTTTGTACCGCGAACACCCGTATCCTGTGTTATCAATATTTTGCAAGCCGAATCATTGATCCTGTCCCGCAGCGAATCGGCACTAAAAGCACCAAATACTACGGAATGGACAGCCCCAATCCGGGCACACGCCAACATAGCAACTGGCAGTTGAGGAACCATTTGCATATAAAGGCACACCCGATCTCCTTTTTCCACGCCAAGGTCTTTAAGTACATTGGCAAACTTTTGAACCTTTCGTAATAATTCACTGTACGAGAAATGCCGATCTTCCGATGGATTATTTCCTTCCCATATGAGCGCTGTCCGATCGCCTTTTCCTGCCTCTACATGACGATCAAGACAATTATAACTTATATTGAGTTTTCCCCCTTCAAACCATTTGATATTGGCATTTATAAAATCAAATTTCCCAACGGAATCCCATTTCTTTGACCATATAATTCGTTCTGCTTTTTCAGCCCAGAAAGCATCCCGATCAGCAATGGAATCGGCATAGGTTTTTTTATACTCTTCTATATTTTGAAAATGCGCATTCGCAGACCATTCCTTTTTAGGATTAAAAATTTTATCTGTCATGATTTTATTTTCATCCTTAATTATTTATATACTGATGACGCGGTAATTTTTTTTCTATGTTCATTACCACATCGATTATTTCCCGTGTTGCCTTTTGAATTTCCTCTAGAGTATTAAATCTCCCTAAACTAAAGCGAATAGATGAATGGGCCATTTCATTATCGTGGCCAAGGGCTTTTAAAACATGGGATGGCTCTAAATTAGCACTACTACACGCAGAACCTGTGGAACAGGCTATACCTTTCATTTTAGTAATAAGTGTCTCTGCATCCAAACCAGTAAAACATAAATTAATATTATGAGCTAAACGGTTTCTTCGAGGGCCATTTAATATAACTTTCGGATGCGCAGTAATAATTTCGTCAATCATTTGGTCACGATACTTTTCCAGTTTTGCATTTTCTCCATCCCGTTTCTCTTGGCAAACTTCAATTGCGCTTCCAAATCCAACAATTAGTGGGACTGGTAGCGTGCCGGAACGCATACCTCTTTCATGGCCACCCCCCTCCAATTGGATCGTTAATTTTATTTTGGGATCTTTTTGCCGCGCAAAGAGCATTCCGATTCCCTTGGGACCATAAATCTTGTGCCCGGTAGCAGCCAGTAAATCAATATTCATTTCCTGGACATCTATTGGCAATTTGCCAAAAGACTGGCAGGCATCTACGAGGAAAAATACATTTTTGGAATGACAAATGGCACCGATCTCACTGACAGGTTGAATTGTACCAATTTCATTATTGGCATGCATAATTGATACCAAAACGGTATCAATACGGATAGATTCCATAACTGCATCAGGATCGACACGCCCCATTGCATCAACAGGCAGGTAAGTGACTTCCCAGCCCTGTTTTTCCATAGCGACACAGGTATCTAGCACTGCTTTATGTTCTGTGACCTGAGTTATAAGATGTCTGCCTTTTTCCTTTTGTTGGTCACAGACTCCACGAATTGCCAGATTAATGGATTCCGTTGCACCGCTAGTAAAAATAATTTCTCTCGTTTGGGCATTCAATTCACTTGCAATAATTCTACGGGCCATTTCTACGGCTTCTTTTGCTTCCCGGCCATAGGCATGATGTACACTGGCAGCATTACCATGTTTGTTTTGAAAGTACGGCAGCATCGACTTTAAAACAGAAGGATCCAGGGGTGTCGTTGATTGGTTGTCTAGATAAATAGGCTGGAGCATAATTACATTATAAGAAAAAGAATAGCCATCCTTTTTTGATAGTTAAGATTTGATTTCAGATTCTCTGGTTTCTATCATCGTGCGCATGGGATGACCTGAACCATTATTCCGCAACATAACAATTTCACACATGATGCTTAATGCAATTTCTTCCGCAGTAGCTGCCTTCAAATCCAAACCAGTAGGAGAATAAAATCGATTTAAATCATCTTTATTCAATCCATTTTCTAATAAATAATCCGTGATAATACTTGTTTTTTTTGCACTGGCAACAACACCAACATATGGAATGCCCTTTTTCAATGCTTCACATGCGATTTTATCGTCATCCCTGTGATGAGTGGCCAAAATAAAATAATCAACCTTGAAGTCAATGTCTTCCATCTCAAGTGGCTCAGTTATAACCTGATTTGCATCCGCAAATCGGTTTTCTTCATCTTTGGGTGCTTGAACAACAACCTTGAATTTTAACAGGCTGGCTATCTGGCATAGGACTTCAACCACGCGACCCATTCCTCTAACAAGCAGAGTTGGATTAACCATTTGCGGTTCTACAATTACTGACATATACCCTCCACAAGGTATTCCCATTTCCATTAAATCACTGTCCAAATCGATATCAATAATTTTGGGATTACCATCTGATAACGATTCTTTTGCTACCGAAGCAACACGGTTTTCAATACAACCACCCCCGATATACCCAATAATACGTTTTCCCTTTTCATTGAACAGTGCTTTATCCCCGATTTTCCCCGATGATGAACCTTGGACACTAAATACAGATGCAATGGCATAGGGTATCTCAGCCTTTTCCAGGTTGCTCATCATTTCGATCAATTCTTTATGTTTCGACATAATCTGACTTTTTTGCTAACAAGTGAAAATAATCATCCTTTGTATCGCAATCAAGTACCACTTCTTGCGATTGAATCGGAATACCAATAGCATCATCCGGATACTGTTTCAAGACTTTTTTACAACCACGATCACCGGTCGAAGATAAAATCTCTGAAAAATATTTTTGGGGAAAAATCACCGGGTTTGCCTGACGGTTTTTATAAATTGGATAAATAATTCGTCTTCCCTTTTCATTAATGAACTGGTCTATTAGTAATTGTAATGTATCTTTAGAAATCATGGGCATATCTCCCAAAACAATCATATTACCATCTACATTTCCAGGTAAAGAAGATATTCCTTTATAAATAGAGCTGGCCATACCTGAGTTCCAATCTGAATTGTAAACTATATTATCTACTTCTTTTGGAATGACCTGAGATACAATTTCATTTTCATATCCTGTAATCACAATCACTGGATTGATATTCACACTTAAAACGGTTTTACAAACATGTTGAATTATGGCTACGCCTTCAATGGGCAATAAAAGTTTATTATCATTATCCATTCTGAGAGACTGTCCTGCTGCCAAAATCGTCGCCGAAATCTTCATGCCATTGCCCTAAAGGATTGCCGTTTATCCAATTTGCCCAATACTGAACCCAGTTCAATCAGACTATCGAGATTATAGATCGGTAAAAAATCATCCACGTTCGGTAAAATACTTTGCACACCCTTAGTAATTGGTTCATAATCTTTGAAACCCAGGTTAGGATTTAGCCAGATCAGTCTATGACAGCTGCGGTGCAATCGGCTTGACTCTTTTGTCAACAGTTCAATATTCCCCGTATCCAATCCGTCACTAATAATCAATACAACCGCACCACCGGTAAGCACCCGACGTGCCCATATTTGATTAAACGTTTCCAATGTTTTTCCTATTTTTGTACCACCGGACCAATCTTTCACGGATTGATTCACCAAATCCAAAGCATCATTCGCATCTTTTCGACGCAAATAATGGGTAATACGGCTTAACCTAGTTCCAAATGTAAATGCTTCCACATGCCGGTTGACTGAATGTATAGTAAAAATAAAATGCAGTAAAATTCGCGTATAATGGTCCATGGAACCGCTAATATCAGTTAGAATGACTATGGGTCGTGGCTTTGTTTTCCTTTCTTTCCACTGTAATTCTATAAAATCTTGAGTGGGAAAAATATTTTTTCGGATAGTATTACGAATATTTAATCGATATGGGCTAGAACCGGGTTTGAGTCGCCGAAGTTTCCGCAAACTAAATTCCCAATTCCATTGATTGATAAATATTTTTGCTTCTTCCAATTCTTCTGGTGTATATGCGTCAAAACGCTTTTTTCGGAGCACCTCTTCCGGGCTATATAGAAAAACATCAAATGGCTTTTCTTCCTCTCTTTCATCCTCCTCTTTTTCTCTTTCTTTGTATCCTTCCACCCGCTTTTTATACAATTCTTTCACTTGGTCTTTCATGCTTCCAAGTTCGGCTTTCCCTAATCGTGATTCATTTAATTTGCGCAAAATATCGGACACATTTTCTATCCGATCTGGATTGCGCCAGTAAATATCAAATAATTGGTCAAACAATGGGATGAGCTTGTGATCGGTAATAAAACAGGTTTTCAATGCCTGTCGAAAGTCTTCCCGGTTGGATAGTCCTATTTTTGAGCTTGCTTCAATAGCGTTCATAATTTCCCCCGTACCTAAACTATATCCTGCCTGACGCAGAAATCGCCCAAATACGGTGATGGCGTTATGAAGTCGGGACTGGATGGCTGTAGTAGTCACAAAATATGAATCATCCAGAAATCATGTCCGCTTCTGCAAAGGCACGCTGAACCATGCCTTGGGTTGTTTCTCCATCCATTTTTTCGATATCATCTTGATATTTAAGGAGAGTACCCAATGTGTCAGAAGTGATTTCAGTGGAGAGTTCGGTTATGCCCAGTTTTATCAGTGCATTCCCCCAGTCAATCGTTTCAGCGATCCCAGGTAGTTTATAAAAATCATTTTGGCGGACGGTCTGGACAAAAGCGACGATTTGCCGACCGAGATCTTTATTGACTTCAGGAATTTTACGTTTAATGATTTCAAATTCCTGATCAGCAGATGGATAACTAATCCAATGATAAAGGCAGCGACGCTTCAGTGCATCATGAATTTCCCGAGTACGGTTTGACGTTATAACTACTATGGGCGGTTTATCAGCTTTTATTGTACCAATTTCAGGTATAGAAATTTGAAAATCCGAAAGTATCTCCAGCAAGAAAGCTTCAAATTCCTCATCAGCTCTATCCAACTCGTCAATAAGTAAAACCGGAGGATTATCACCATGATAATCAATGGCCTGATATAAAGGTCTTTTAATTATAAAATCTGTTCCGAATATCTCTTTTGATATTTTATCTTTATCTTTTTTCCCCTCAGCTTCCATCATACGTATCTGAAGTATTTGACGGGAATAATTCCACTCATATATAGCATTGTGAACATCCAGCCCCTCATAGCATTGGAGACGGATTAATTCAGTATCCATTATTTGCGCCAAGACTTTTCCCACTTCGGTTTTACCTACACCCGGTTCCCCTTCTAAAAAAATGGGTTTTGCCATATTTAAAGATAAGTAAATGGAAGTCGCCAGCGTTCGATCCGCAATATAATTAGTCTCATTGAGACAATCTTGAATAGCTTCGACAGAATTAAGGTCTTGCAATTTCATGGCGCCGAAAGTAGGCCTTTATGATGTAAATGTCAATAATAGTGAAATTAATCCAATTCCAATTTGATTTGGATTATAATATCTTTTTATTTACACTCGTCTACCTTTTCGAGGTAATTGCCACACCAAATAGTACGAGCGGGGAATAATAAAATTAGGAGGGCGTACTATGATCCCAGGATCATTTGATTATCACGCACCTACGACTGTGGATGAGGCAATCAAACTACTTGGCGAACTTGGCGATGACGCTAAAATTTTAGCCGGTGGCCATAGCCTGATCCCTATGATGAAACTACGACTCGCAGAGCCAACACATCTCGTAGATATTAATGGGATTTCTGATTTAGACTATATTAAAGAAGAAAACGGTTACCTTTGCATCGGCGCAATGACACGCGAATCCGCGCTGGAAGTGTCAGAACTGATTGCTGAAAAATATCCAATTTTAAAGGATACTTCCGAAGTGATCGCCGATCCACTAGTAAGAAACTTGGCATCGGTTGGCGGCAATATTGCCCATGGTGATCCGGCAAATGATCATCCGGCAACCATGGTTGCTCTCGGTGCAGAAGTCATCGCAAAAGGGCCTGGTGGCATGTTGACCGGCGGAGAGCGTACAATCTCTATAGATGACTTTTTTAAAGGACCACTCATGACCGACCTTGGTCAAAATGAAATTCTGACCGAAATAAAAATTCCAACCCCCAATGGAAAATGCGGTGCCGCTTACAAAAAGCTAGAACGAAAAGTTGGTGATTACGCTATTGCTGGTGTCGCGGTCGCACTTCAATTTGATGGAGATTCATGTAGCAGTGCCGGGATCGGTCTAACCAATGTTGGTCCCACACCAATTCGTGCTTCTGACGCGCAGGATGCCTTGGAGGGTACATCCGTGTCGGATGATGACATTAATAAAGCCGCAGAACTTGCTGCTGCTGCTGCCCAGCCTGTTGGTGATCATCGCGGTTCAGAAGAATACAAACGTGCTATGGTCAAAACCCTGGCGTGCAGAGCAATGCAAACTGCCAAAGATAGAGCGGAAGGAGGTTCATAATGGCCACCCAAACAATTACAGTCAATGTCAATGGGGAAGCAAAAACGGCTGAAGTAGAAGACCGTTTACTATTAGTTCATTTCATTCGGGATAACCATGGATTAACTGGAACCCATATTGGGTGCGATACGACTCATTGTGGCGCATGTACAGTTTTATTGGATGAAACCGCTGTGAAATCTTGTACTGTTTTTGCCGTTCAGGCTAATGGCAGAAATGTGACCACTATTGAAGGAATGGAAGGAGATGCACTTCACCCATTGCAAGAAGGCTTCATGGAAGAACACGGACTACAATGCGGATTCTGTACTCCAGGTATGATCATGTCTTCCAAGCACCTCTTAGATAAGAACCTCAACCCTACAGAAGAAGAAATTCGGCGGGGTATTTCGGGTAACTTATGCCGATGTACAGGTTATGTAAATATTGTGAAAGCGGTACAATACGCTTCAAATAAACTTCAAGAAACATCTGCAGATTAAGGAGATTAGTAATGTCACAATGCAAAACCTCACCAGAAGTTGGCGGAATGGGGCATTCCGTAAAACGAAAAGAAGATCCTAGATTTATACGCGGCCAAGGCAAATATGTAGATGATGTTGTTCGACCCGGAATGGTATATATGGATATTGTTCGTAGTCCTTATGCCCATGCAAAAATCAAGAGTATCAATACTGAAAAAGCATTAGCACACCCCGGTGTCGCTGCTGTTATCACCGGTGAAACATTAAAAGAGTATAACCTGCACATGATGCCTACGCTCATGTCAGATACGCAAATGGTACTACCCATAGATAAGGTGTGTTACCAGGCACAAGAAGTTGCTGCTGTGGTAGCCACGGATCGTTATAGCGCTGCAGATGGTGTTGAACTGGTCGAAGTGGAATACGAACCACTCCCTGTTGTAGTCGATCCTCATAAAGCAACCGATCCTGATGCACCCATAATACGGGATGATAAGGAAGGACAAGACAGCAACCATATTTTCCACTGGGAAGCAGGAGATAAATCAGGAACAGATGAAATTTTCCAAAATGCAGACGTTACGATCAAAAAAGATATTTACCTCCCACGGATTCATGTTGCATCGATCGAAACCTGCGGCTGTGTGTCAGAATTTGATTCAGTAACCGGACAACTTACAGTCTGGATGACAACACAAGCACCCCATGCAATTCGCACAGTGCTTGCTCTAGTAGCAGGTCATGTGGGTTTGCAAGAAGATAAGATCCGCATCATTGCACCCGATATTGGCGGTGGATTTGGCGGTAAGGTTCCTATATATCCTGGTTATGTGATTGCTATTGCGGCTTCAGTGGTGACAGGTCTACCCATAAAATGGATCGAAGATCGTCGTGAAAATCTCCAAGCAGACTCTTTTGCCAGAGATTACCATATGACATGTGAAATAGCAGCAGATAAAGATGGAACGTTAAATGGATTAAGAATCAAGACATTAGCAGATCATGGTTACGCTGACGCAGCGGCGAATCCATCCAAGTGGCCTGCTGGTATGTTTTCAATATGTACTGGTTCTTACGATTTTAAAAATGCCTTCGTGGAAGTGGATGGTGTTTATACGAATAAACCACCGGGAGGAATAGCCTACCGCTGTTCTTTTCGTGTTACCGAAGCTGTCCATGCAATCGAACGCATGGTGGATATGGTTGCTGATGAATTAGGAATGGATGC
>DTTO01000026.1 GCA_012964665.1 Fidelibacterota bacterium
TATATAATCAATTAATACTCTTGTTTGTAAGTCATACCCAGCATCGGTGTGAAAAATATACTTTGCTGCTGGTCTGGTCATGTCAGACATGGAACTGGAATTGGTGGCGGGAGCAATCAAAGGTACTCCGCTCTCCTCTAAGATCGGTCGAATAGCCTCGGCTGTAGATGTACCAATTACGTTGTAAAGACAAAAAACCTGGTCTTTTTCAATCAGTTTTTTGGCAGCAACAATTGCTTTTTGGGGATTGTACTGGTGATCTTCTGTAACCATGCGGATTTTTCTACCGTGTACGCCGCCTTTTTCATTTACATAATCAAAATATAACTGTGAACCGGCAGGAATTAAGAAGCCCAATTCTTTGATCGGGCCACTCAAATCCTGAATATTCCCGATCAAGATTTCTTCATCTGTAATTCCGGGAGAAGTTGACCGGGTATCGCACCCCATCAACACCAGACTTAACATTAATACGATTGATAGAAGTTGTTTCATAACCACCTCCTTGGTTTAGGTGAACCTCTTACGCGGGTTGAAAGGAAAAACTTTCCAATAGATTCTCATCTTAAGCCACATACCATATAACCCTAAGGGCTGGAATATAATAAATAAGAGCATTATTAAACCGAAAATCAATGCCTGTATGTCACCGGCTTCAGTTGCAATGAATTGGGATAGATTGTCTTCGAATAATGGAATAAACAGATTTTCCATTAAGACGATAAATAATGTTCCCAGCACCGCACCATAAATGGAACCCATACCTCCTACCAGTATCATTACAAGAAAATAAATCGAAAGCAGAATATCAAAATGATCGGTAGATATAAAATTATTCGTATGGGCAAAAAGAACACCAGCTAAACCTGCAAATATACCCGATATGAAAAACGCTATCAGTTTATACTTGGCCATGTTTACACCAGAGGCTTCAGCTGCATGTTCTGAATCCCGTATCGCCATGAATGCACGACCCAGTTTTGAATGAATAATCCTGCGACCGGACACCACCGCCAATATGGTAAAGGTGAATATAAAAAAATAATTATCCCAGTCACTTTTGACATCCATTCCTAAAAGCGTCGCATTGGATACTTGTAAACCACCAGAGCCTCCTGTCCAATCACGCAATGCAATAATCATTCTTTTCACAATAAAGCCGAATCCCATTGTCGTAAGCGCCAGATACATACCTTCAATCCTGAGTGCCGGAAAGCCAATGATTAACCCGAAAAACCCGACAATGACTGGTGTAATTATCAATGATAATTCAAATGGCAGGCCAACCTGATCAACCAAAATAGCTGAAGTATATGCGCCGATGGCTAAAAATGCAGCATGCCCTAAAGAAATCAGCCCAGTGAAACCGCTTAGTAAATCCAGTCCCACAGTTAAAATGATATAAATCCCGGCCATATTAATTACATAGAGATAATATTTATAACTAAATGTGGCACTTTTTAAAAGGAAGGGCAAAGCAAATACAGCAATTATGATCAGTGGAACCCACTTTAGATTTTCGTCGTCATAGCGGCCCTTGATCATACCCGTTTAACCTTTGCTGTACCAAACAAACCATCGGGGCGTACCATGAGAACAACGATCAAAACAATCCAAACTATAATATCATTTATCTCTTTGATCCATGAAAAATGGAATGAAAGCGTCCCCATGCTGACCGTCTCAATGACGCCCAAAATAATACCACCTACCACTGCACCGGGGATGGATCCAAATCCTCCCAGAATTGCAGCCGGGAATGCTTTCAATCCGAGAAATCCCATGGATGTATCTAATAGAGACATACGAGGTGCCAGTAGAATTCCACTGACTACCCCCACTATAGCGGCAAAAACCCACACAATCATATATACTTTTTTTACCGGTATCCCCATCAATTGGGCAGCTTCTGAATCCTCGGATGTGGCTTTCATCGCTATGCCCCAGCGTGTTTTGTTAAAAAAGATAAAAAAGAGTCCCATCAATACTACCGCACTGAAAATGATTGAAAGATCCAGGTAAGATACCACAACACCTCCAACTTCCATTATACTCCCACCAAACGGGGATTGGGGTACCAAACTTATTGGCCCGGCGATCAAAGCCGTTAAGGCTCTCAAAATAATGGCCAGACTGATGGTAGCCATAACAATAGAAAAAACAGGTTCATCCTTCAAGGGGCGATTGATGATAAAATCTAAAATAATTCCAAATATTACAGCGAAAATGATCGAGCCCAAAAACGCCAGCAAAAAAACCCAGCCATTTATTTCCCCCACCATAGCTGAAAAATAGGATACAAGGAAAAAATTTACATAGGCACCCACCATCATGACTTCGCCCTGGGCAAAGTTTACCACTTCCGATGCTTTGTAAATGAGGGTAAACCCAAGCGCAATCAGGGCATAGATGCTGCCAAGGGCAATGCCACTTATCGATTCTTGAAGAAGACCGGTAATCAGTTCATTCACTTAAATCAACCTTACAATATGAGGAAATATAAGATAAAATCCCCTTGGATACGGGTCAGAATTACCTAATTCAATACATCAAATAAATAACTGTATTTCACTACAAATGATTTTGTACTGGAAGCAATTGGGATACCATCATAATCTTCGGTCTGGTTATACACAATATATAACCCAGTAGCTGCAGACTGTTGCCAGATAAAACGCCAGTTCATAGACCATTGGTCGGATTGGTTATTATATTGCAATAGAGATTGAATATAAACTGATGGGGATATAGCATA
>DTTO01000027.1 GCA_012964665.1 Fidelibacterota bacterium
GGTAAGGGCGTTAAGGTGGCAGGAGACCACCTGCGCTCCCATGACGAAGCAAAAGAATACTGCCAATCTTTGGTAGATCGGGATGGCAAATTTATCATTGAAGAAAAACTTATCGGTCAAGAGTTTTCCCTTATGAGTTTTTCCGATGGAAAAGGTCTAAAACACATGCCCGCGGTCCAAGACCACAAACGCGCTTACGAAGGAGATATGGGTCCTAATACTGGTGGCATGGGAACTTATTCGGACGCAAATCATTCTCTTCCCTTTTTAAATGACGAAGATATCAATAAGGCTCACAACATTAATATTGCCACAGCTAATGCCCTGAAAGATAAATTTGGCGAGGGATACAAAGGCATACTTTATGGTGGGTTTATTGCCACCGCAAATGGTGTAAAACTAATCGAATATAATGCGCGACTTGGGGACCCAGAAGCCATGAATGTATTACCTTTGCTTGATTCATGTTTTATCGATATCTGCAACGGAATTGTAAACGGTAATTTGGACAGCATGGATGTGCAGTTCAGGGCCAAGGCAACTGTTTGTAAATACGCTGTTCCTAATGGTTATCCCGACAAGCCTATCCGTGGGGTCCCTATAGATATTTCCGGAGTCAAAAACCCTGAACAACTATTTTATGCTTCTGTGGATATTAAAGATGGACAACTCATACTGGGTGGTAGTCGTACGGTGGCAGCGGTTGGAATTGCCGATAATATTTCAAACGCAGAAAAAATTGCGGAAAAGAATATATCCGCTATTAAAGGTCCGCTTTTTCACCGAACGGATATCGGAACAAACAAACTAATCCAGAATAAATTAGACCACATGTTATCTTTGCTATGATCAGGCTTGGTGTTCTTGGGTCTACCAAGGGAACAGATCTAAAGGCCATTCTAAGCGCTATAACCAATAAAAAAATCGATGCAAAAGTATCTGTTGTTCTTTCGAATCGGAAAAACGCTTATATTTTGGAGCGCGCAAAAAACCATAGCGTACCTTCATTTTTCATTTCTCACAAGAATAAGTCTCGCGAAGAATTTGATAGAGAAGTAACTACTATATTAAAACAATACAATGTGCAATTGGTGTTATTGATCGGTTTTATGCGCAGACTATCTGCTGAATTCTGTCAAGCTTGGCGTGATCGCGCACTCAATGTGCACCCTTCTCTCTTACCAAAATACACAGGCGGAATGGATATGAACGTTCATGAAGAAGTACTAAAAAACGGAGACCATGAAACAGGCTGTACAATCCATTTTGTTACAGAAACCGTTGATGGCGGTCCTGTTCTAGTTCAAAAGCGTTGTACGGTTGAACCGGGCGAAACTATGACGACACTTAAATTAAAAGTCCAGGCTTTAGAGGGCCGGGCATTTATCGAAGCTATACAATTGATCCAAAATAATAAATATGTTAGATAATCCAACACTAAATCAAAATCCAATACAAATAAAACGGGCAATCATATCTGTTTATGATAAAACTGGTGTCATTGAGTTTGCCCAAGCATTAAATAATATAGGCGTGGAGCTTCTTACCACCGGTGGCACAGCTAAAGCACTTCAAGCTGCCGATATTACATTAACTGATGTGAGTGATTATACTCAATTCCCCGAAATCATGGATGGTCGGGTTAAAACCATTAATCCATTGATAGCGGGTGGTATTCTTGGGCTGCGAGACCAACACGCCACCGATGCGAACGCAAATAATATTAAATGGATTGATTTGGTGGTCTGCAATCTCTATCCCTTTCCCAGGGTGATTTTGCAGGAGGATTGTGACCTCGCGTTAGCCCTTGAAAATGTAGATATTGGTGGTCCTACGATGATTCGTTCGGCGGCAAAAAATACTGGTTGGGTATGCGTAGTTATAGATCCGGATGATTATTCTACAATCACTAACGAATTAAACTCTTCCGGTGAAATTTCATTTGAAACACGGCAACGGTTTTCAGCTAAAGCATTTGGCCGCACTGCCCAATACGATACTCTTATTCATAATTTTTTAAAGGATGAGGACCTTTCAGAAGATTTTTCCCTAACCTACATCAAACATTCTAAAATGCGTTATGGAGAAAATCCGCATCAACATGCTGCAGCCTATCAAAATCCCGGGGATCGCTCAAACAATATCCTTAATGCTAAAATTCATCAAGGAAAAAAATTGTCCTATAATAATATAATGGATGCAGACGCAGCTCTTTCCTGTTTAAAAGAATTCGAACAAACAGCCTGTGTTATTGTAAAACATACAAATCCTTGCGGGGTTGCTGAAGGGAACAGTCTTTTTGATGTATATGTTCGCGCTTTTGATACAGACAGTCTTTCTGCCTTTGGTGGAATTATTGCTTTAAATCGTGCTTGTACTCAAGAAGTTGCGCGGGCAATATCCGATAGTTTTGTCGAAATTGTGATTGCCCCAACTTTTGATCCAAACGCGCTTGATATATTTTCTAAAAAGAAGAATCTTCGTGTTTTAGAGGTGGGAAAATTTTCTTCCGGCAAAAACAAAATGGAAGTTCGCAATGTGGATGGTGGAATTTTAGTTCAAGACACAGATGCTTCCACTATACAACTAGACGATCTTAAAATAGTCACCGACAAAAAGCCGTCTACATCGGAATTAAACACCATGCTTTTTGGTTGGAAGGTGCTGAAGCACGTGAAATCCAACGGGATCATAATTGTTCGAGACAATGCAACCGTTGGGATTGGTGCTGGCCAAGTAAGCCGGATAGATGCGGTGGATATTGCTGTTAAAAAATCCGGAAAGAACCTAAAGGGTTCTGTTTTATGTTCTGATGCTTTTTTCCCTTTTAGAGATAGCATCGACAAAATAGCCGGAAAGGGTATTGCAGCCGTTATTCAGCCTGGTGGTTCAATGCGGGATGAAGAAGTGATTAGCGCATGCAATGAACACGAAATTGCCATGGTTTTTACTGCGCGTCGATGCTTTAAACATTAATATCGAGGCTCGGTTGAATCAACAAGAATAGACCAGGCGTCACCCCCCCCTTTTTTTAAGTTTTTTACATTGTATCCTAAGGATTCTAAATATTGACATACTTTCGCTGATCGAACACCGGTATGACACATAACAACCATTGGTTTTTTTATCCATTTCTTCATGTCGTACAGGCCGCCTTCCCATGGGAATGTGCGCGTGGTCTTTAATCTTTGCAAATTCAACCTCATGATGCTCTCTAACATCTAATAAAGTGAAAGAAATAATTTTCGTCGAATCTTTTTTTCAGCTCGACTACATTAATTTCTTTTATTTTAAACAATTTCCTTATCCTTGTTAAATTTTCTTACATTCTGATAATAAACTTCTAAATAATCCTATGAAAACAAAACTTATTCTTTTAATTGGAATTTTTCTTTTTTCCAGTTGTACCTCCAATGGTGCTGAGCGAAAACAGATGAAACCTAGAAATTTTATTTCTGAGGAAGAGATTCAAGAGTTTGATACTGCGCAATCAGCAATGGATGTGGTGGAATTAGCCCGTCCTGCTTGGCTTCGCGCAAAAGGGCTCGTCATCTCTGTTTATCTTAATGGTATTCATCTGGGCGGTGAGGAACAGCTTGACAATGTTTCTGTTTATTCTATTAAAGAGCTTCGCTTTTTAACCCCTTCCGAGGCAACCACCCTGTACGGTACGGGAGCTGGATTTGGCGGTACCATTGATATCAAATCACATTAGGGATTGCTTCCGGATAATCGGTAATTATTCCTTCTACTTTCTTTTCTATAAAAAACTTCATCCCCGCCCGCGAATTAACTGTCCAAACATTTATTCCTAATTTATATCTTTTGGCATATTCTATTAAGTCGCCAGTTACAATATCCGACCTTGGGTGGATATAGTTAGGGCAGACAAAAGATATTAGGCCCACGGTTCTTATGTCTTCAAATAATAATCCTGTTTCAAAAGTGTTATCTATACACTTAATAATTCGTAGCACCATTGGATTGAAACTTGAAATAATCACACCCTTCTGAATTTTAAGTTTTTTAATAATTTTTATTACTTCTATCGGTGTAGACCAATCCATCAATTTTCTGGTTTTAATTTCTATAATAACCTGACATTCTGCTGGTAGTTGGATCAAGACGCTTTCCAACGTGGGAATTTTTGCTTCTATATTGGGCCATTTTGCGCCAGCATTAATGATCTTCAATTCAGATAATGTTTTATAATCTATATAACCGTTACCGTCTGTTTCTCTTTCCAAATCAAAATTATGCGTACAAACAATTTTTCCATCTTTGGTCTGCAATACATCTATTTCTATTGAGCGAAACCCTGCGTCGAGCGCCGCCTGAAAACCCAGCCATGTGTTTTCTGGTGCGCGATTCAAAAGCCCCCGATGACCATACCAATTCAAATTTAAATCATCTTTAATTTTGATCTTTTTATTTTTCCGAGCACCAAAAACCACCCAAAGAACAAACCAAAAAACTGATAAAAATAAAATAAAAACTTTTCCGTCTTTCTAGTTTAAGTTGATTTTTTTATATCTAAAATTTTCTTTAATCATTATATTAATTAGTGCTTTTTATTTGCGGTCCATCATTGATTGGCCCGTTTATTGCCTATGTGACATGATTCTTTTTCAGTTTAATTTATAATAATATTTCTTTAACTGCTTATGTCCTTTTTGCCGTGTTATTATTGTTTTTGTTTTAAAATTCATTTTTATTCTTGAGGTTATCAATAAATAAATTTTTTAATATTCAGACTAAATATATTCATGCCTGAACTACCCGAAGTACATACTGCAACAAATTCCATTCGTCCGTTTCTTATAAACCAAAGAATTCGCTCTATACATCCTTTAAACAACTATAATAGGGTTTTTGCGACACATTCTGTTTCACGCTTAAACGATCTTATTGTTAATCAAAAAATAAACCGCGTGTGGCGTCGTGGAAAATTTATAGTATTAAATCTTGATTCTGGCCATTTGCTATTTCATCTTAGAATGACCGGAAGAATACAACCAAAGATATTTGAAAATGATAATACAAAGCATTTTACCGCTAAAATCTGCCTTACAAACAATACAAATATATATTTCAAAGATTACCGAAAATTTGGACGACTATATTTTTATCGATCTCTGGCGCTAATCGAATCCCGTCTTGGCCCAGAACCATTATCTGATGCTTTCAGTAAACAATATTTGATTGGTCAAACAAAATCTAAAAAACGTATGATCAAACCCTTTTTACTAGATCAGTCCTTTATTGCCGGTTTGGGTAATATATACGTAGATGAATCTTTATGGTTATCTAAAATTCACCCCAAAAAACCAGCTTTTAAAATCAGTTCTCAAAAATTAACGGCACTTCATTCAGCAATCCAATTTATTCTTAAGCAGGCCATCGAACACAATGGAACGACAATAATCAATTTTACGTATGGAGAAAATTCAACCGGGGCTTTTGGAGACAAATTAAATGTTTTTAGGCGAACTGGGGAACCATGCCGCCGCTGTGAAACGAATATAAAAAAAATATATGTTGGTCAACGGGGAACTCATTTCTGCCCCCGATGCCAGCGGAAATAAACGTGATATTTGTACTTTTTATTAAATTATAATTTTGATGTAGATATTATATACATCAAGTGCTTCAATTATTCCGTCTAAATACTGTAAAATCTTTACAACATAGTAGAAGTTTTATAATGATTTTAACCATTGCTGTTTTTTCTGTTATCGTTGTAATTACCCTGTTCATCCTTGATACAAATCGTGAACAGGTAATTAACAGTCGCATTGCTACATATTTAAAGCCGTTTTCCGCAGAAACAACCGTGAAGCACGACTATGCGGTACGTCCCGAAACCGTGTGGAAGGTTCTTACCCGCCTCTCAAATTACAATTGTTGGTTTCCTGGTGTGTTACGGTTAATGCCTCTTACTAAATCCGACCGTTATGTTCATCGGTATTCTTTTGATCAATTCGATTTTATACCTGGAGCGTTCTTGCGTATTCTTCCCTTTAGTTTATCGCCAACATATCTAGGGCGTATCATGGCCATAGAAAACAATAAACAATTGGCCTTAGAAATGCGTTACAATCCTGTACATAAGGAAATTGTTATTTTTAATCTTGATCCGACGTCTAAAGGAACATCTGTTACTTGTCGCCGATCAAGTCGGGGACTTTTCTCTTGGATGACCTTGTGGGGTTTCTCAAACACAAAATCAAAAATTCTTGACAATTTAGGGTATTTTATTCCCGATGAAATCGATGAACAAAAAGAGGCTAAGACAGCGTCACAAGATTCCGGCCCACAATATAGCCGAGAAGCTATCATTGCCCGAGCTGTCCAGGCCGGCCTTGAAGACAACATGGATTTAATTAACGCAATACCCGATAAGCCAACTCGCGGCATGGCAAAAGCGTTGCTCATACAAACAAAGCGTAAGGGCGGGGGCCTTCCAGGCCGCTTTATAAAAGCCTTAACCGAAGAGCCCGTTGAGAGCGGAAAGCCGGGTTCTGCTGCTAGCGCGTCGGGCCAAATTTCAAGTCCTGTGCTACCGTCTTTTGCAAACACAGATGATTTAATTGCTTTTGTTGTAAATAAAGCTTTGGACGGCGAAGAAGATCCTATCAACGCTATCACCGATAAACCAACGCGCGGGAAAGCCAAGGCCATGTTGGTTAAAATTAAACGTGGTTCTATTGAGCGCCCACCTTTGCCGGATGATATTCCTTTGGTCGGCCTCGCTTCTAGTGCCACAGATCAAACCAGCGGGGACGATGAGCCTGAAGAGGCGCTTATTGTGCGCCTCGTAGAGGCTGGGGTCGGTGGTAATATGGATGAAATTAATGCCCTAGACAGTAGGGTTTTGCGTGGAAAAATTAAGGCCGCCATTATAAAGGCTAAGCGGGCCTCGACCTAGAAATATTTTTTAATATACTTTATCTAGGCGATTTTTTATTTTAATTAACGCGATATTGAAATTGAAAAATACCATTTATTTTATCTACGGGGATAACAGCTTCAAAAACCAAGTTCATTTCTTTTACTGGTCCTGAAAACAAACACACACCAGACCCGAATACGTTTGGATGGGGTGTTATATACAGATGGGTTAAATATGAAGCAAAGCGCATATTTGTTTTTCCCCCGCCCGCAATAAAACATTTTTCTTTGTCAATGTTGTCCAAAATCTTTTGGGGGTTATCTTCTCTGTGCATCACGATAATTTTTCTATCTTTAAGTTCACTATTAATACAATTAAATGTATTTGATCCCATAATTACGGGCCAGCCCGTGGTTTGTTCTTTAAATAAAGAAAGGTCTTTTGACCATCTAATTGTTTCGTGTGGATGTCGGGCAATAAAACCGTCTTGTGTCACGGCCGCAATTAGAATTATATCCATAGTTAATCATCAAATGTGCCGGCGGCAACAAATGTAAGTTGTTTTGGTTTAATATATTTTTTGATCGTTTTGTTAACTTTATCCAATGAAATATTTTTAATAATTTCTGGATATTTATCTAGATGCTCTATCTTTTCTCTTTGTTGTGCGTTTGACAATATGCGGGCAGCAAGGCCTCCTGTAGAATCTAGCCCTACTTTGTAGGCCCCCATAATCGTCGTTTTTTTTTCTTTCAATTCTTTTTCTGTAATTCCATTATTATACCATTCTTTTATTTGATTGCGCGTCGCCCTTTTTCCCTTTTCCAAAAGATCCGGCGCAAACGTTGCCCAAGTGCTCCAATACCCATCGCTACCAAAGCCTGTACCCGAAAGTGAGGAGCCAATACCATATGTTAAACCTGCTTCGTCTCGAATGGTTTGCATTAAGCGCGCGGAGAAATTTCCGCCCAATACATAAATAGCCATTTTAAGGGGATAGTAGTCTTTATGCCGCCTATTAATCCCTATTGCTTGTCCTAAGTACATGTCTATGCTTTGCTTATCTGGAATTGGTATTCTACGTTTTTTGCCCTTTATAGGCCTTGCCTTTAAATCCAACCGGTATGGTATATCGGGGCCCTTTTTCCATCTGCTAAATTGTTCTTTTAACAATTTATTAATCGTATCCGGACTTACATCCCCGGCGGCAGAAAAATTAAAGCCGCCAAGCCGATATGTATTCTTGTGAAATGTCTTTATTTCTTTTGTCCTAACCGATGAAACGAGTTCAATTTTTTCGTCTGTTGTGAGCGCATAGTTCGGGTGGTGTGGTGGATATAATTTTCTCAATAGGCCAATCATGGCTTGTTTTTTTGTGTCTTCTTTTGACCGCTCCAAATTACCAACTAGCCGTTTTTTAAGTGTAGAAAGTTCTTTCTCCAAAAACAACGGCGTACGAAGCTGTTCGCCAAGTAAACAAAGAACCGTGTCCAAATCGTTTTTTAAACAATAGCCTGTAAATTGAACATGGTGGGCTGTGTTAAAAAAATTGATTTCAGCACCTACGGATTCCAATATATCGCTAACTTCAAATTTATCTTTATTTTTTGTCCCTTTATCTAACATCCCCGCCGCAAGTGAGCTGATTTCACTGTTCTTTCTAGGGCTATATAGCGTGCCACACGGCAGACTCCCCGCAAACGTTATAACCTCTTTAACCCCCGTGGGCAAAACAAAGGTTGATAGTCCCTTTTGAGGTTCATCAACAACAATTTTTTTACTAAAATAGTTCCTCATATTATAACAAATTAATTTTGAGGTATAAACCACCCTGTGGTATTTTGATCTTCGATTAAATATTTTTCGGCAACACGTTGAATATCCTTCCTGGATACTTTTATTATATGATCCATAAATGTTGAATAAAATGTCCAATCGCCAATAGCGAGGGCCTCATTCAGCGCGCTCGCTACCGCATAAGAGCCGTCCCGGCTAAACGCAACGTTGGCTTTTATTTGTGCTTTGGCGCGATCTAGTTCCTTTTGTTTTATCCCTTCTTTAATTATTTGTCTGTATTCCTCTAAAACTATTTCTTCAACAGAGTTGTGGTCCGTCTCCGGCGTAAGAAAAACATATGAAATAAACATCCCGCAATCTTTAAATGGAAAATCATACATAAACAAAGAAGTGGCCAGACCAGGATCAACAATCCGTTTATATAACCTACTGCTTTTTCCTTCTGTGAGAATCTTGCCCAACGCCTGCAGGGCATAAGTGTCTTGATTGAGGCCCTCAGGTGTTTTATGCCCTATGCCAACAATTCCTGTTTGTCCCGCCCGTTTTATCATAATTCTTCTCGGCCCTTCTTGTGTTGGCTCTTCAGTATACATTTTAGGAATTGTATGTTGGCTTCTACCGTGTTCCCCAAAATATTTTTTTATTAGTGCAAGCGTTTGTTTTTTTTCAAAGTCTCCAATAACCGTTGCCGTCGCATTATTTGGCCAATAATACGTATTATAAAACTCTTGTAATCTTTTCGTAGATACATTTTCAATATCTGATCGCCATCCAATGGTAGAATGATGATATGGGTGGGCCTGATATGCCGTTGCCCAGATGTTTTTATCTAAAACATCAAAAGGGTTGTTTTCGCCGCGTTCAAATTCGTTCCGCACAACTGTCATTTCCGGCTGACGGTCTTCATCCTTTAAAAAGGCGTTGCGCATTCGATCTGCCTCTATTGCTATCGCGCGCTCAAGGTGTTCACTAGGTACAACTTCAAAATAATTTGTTCTGTCGTTCCATGTCGTCGCGTTGATTTGTGCGCCAATATTTTGTAGTTCTGACCAAATTGCCGTATTCTTTTCTTTATTAAATTTTTTAGAGCCCTTAAACATTAAATGTTCAAGTAAATGCGTTGCGCCTGTGTGACCAATGGCTTCGTTTCTTGAACCCACATGATATGTAACCATAAATGTGGTGACTGGCGCTGAATGTTCTTCCAGGGTTAAAACGCGTAGACCGTTCGAGGAAAGGCGATATTCTTCAATTCCCCCAGATGCTTTTATAAATTTAAAACCCGGTTCTTTTTTTTTATTTTTTGGGGACATACAAATCAGTTATTGTTCCGGTGAAAACTTCGGCGGCAGCGGCAATGGTCTCGCTTATTGTTGGATGTGGATGTACTGTTAACCCAATGTCTTCGGCGTCCGCCCCCATTTCAATTGCCAGTGCACCTTCTGCAATTAAATCCCCGGCACCGGGGCCAACAATGCCAATGCCCAATATTCTCTGAGACTCAGAATCAAACAAAATTTTTGTTTTTCCTTCGCCCGCACTAAGAATGGCCGCCTTCCCGCTTGCAGCCCAAGGAAATTCTCCTGTTTTATATGAAACACCCATTTCTTTCGCTTCTTTTTCTGTCAATCCCGCCCAAGCGACCTCTGGATCAGTATACACAACATTAGGAATTGCCGACGCGTCAAATACGGCCAGTTGTCCCGCGGCCACTTCTGCGGCCACCTTTCCTTCATAAGAGGCTTTGTGGGCCAACATTGGGGGGCCTACAATATCTCCAATAGCAAATATTGTATCAACTGATGTGCGCTGATATTCATCTACTCTGACATAGCCAGATTCATCTGTTGCAACTTCTGTTTTTTCCAAGTTTAATAAATCCTTGTTTGCGGTGCGACCAACGGCCACTAGCACTTGGTCAAAGGTCTTTTTTGTGTTGTTCTCTCCGTTGTGAATTAAAACGCTTAAAGAGCTTTTTCCTTTTGTTTCAACCTTTTCCACTCTAGATGACAACAAAACTGTGATTCCTTGTCTTTCCAGTTTTTTACGAAGCGGTTCAACAATATCAAAATCTGCTTCGGGGATTAGAGTTTGCATAAACTCAACAATGGTTACTTTTGTGCCAAGTGTGGCATATACCTGGCCCAGCTCTAATCCAATTGCGCCCCCACCAATTACTAACA
>DTTO01000028.1:0-2978 GCA_012964665.1 Fidelibacterota bacterium
CTTTTTCAGAAGCGTCATTTTTTCCGGTTCCACCGGATGTATTATTGATCGCATTAGCTTTGGGAGCACGTTCAAAAGCGATTCAATATGGTATTCTCTGTTCAATTGGGTCAGTAGTAGGTGCCATCTTCGGCTATAGTATCGGACAATTCCTTTGGTGGAGTGGGGAAGGAGTATTCTCAGGACTGGCACTATTCTTTTTTAATTCAATTCCTGGTTTCACACGCGACCTGTTCTATCAAATTCAGGATAAATATGAAATATGGAACTTTTGGATCGTATTTACTGCTGGATTTACCCCGATACCCTTTAAGCTATTTACCATTACGTCTGGTGCCTTCAGCATTAATTTTCCCATGTTTATAATTGCGTCTACTATCAGCCGATCCGCCCGGTTCCTGCTTGTAAGTGGATTAATATGGAAATATGGAGCCCCCATTCAGGAGTTTATAGATCGCTATTTCAATAAATTAGCAATTCTCTTTACGATTCTTCTAATTGGTGGTTTTTTTCTTATTAAATACCTGTTATAGCACTTTTGCTTTTTCTGTTAGGTTGTTTTGCGAGGAAATGACTAACTAAATTTATCGACCATTACGGGGTGTAGCGCAGCCCGGTTAGCGCGCGTCGTTCGGGACGACGAGGTCGGAGGTTCAAATCCTCTCACCCCGACAATAAATCCATGAGAAAAGAATATAATCATTTAACAATAGAGCCGAAGTGGCAACAGTACTGGGAGGATAATAAAACCTTCAAAGTTGAAATTGACCCGGATAAGGAAAAATATTATATCCTGGACATGTTTCCCTATCCTTCGGGAGACGGATTGCATGTTGGACATCCTTTAGGTTATACCGCTACAGATATACTGGCCCGCTATAAACGAATGCGCGGATTTAATGTACTGCATCCGATGGGTTGGGATGCATTTGGCCTTCCAGCGGAACAATATGCCGTAGAAACAGGCACCCATCCGGCAACTACCACCAAAAACAATATTAAACGTTTTAAGGAGCAGATAAAGAGCCTTGGTTTTTCCTACGATTGGGACCGGGAGATTAATACTACCGATCCGAAGTATTACAAGTGGACACAATGGATTTTCCTCCAACTGTATAAAAAAGGTTTGGCTTATCAAGATGAGGTTCCGGTGAACTGGTGTCCAGAACTTGGGACTGTGTTGGCAAATGAAGAGGTTATTGATGGCAAATCGGAGCGTGGAGGATACCCGGTTGTTCGCAAACCTATGAGACAGTGGGTATTTCGCATTACCGACTACGCTGAATCGCTATTGGCCGGCCTTGATGATGTGGACTGGCCTGAAAATGTCAAAGAATTGCAGCGGAACTGGATTGGACGATCTGAAGGTGCAAATGTAATATTTGAATTACCTTCAATAAGTCAAGGAATAACAGTATTTACCACCAGACCAGATACTTTATTTGGTGCAACTTATATGGTGCTGGCGCCCGAACATCCACTGGTAGAAAAGTTGACCGTAACAAATGTCAAAAATGAAGTAGAAAAGTACGTTTCTGACACTGCCGGTAAATCCGACTTTGACAGGGGGGAACTGGCAAAGGAAAAAACAGGAATTTTTATTGGATCCTACGCAATTAATCCAGTGACGAATGAGGAGATTCCTATCTGGATCTCTGATTATGTACTCATGTCTTATGGCACCGGCGCAATTATGGCTGTACCAGGGCATGATCAAAGAGATTACGAATTTGCGAAAAAATTTAATTTGCCTATTATTCAGGTGGTGTCAGGTGCTGATATCGATACAGCTGCATTTACAGAAATTGATAAAGGTAAGATGATGAATTCCTCCACAAAGGATGGCTCTTTTACCATTAATGATCTTTCCGTCTCGGAAGCTATTAAAAAAACAATCAGTTATTTAGAAAATTTGAAAAAAGGAGAAGAAGCTGTAGAATATAAACTCAGAGATTGGCTTTTTTCTCGTCAACGCTATTGGGGTGAACCCCTTCCAATCGTTCATAAAGATGGAAAACATGAAGCAATTTTAGAAGATGAATTGCCTTTATTACTGCCGGAAGTTGAAAAATACGAGCCATCAAAAACAGGTGAATCCCCTTTATCTAATGTAAAAGATTGGGTTCATATAACCGATCCAGAAACGGGTGAAGCCATCACTCGTGAAACCAACACAATGCCTCAATGGGCAGGATCCTGCTGGTATTATCTTCGATTTCTTGATCCAAATAATGAAAATAAACCTTGGGATAAAGATGTGGAACAATACTGGATGCCTGTTGATCTATACGTTGGCGGGGTGGAGCATGCAGTATTGCATTTGCTATATTCGCGGTTCTGGCACCATGTATTGCATGATCTAGGCCTTGTATCAACCAGAGAGCCTTACAAGAAATTGTACAACCAGGGTATGATTCAAGGAGAAGATGGTCAAAAAATGAGCAAATCTCGAGGGAATGTCATCAATCCTGATGATGTAATAAGTGAATATGGCGCTGATTCCATGCGCCTGTATGAAATGTTTATGGGGCCGTTGGATAAGTCAAAACCCTGGTCTACCAGAGGATTACAGGGTTGCTCTCGATTCGCTGATAGAATCTGGCGCATATTTAACCAAACAGATAAGTTTACGGATGACCCGCCTAGTGAGGAAACGGTAAGGTTATTACACCAAACAATACAAAAAGTAACTGATGATTTGGAAAATATGCATTTTAACACCGCTATATCACAAATGATGATTTTTTCAAACCACTTGCAATCACTTGATACAATTAATAATAAAACCCTTAAAACATTTCTATTATTATTAAATCCTTTCGTTCCGCATATGGCAGAAGAATTAAATGAACAAATGAAAGCATTTGAATCTTTATCTTATGAAATGTGGCCATTGTATGACGCTGATCTCGCAAAATCTGATTTAATAACTATCGCGATTCAGGTAAATGGCAAATTACGAGGTAATATTCAAGTTT
>DTTO01000028.1:3078-36021 GCA_012964665.1 Fidelibacterota bacterium
AGATAAAATATAATCCGACCCAGGATTAAGTACAGCTTCGCTCGTTTCATTTGCAATACCTACAATTAGTAACCCATAGTTTTCGCGTATTTTGGATTCCGCAATGGATTTTCCATTTAATTCATGTAAATGTTCTACAGCAAATTCTTCTAAAGAAAAATCAATTACCATATCACCTGGAGTTTCAATGGATACCGTATCTTCCACATATGGACTAATTAATAACTCAGCCATTCGGTGACCACCCGTAATGTATGGATTCACTACTTTATTTGCGCCGGCGCGTTTCAGTTTTATACCCGTTTCATTTTTTGCGCATCGACTGATAACATATGCATCCTGATTCAAATTCCTTGCGGACATAGTTACAAAAAGATTATCCTGATCATTATCCAATACCACAACAATACCTTTGCATCCTTTAATGCCAGCATCAATTAAAATGTCATCTAAGGTTGCATCTCCATGGATATGGATATAACCACTTTCCTGGATTATATTGATCTTTGTTTCATTCATTTCTATAATCACAAATGGAACCTGTTTTTTATGGAATTCTGCTGCGATTACGGCACCCATGCGTCCAAATCCGCATACAATATAGTGTTCATTTAATTTTGATATTTTTTTTCGCATTGTACGACTCCGATAAGTATTGAATTGTATTAATTCAGCGCCAAGTTCATAAACAATAACTGCGAATCCACTGACGCCAAATATAATCACTAAAATTGCCCATAATTTTCCCATTTCACTTAGGGTATGGACTTCGCCAAATCCAACAGTAGACAGGGTGATAATTGTCATATAAATACTATCAATGACGGTCCACCCTTCTCCGCCAATTACATAAAATCCCGCTGAACCGATTGTAACTAAAGCACCGAAATAAAGTAGATACTTTAACCGTCGGCCCTGGAACAAGTTATTCATCCATTTCCTTACCCAAATTTTGTTTCATCCATTCTAAATATTCAACACTACCGTCATCAATAGTTACCATGATCAATTCTGGCAAATCATAAGGGTGATAATTATCGAATATTTTTTGAATATTTTCTTTCTTTGATGCATCAGATTTTATCATCAGCAAGAATTCACTATCTTGGTGTAATTGATCTTTCCAATAATATATTGATTCTATATTTGAAATAATATTTACACAGGCAGCAAGACGATTTTTCACTAGGTGATTTCCAATGGATTGGGCTTTTTTTTTGTTTTCGACCGTGGTAAAAAATATAACTGGATTCATATATTAAATTTACGTTGGTGAATGAACCTCAGCAAAAGAATCCAATAGAGTTATGATTGGAATTATAAAAAAGTTATAATTTCAAGCGTCAATTGCGCCCGTAGCTCAGTTGGATAGAGCGTTGGATTCCGGTTCCAAAGGCCGGGGGTTCGAATCCTCCCGGGCGTACAGATTTTAGGGCAACATTTTTTCTACCAATGCTTTATCAATAAATGTGCCCGCGGGATCTGCTTTTAACACTTCGTCAATTAATTTATATTGCTGGTTTCCTTTTTCATACACTTCAGAATATGGCATTTGATGAAATGAAACCATGGAATATCTCGGTATAAATCGATCTGGAAACATTCTTTCCAGTTTTAGTTCTATATTTCTTCTTTTTTTGTAGTCTGGATTATTGACATGGTCACGCATTTCCAAGTAATTCTCAATAGCCATGTCTGCTATAGCATGACCATTTTCTACTTGGGTGGTTGAAAAATCATTAAAAATAGCGGTCCAATCATCTGCATGTTGGCCAATTAACTGATTTAATACAGAACAGTCCTGGAAAGATGCGTTCATACCCTGCCCGAAAAAAGGAACCACTGCATGCGCTGCATCACCAATCAGCAATGCCTTGTTTTCAAAATGCCATGGTTCACAATAAACCGACGCAAGGTCACCTGTTGGGTTGCTTTGAAAGTCTTCCGCGAGAGTTGGCATCAGTTTTACTGCATCTGGAAATTGCGATTGGAACAGATTTAAAATATCTTTTTCTGTTATAACAGTTTCAAAACTGTTTTCCCCAGTCATTGGAAAAAATAAAGTACATGTAAATGAAAAGTCGGTATTAGGTAATGCAATAAGCATATATTTTCCTCTGGGCCAAATGTGCAGCGCATTGGGTTCGATCTGAAATTTTTCATGTTTCGATGGTGGTATTGTCAATTCCTTGTAGCCATGCCCCAAAGGTTTTATTACATAATCTGCATTTGTTTTTTTTACAATCGCTTTCCGCAAGATTGAAGCTGAACCATCACAGCCAATTACCTTGCTAAATGATAATTTTATTTCTTCAGACGAATCAGATAATTGAAATATTAATTCATTTTGATCTAAATCGGCTGATAAAAGTTGGTGATTAAATCGAATGGACACATTACCTGTTTTTTCTGCCAAAGTCATCAAATCCATATTCAATTTCCCTCGAGAAACAGAAAAAATAGTTTCATCGTCTTTTTGACCATAGGGCTGCAGATGAGTCTTTCCATCCAAATCATGAATCATACGTCCCTTCATGGGAATAGTCTGGGGTTTAATTTTCTTGTACAATCCGACTTCTTCTAAAGCATGTATACCTCGTATTGATAACGCCAGATTAATTGATCTTCCTGCCGAAATGGATTCTTTTCTCATATCAGGACGTTGTTCATAAATTTCAACAAAGTAGCCTTTTTTTGCAAGATAGGTTGCCATAAGTGGCCCAGCCAAACCAGCACCAATCAGAGTAAATTTTTCTTTATTCACTAAGACTTTTTTGTAACAGTTTTACAAAGTCATATACTTCAATATAGCGGTTAAATAATGGATGGGGTGCAATGCGTATAACATCTGGTTTTCTCCAGTCGCATATCACACCTTCTTTTGAAATGTTTTCAAAAGTTTTTTCTCCACCAGGTGCTACGAGTGATAATTGACAACCTCGCTCCAAAGGGTTTTCAGGTGTAATGATCGATACTTCCGGTAGATTTGCAGTTATGAGAAATTCTAATAATCCGGTTAGTTTTTCACTTTTAAGCCGTATAGCATCCATACCTGCTTCATCAAATATTTCCATAGCAGCCAGTAACGGCACCATTCCCATTATAGGTGCATTGCTGATCTGCCATCCTTCTGCTGTTTGAATTGGATCAAAATCGGACTCCATTTCAAAACGAGTATTTTTATTATGCCCCCACCAACCAGCAAATCTCGGCCCAGACCAATCATGGTGTGTTTTATGAATAAATATACCAGAAGGTGCACCAGCCCCAGCGCATAGATATTTATATGAGCACCAGGCAGCAAAATCTACATTCCAATCATGAAGGCTCATTTTTAGGTTTCCAGCCGCATGGGCCAGATCAAAACCAACGTAAGCACCTACTTGATGTCCAGAATCTGTAATAGATTTCATATCAAAAGCTTGCCCTGTATAATAGTTAACACCACCTAAAATAATGGTAGAAATTTCTTCATTAAATTCACTTACTGTATCCAAAACATCTTGTGTCCGAAGTGTTTTTTCACTTTTCCTTGGACTGAGTTCAATTAAGGATGTTGTTGGGTCAAAACCGTGAAATTTGATTTGGGATTGAATTGCATATTGATCTGATGGGAACGTCCCTTTTTCAATAATAACTTTATTTCTTTTTTGATTGGGTTGATAAAATGACACTAATAAAAGGTGAATGTTTACTGTTAGGGCATTCATGACGACCACCTCTGATGGTTTCGCTCCAACAAGTCTTGCAGTGTTGTCCATCAGTCTTTCATGAAAATGCTCCCAGCGTCCATGCTGCCCAATCACACCATCCCTCTCCCAAACATATAGCTCTTTTTCAACATATTTTCGCACTGATTTAGGCTGTAGACCAAGCGAATTACCGCAAAAATATATTACATTTTTATTATTCCCATTTTTCGGATAATAAAATTTTTCCCGGTATGATTTAAGCGAATCATTTTTATCCATCATTCTGGCAAAAGATCTGGAATTTTCAAAATTCATTTAAAGTGATTACGGGATAAACCCAGCCAATCCAAAGCATTTTGAAAAAATAGTTTTCCTGATTTTTGGTGATTATAATTCATGGTTTTGATCAATGCTCCTGGCTGCAGTTCGCCAAGTGGAAAAGGATAATCGCTTCCTAGAGCAACTTTATCTACTCCTATTTTTTTTATAAGAAAATCTAAAGAATCCGCATCGTGAACTAATGAATCTACCCAGAACTGTCCCAGGTAGCTTTCTGGATCAACTTGGTTATCAATTGCACAAAGGTCAGGGCGCATATCATAACCCTGCTGTATTCTTCCAATTGTTGATGGGAAAGAACCGCCTCCATGGGCAAAGGCTATACGAAGATTGGGTAAGCGTTCAAATACACCACCAAATATCATGGAGCAAATTGCCCGGCTAGTCTCCGCGGGCATACCAACCAGCCATGGCAGCCAGTATTTCTCCATCTTTTCTTTTCCCATAATATCCCAAGGATGAATGAAAATAGAAGCGTTAAGATCCGATGCAGCTTCAAAAACCGAGAAAAGCGACTCATCATTCAAATTTTTTCCATTAATATTGGACCCGATTTGAATACCGGCTAATCCTAGTTCTTTTATGCAGCGTTGCATCTCAATTATTGCTTTTTCGGGATCCTGAAGTGGAATTGTCCCCAGTCCTATAAATCTTCTGGGAAACTCATCTACAACACTAGCAATATGATCATTCAACATTTTAGAAACATCCAGTGCATCTTTTGATTCTGCCCAATAACTAAACATAACCGGTACGGTGGAAAGTACCTGCACATCCACGCCATGATTATCACATTCATTAATACGTACACCAGGATTCCAGCAATTTGACTTCACTTCTCGAAAAAAATGTTCATCCTTCATCATGCGAGCACAACCGGTCTTGTGATGGTCTAGGTATATCCAACCGCCGTAACCATATTTTTCCTTCAAATTCGGCCATTCTTTTGGCAGAATATGAGTATGTATATCTATTTTCAATTTGGATTACTGATTAGGAGGCTGTTGCACTGCGCCACATTTATTGCATGTTCTATATTCCATTGTAGCCCAATACTTTTCAAATAAAGGTGGCAGTTGGCCAACGATATCTTCCAGGTCCAATGTAACTTCATGTAGTAGAGAATCACATTCATCGCAGTACCACTGGAAGGTATCTAGGGCACCTTCTTCCCTTTTATATTCTACCACAAGTCCGACTGTATTTTCAAATCGCTGTGGTGAATGGGGAACGTTTTTTGGTAATAAAAATATTTCCCCTTCCATGATTGGTACATCTACCCTTTTCCCATTTTCCATGATCTGAAGCAGCATATCGCCTTCCAATTGATAAAAAAATTCTTCTACTGGATCCACATGATAGTCCTTGCGGGAATTGGGTCCACCAACAATCATAATCATAAAATCTGTATCCTGGTAAACCACGCTATTACCAACGGGTGGTTTAAGTAAATGACGATTTTCATCAATCCATTTTTTAAAATTTAGAGGAGGTGTTACATGCATGGCTTTCTCCTATTCAATAATTGCAATACATTTCAATTCAATTGCGATGGGCGTTGGCAATGATGACACCTCAACCGTGGTTCGACAAGGTTGATTGTCTTTGAAATATTCTGCGTAAATACGATTATATGTCTCAAAATCCTTGTACATGTCCGTTAAAAACACAGTGACATCCACGAGATTATTCCAATTACTACCTGCTTCTTCAAGTATAATGCGAACATTTTTAAAAACGGAATGGCATTGGGCCTCAATGTCATGAGAAATAATGTTCCCAGCTTTATCTATTACGACGCCTGGGATTTTTTTAGAATTTGACTTTCTCGGTCCTACTCCAGAGAGGAAAAGTAAATTTCCTACTTTTCGTGCATGAGGGTAAGCTCCTACAGGTTTTGGTGCTTTTTCCGATTCAATTTTCATATAATTTTATGCATTGCTGGTACATATATTTTTTGGTTCAGTAAAAAATCTCAATGCTTCCGATCCACCTTCTCGACCAACTCCAGATTGCTTCATGCCACCAAATGGGGTTCGTAAATCCCTTATCAGCCAACAATTCACCCAAATCACGCCTGCTTCAACTTGATTTGATACTCGAGCTGCTCTTTCTTTATTCTCAGTCCAGATTGTTGCTGATAGGCCATAATCCGATTCGTTTGCCATTTGAATGGCATCCGTTTCACCTTGAAAAGGAATTAAACTCACAACCGGTCCAAATATTTCTTCTTGATTGGTTTTGCAATTATTGTCCAATCCTTCAATAATTGTTGGTTCAATGAACCAACCTTTTTTACACCTACCATTCAAATTTACCGCTTTACCTCCACAAAGAATATTTCCACCTTCTTTTTTGGCCAATTCAATATAGCTTAATATTTTTTCAAAATGTTTCTTAAACGAAATAGCACCTAGATTTGATTTTCTATCTTCCGGATCTCCCACAATCAAATCAGAGGCCTTTTGAACGAAATCGCTCTTGAATTGATCAAAAATTTTTGATTGAATTAGAATACGCGAACTGGATAGACAAATTTGTCCCTGGTTAGAAAATGACGAACGAACAACAGTCTCCAGCATTTTGTTATAATCACAGTCGGAAAAAATAATAGCGGGATTTTTTCCACCCATTTCCAAGGATAATTTTTTAAATGATGACGCTGTTCTTTGAGCAATTGTTTTTCCTGTGGCGGTTCCCCCAGTGAAAGAGATAGCCTTTACTCCATTATGATTAATCAGCACGTCACCAACAGAAGCACCCTGTCCATGAATAATATTTAAAACACCATCAGGTAGATTGGCATCTTGGCATATCTCTCCAAGTTTGTATGCTGTATATGGGGTGATTTCCGAAGGTTTTGCCAGCACAGTGTTGCCAGCAATCATTGCTGGTGCTATTTTCCATGTGAATAGATACAAGGGAAGATTCCAAGGTGAAATGCAACCCACAACTCCCAATGGTGCATGAAGAACCTTGTTTTCTGATTGAGTGCTATTTAGTTCTGAATCAAATTTAAAAGTGGGACCGTATTCAGCAAAAAATCTAAAATTGGCTATTGCTCTAGGTATATCAACCGTCTCCGCTAATGAAACCGGCTTCCCAGTATCTTTCGATTCATAATGAGCAAAATCACTTTGTCGAGATTCCAATAAATCAGCGATATTATTTAAGTATTGCGATCGTGCTTTGATTGGTAATTCAGACCAATCAGGAAATGCATCTTTTGCAGCCTGGAATGCGGTCGTGATATCATCTGCGTTAGAATTGGGTACTTTGGAATACACTTCTCCAGTAGCTGGTTCAAATACATCGAGATATTGTTTAGATTTTGGCTGACAGAAGTTGCCATTGATAAAATTGGCCAATTTCTCCATTAGGCTCCGAACCGTCCTCCATCAATGGATAGATTATGTCCACTAATATAACCAGCTGATTCTGATGCCAGAAAAGCAACTGCACTGGAAATTTCTTCAGGTTTTCCCAGTCGCTTTAAGGATGTATTCTCAGCCCATGTTTTACGGATATCTTCTACCGTTTTCCCCATGGATTCAGCTTTACTTTCGGCTAATTCCTGAAGTCTTGCAGTTGCTGTGTATCCAGGTAAAATATTATTGACGGTAATACCAAATTCACCTAACTCAAGTGCAAGAGTTTTGGCCCATTGTGCTACTGCTCCCCTAATTGTATTGGAAACACCTAAGCCAGGGATTACCTGCCTAACGGATGTGGAGATTATATTAATGATTCGCCCTGAACCCATTTTTTTCATTCCTGACACAGTCGCCTGTGCCATAATTTGATTACAAATAAGCAAACGCTCAAATGCAATACGAAATTCATCCTCTTTAGCTTCAATCAGCGGACCGCCATGGGGACCACCAGAATTATTCACCAGTATGCGGTATGTATAACCGCTTTCTTTTAAATGTGCCTGAATCATCTGTTTTAATTCATCCGGTTTATTGAAATCTGCGCAAACAGTAGCATGATTTTGCCCATATTCTGTGGATAATTCAGTTAAAGTAGCGTTTAACTTTTCTTTATTGCGTGCCACCAGGGTAATTATTGCACCTCTTTCTGCCATTAATAGCGCGGATGCCTTTCCAATTCCATCTGTACTGCCACAAACGATGGCTCTGTTCCCTTGAAGACCTAAGTCCATTATTTCCCTTTCACATGATAAAAGAATCCCAGGTTATTTTCTACCTCCTGTGGTAATTGAGGCAAAGCTGACCTAGGTATTAAAAATGTTGTTAATTCACTGATATCACTGAAAATACGGTGTTTTTCAGCTGTTTTATTCAAATAGTCAGATCCGGTAGATCCGCCGGTACCAATTTTACGTCCAATCATACGAGAGACCATGAGCACATGACGATATCTCCAAGCTGTGAATAATTCATCAACATCTATTAATTTTGTTAATAATTGATAAGGATTATATAAAATGGGCTGATCGCGATATAGCAATATTAACAGAGCGGCCTGAGTTGCTTTATGTGAAAGACGCCATTTTCCTTCTTTCACCAATTTGTTATGTTGTTTCGAGCTTAAAACCACACCAAATGAAGCTTCTGTCTTTTCGTATTCAATTAAGTGTTTTTCTTTTTGAGTATTGGAAAGTTTTGCATTAGTTTGGATAAGATGACGGTCATCACGTAGCATTTCTACAACGGCCTGCTCATATTCATCCCAGAAGGATGTTTTGCCCCAATTAAGAAATGGTGTTCTTTCTAGCCATTTTTCCATCAAATCAAAAAGAGAATCCAACGATTCAGATGCTTTCACTTTCTCCTGATCCAATTCATTTAAAGATGCATGGTAATCAGTGCCTCCGTAAGAATATCGATTTTCCATGCTTAATCCGAGTTTATTCTCAATCATTCGAAATTGGACGCTCTGAAATCCCGAGGCAGGAATAAGGAAATCCCTGAAATCCAAAAAATCCATAGGCGTCATTGTTTCTAAAACGTGGATCTGATCGATCAATATTTTTTGAATCTCAATAATACGTTCCAACCGTGATACAGCTCTACCGATATCAGATTCCTGAATTTCATCCTTACAGAAAATCCCAAGCAATGAATCCAATTCGAAAAGAATCTGTTTAAACCATAATTCGTATACTTGGTGGATAATAATAAACAACATCTCATCATGTGCAGGATTGCCGTACTTATCACTAATCAAATGTTGGCTATTTAAGATTTTTTCCAAACCTAAATAATCCTGGTAATATTGAGGCGGATAAGGCTTTTCTTTACTCATTATTTCTCCTCAAATTTAAATAAAAATGGTCGAGAAGGTGCAGCATCCAACTGCATGGGTGGAATTTCGATTAGCATAAAATATGACCCCTCTTCTATCGAATTTGGAATGAAAGCAAATTCAGTGATTGTTTTTTTATAGGGTGGTTTACTCTCAAAAAAAAGATGATGATTACCAAGTAAGCCGCCATCATTGGTACGATCAATGGTAGGAAGGTCAACAACTAAATGTTTTATTTTCAAATTCTCAAGATAAGCGATTGCTTCCGTAGTAAAAAATGCTGTGTTTGTTGCATTATATTTTCGCGTCAATTTTTCTGCATCATTTGGCAAAGTTCTCAGCACCAATCCATCCGTAGAATGAGATAATTTATCGGACAATTCCTTTTTGGTAATTACCCAATCATCATTTTCGACATTACAGTGATAGGATTCGTTGGTTTCTGACCATTTTTTGGGGGTAACAGAAACTAATTCTGTACGGATAAATTCGAGCGTTAATACATCATGGATATAAATATCTTTCTCTAATATATGTCCTGCACATTCAGTGTGTGTTCCAGTACTATGAATATTTTGATTAATAATCATCACATTGCACCCTTTATCATTTTTCACCTCTCCAATAAAATCATCATCCTGAAACGGTACTGCTTTCCCGGGTGGCGAATCGAAGAAATTCGGCTGGCTTCCTTGGTAATCATAAGGAATTGCCAGACAAACGGCTGATGTTGGATCAATCTGGAAGTTTTTATGATCTTTAGTAATAGATAATCCCATTGAAAGAAACGCAATCTTGTCGAAGGAAAATAGGACGAATGTTATGAATTACAATGAAAAATCAGTCTAATAATCGTTCAGCTGCCTCAATAGTGTTCTCGATCAGCATAGCAATCGTCATCGGTCCAACTCCTCCTGGTACAGGTGTGATTGCAGATGCTTTACCCATCAGAGTCGTTTCATCTCCATCTCCGACAATTTTATATCCTTTTGGAGAATGATCCTCAACACGGTTGATGCCAACGTCAATTATTACTGACCCAGCCTTGATATGGTTGCCTTTTAAAAAATTAGGAGACCCAATTGCTAGAATAATAATATCTGCTCGTTTTGTATAATCAAAAATATCAAGAGTACCAGAATGGCAAATTGTAGTAGTCGCATTTGCATATTCCTGCTTTAAACTGGTTAATATGGAAATCGGGCGGCCAACAATGTTACTTCTACCGACAACAACAACATTTTTACCTGATAGATTAATTTGATAATGTGCCAAGATCCGCATGATTCCTTTCGGAGTGCATGGAATAAAATACGGTTTTCCCGTCAATAGCAATCCTAAGTTGGATGGATGAAAACCATCAACATCTTTTTTCGGATCCATGGCACTTAACACCTTATACTTATTGATATGTTTTGGCAATGGTAATTGCACTAAAATTCCATGGAAACGATCATCATTATTCAATTCTCTGATTTTTAATAGCAGATCCTCTTGGGAAATACTGGATGAATATTGGAATGTATTTGAATGAAGACCCAGGTCCGCAAATTTTTTTGTTTTGTTTCGAATATATATTTGTGAACCAGCATCTTCCCCAACAAGCAATACTGCTAGCCCGGGGACTACAGATTGAGATTTAAGCGCTTTAATTCTGCTTTGAAGCGCTTGATAAGTAGTAATGCTGACATCTTTGCCGGATAAGATTTTCGTATCCATGGTCAGCCTGTATAAATTTTATTGTTGAATTACTTCGTCGACAATTTCAATCAAGGATGAAATTTTTCCCTCAACTTCATTTTTCATCTTTTCTGTCGTACGTTTATTTGAGAATAATTCATCCGAAATATTCATAGCAGCTAAAATAGCCACTTTTGCCGGAACTTGCGGAGTATTCATTTCATCTTGAACCTCCCGCATTTTCATGTCGACATATTCTGCGATATTTTTAATATAGGTGGCATCTGCCGGTGCCTTAATTGTGTACTCTTGACCATAAATCGTCACTTTAACAAAACTATCACTTCCGTCCATTAATTCACTCATTTTTTCTTACCTTAATTTAGCACTATATTTTTTAGAAACCACCCGTATAATTTCATCTATGACTGGATTTACGTCCTTATCTTCAAGTGTTTTAGAACTGCTTTGAAATACTAAATTAAATGCAACTGATTTTTTTTCCTTTCCTAAAGATTCCTGACGAAAAATATTGAGCGGTTCCGATTTTAAAAGAATATTTTTCCCGTTATTTTGAATTGTAGAATTCACATTACCTACTTGAATCTTTTCATCCATAACAAAATTCAAATCGCGTTGAATTAAAGGAAAGTTGATGACAGGTTTATATCGGCTAGTGGTTTCCAATAATTTCAACAATTGATTTAAATCAAATTGAAATCCAAAGGATTGTTTTAAATCTAGTAACATATTTGATGAAAATTTTGATGATATATCGCCTATATAACCAATAGTATTTCCTGCCACTTTAATGGTAAATGAATTTAAAAATCCTAATTCATTTTCTTTTAAACCATTAAAAGCGACATTATGGAACTTTAAGCGTGTTAGAAATGTATCCACAAGTCCTTTTAAGATTAGAAAAGATGCAGGTCTTTTATTTATACGATGTAATGATTTTTCGTTTAGGTTTCCATGTATGATCCCAGTCAGTTGAAATTTTTCAACAATACCTTTTAATCCAGGTTTTTCCTGACGAAAAATATTACCCCATTCGAAAAGCAATACATCTGTAGTACCATTTTTCAAATTATAATCTGCTGTTTCCAATAATCCAGGAATCAAGCTCGTCCTTAAATGGCTCATTGTATCCGATAAAGGATTCATCACTTTAACAGCCGGTATATCCAGTGTACTGACAATCTTTTTGGATTGTAAAGAGTTATTGAAAACCTGAATAAAACCTAATCCGGTCAAAATTGAGATAATATTTGATAATTCTTTATGGGGGTCCGGTTCATGTGTTTCCATAATGCCATTATAGTGATATTTTGTAGGTACATTATCGAAACCAAACATACGAATCACTTCTTCAATCAGGTCCACTTCCCGTTCCAAATCTGGTCGCCACGAAGGTGGTACACAAGTCCATTTTTTTGATTTCCCTTTTATTGTGCATCCCAAACCAGTTAGCGTTTTTACAACAAATGTATCATTAATATCACAACCAGATAACAAATCCAGTTTGTCACGAGTTAAGACAATTCGCTTTGAGTTAATTTTCTTAGGATATGGATCAACCACACCAGGGATCCATTTCCCGCCTGCAATTTCTTCTAACAAATCAATTACACGCCAAAAAGCATTTTCGGCACCAATTGGGTCCGCTCCCCGTTCAAATCGTTTGGATGCATCTGTACTCATTCCCAAAGATTTTGCTCCTTTTCGTACAATAGAAGCTTCGAAATATGCACTTTCAATTAATACATTACTCGTATTTTCATTAACAGCACTATCCAAACCACCCATAATACCTGCAATAGCAATGGGTTTTTTACCATTAGTGATCAATAACTCATTTGGTGAAATTTTGCGTTCCATTTCATCTAGAGTGTTAATCTTTTCTCCCTTTTTACCACGACGAATTAAGATTTCTTTTGATCCTAATTTATCATAATCAAAGATGTGGGTTGGGTGCCCTATATCCATCATCACATAATTAGAAATGTCCACCAGGTTATTGATACTACGCTGTCCTATTGATTCTAATCGATCCTTAAGCCATCTTGGAGAAGGGCCAACTTTTACATTTTGTACAATACCCGCTATATAACGAGGACAATCATTTTCGTTTTCAAATTTCAGCCTGATCCAATTTTCAGCTTCATTTTTTTGAAAACTTCTCTGCTGATTTTCAGGTGATTTCATTTTGGATCCCGTTTTAACAGATAAATCACGTGCAATACCAAAATGGGAAAAACAATCAGGACGATTGGGTGTAATATCCAATTCAAGTACTTCTGAATAATTATGCAAATAATTAATGAATGATGTTCCCACTTTCGCAACTTTATTCAAAACCATAATGCCATCATGTTCTTCAGAGATTCCTAATTCCTTTTCAGAACAGATCATACCCAGGCTTTCTTCTCCCCTAATTTTTACTTTGGTGATTGTAATCGCTCCGGGCAGTACTGCACCTACAGGAGCAAAAGCAATTTTTTGTCCCGCATTTACATTGAAGGCACCACAGACAACTTGTAAAGTATCTTTTCCATCATAGACTTTGCATAAACTTAATTTATCCGCATTGGGGTGTTTTATGCATTCATTGACTTGACCAATGATAATATCGCCAAGTTGAGATGTATCCAATCCATAATCCGCTTCCAGACCAAGCATTGTTAAGATATTTCCTAATTCTTGTGTATTACCCGGAACGGTAACAAAATTTCGCAACCAATCAATAGCAATACGCACTAAAACTGCTCCAAAAACCGCTTGTCGCCTTGAAATAATAATCTGATGTCATCAATCCCGTATTTCAACATGCAAATTCGTTCAATGCCCAATCCAAAAGCAAAACCGTGCCAAACATCTGGATCGATATCCACCGATTTAAATACTTCTGGATCAACCATGCCACAACCAAGGATTTCCAACCATTGCCCCCGGGCTTCACTCCACATATCTACTTCGGCGCTGGGTTCAGTAAAAGGAAAAAAACTGGGACGGAACCTCATTTGTGTATCGGCCCCGAACAACCGCTTAACAAAATATGTTAAAATACCCTTTAAGTCTGCGAAGGAAACATTTTTATCCACATACAGTCCTTCTACCTGGTGAAATAAATTATAGCTTTTGAAACTGCTAGCCTCATTGCGATATACTCTTCCCGGTACGATATATCGCAATGGTGGCTCCTGTTCTTCCATCAAATGGATTTGTACATTGGATGTATGTGTTCTTAGAACAGTATCCGGATCAATAAAAAATGTATCCTGCATATCTCTGGCAGGATGTTCTGGCGGAAAGTTTAGGGCACTAAAATTATGAAAATCATCATCAATTTCGGGACCGTATGCAACCGAAAAACCCACATTCATAAATATTGACTTTACCTCATCCAGGGTTTGTTGGACTGGATGGATATGGCCAATGGGAAACTTTAAACCTGGTAAAGTATAATCAGATTCATCATGTGCGACTTGGTTTGTTTCTGATGATTCTTTATTAACATAAAATACGGAATTAATTTCCTGTTTCAGTTCATTTAACAAACTACCGGCTAATGGACGGTCATTATCAGAAATGTCCTTCATCGATGAAAAAAGAGCAGCTAAAAGGCCTTTGCGACCCAGGTATTTTACACGCAATGCTTCGATCGAACGAATATCTGTTGGGAAGGGATCAGAATCGGCCCGAAATGTTTTTCGAACCGATTCAATTGATTCCTTTAATTTCATCAGCTGATTACGGACTTAGCCAACTCAGCAAAGGCATCGGGCTCATTCATAGCCATATCGGCTAAGACCTTTCGGTCAAGATCAATTCCTTTAGCTTTCATTCCAGCGATGAACCGTGAATAGGACAAGCCATGTTGCCGCGCAGCTGCATTGATACGGATAATCCACAAACGTCTGAATTGACGCTTTCTTTGTCTCCTATCACGGTATGCATACAGTCCTGCCTTCTCAACTGCATCTTTAGCAGCTTTGAAGTTGCGGCTCCGGGCACCATAGTAGCCCTTGGCCTGCTTCACTATTTTGCGATGTCGTCTGTGCCTTGGCACAGAACTATTTGCTCTAGGCATATTTTTCTCCTATTTATTGAGCAATCATTCGTCGGACGCGCTTTGTTTCAGATCCATCAACCAAATCAGGTTTACGCATCTTTCGTTTCGCACTTTTACTCCGGCGAATGAGCATGTGACTATGGTTTGCTTTGTTTCGTCTTATTTTACCAGTACCAGTCAAACGAAAACGTTTGGCGGCACTGCGTCTTGTCTTCTGTTTTGGCATTGACTTTCTCCTATTTTCCAGTCAAAACAATCGTCTGTCGACGACCTTCCAATTCTCCGTGTTTTTCAACGACAGCAATGTCTGAAAACATATCTATAACGCGATTTAATAGATCTATTCCTAAATCAGTACGAGATAGTTCACGACCTCGATACATGAGTGTAATTTTAAGTTTACACCCATCTGAGAGAAACTGTCTACCACGGTTTACCTTGGTTAATAAATCATGGTCATCAATTCTTGGCCGGATACGTAACTCTTTAATTTTTATGACATGTTGTTTTTTCTTGCTGGCCTGTCGTTTTTTCTTTTCCTCGTATTTGAGCTTTCCATAATTAAGAATTTTTGCTACGGGTGGCTTGGCATTCGGTGCTACTTCAATCAAATCCAGTCCGACTTCTTTCGCACGAGCAATGGCATCATCAAGTTCCATTACACCTAGCTGCTCCCCAGTTTCAGATATCAACCTTACTTCGTCAGAAGGGATTTTTTCATTTATTCTTATTTTATTGACTTTCGCGATAGGGCTGACTCCTTTGTTTATGTTCATTATTCAGGGTTTTTAATAACTGCGCAACTTTTATAGAGCCCTGATCTCCAATAAAACGCCGGCGAACCGACACAGTTTTTTCAGCTGCTTCCTTTTCTCCAACAATAACCATGACAGGTATCTTATTTATTTCTGCCTGGCGAATTTTGGCACCTATTTTTTCTGGTCTTTCATCTAATTTGGTTCGAATACCAGCTGCGATAAATTTTTTCTTAAGCGATTTTGCATATACTAATGTTTTTTCAGATACAGGCAAAATAATCGCTTGGGTAGGTGACAGCCATAAAGGAAAGTCGCCTCCATAATGTTCGATTAAAAATCCTATAAATCTTTCGTGTGTGCTCAAAGGTGCTCGGTGTATGCATATGGGAGTCTGCTCTATCCCTTTTTTATCCGTAAATGTAAGATTAAACCGTTTTGGTATGGCAAAATCTACCTGGTTTGTGGCCAAGGTAAACTCTTTACCAATTGCGCTCCAAACTTGCACATCAATCTTCGGACCATAGAATGCTGCCTCTCCTGGAATTTCTGTAAAATTTACCCCTCCCTTTTTTAAAGCAATTTTGACTGATTCTTCTGTTTCGAGCCACAGTTCGGGTTCATTAATATATTTTTTTCCCAAATCTTTAGGATCATGCAAACTCAACCGCATTTCATATTTATCAATTCCAAATATTTCAAAATATTCTAAATACATTTTACACACGTCTAAAAATTCTTCATCAAAATCTGACTTAGAGCAATAAATATGGGCATCATTCATTTGCATGCTTCTCACGCGCATAAGTCCAAAAAGTTGTCCAGATTTTTCATAACGGTAACAAGTACCATATTCTGCGATACGAAATGGTAAATCACGATAACTCTTTGGAGACGCGGCATAAATCTTATGGTGGTGCGGACAATTCATAGGTTTTACATAATATTCAATTCCATCTACGTCCATAGCGGGATACATGGATTCTTTATATAATTCTAAATGTCCAGATTTTTCATATAATGTTCCTTTTGACAAATGTGGGGAACGAACTCGATGGTATCCGTGGCGTGTTTCCGATTCTTTGGCCAGTTCTTCTAATGCATCAATAATGACGCCACCATTTGGGAGCCACAATGGTAATCCTGGACCGACTTCATCATCAAATGTATAGATTTCCAACTCTTTTCCAAGCTTGCGGTGATCACGTTTTTTTGCTTCTTCTAAAAATGTAAGATATTCTTTTAACTCATTATTGGTTGAAAAAACAGTACCATAAACCCGTTGAAGCATTTTGTTATTTTCATCTCCACGCCAATAGGCACCGGAAGTACTGAGTAATTTGAAGTGCTTTATTTTCCCTGTTGAAGGCACGTGGGGGCCACGGCACAAATCAATAAAATCACCCTGGGTATATGCTGATATTTTATCAGTTTTATCAATTTGTTCAATAATTTCTACTTTATATTTTTCACCTCGATCTTTAAATAATTTGATAGCTTCATTACGGCTTAATTCTTTTCTAGTTACTTGCAAATCTTCTTTAGCAATCTGCTGCATTTTATTCTCAATTTTTTGAAGATCTTCATTTGAAATAGTTCCGTCAATATCAAAATCATAATAGAAGCGATTTTTGATTGCCGGACCAATAGTGATCTGGCTTTCCGGCCACAAAGCTTTTACAGCCTGGGCCATCAAATGGGCAGTACTATGGAGGAGGACTTCATGACCTTCTATTGTACTGCCTGTATATAAATTTAAATCGGAATCAGTTTTTAAGGGAATAGTTGCATCACTTAATACGCCATTAATTGATGCAGCAACGGTATCATTTGCCAATTTGGATCCAATACTTTCAGCCACTTCAAGTGGTGTTACTCCTGATTGATAGGTTCGTGTGGACTTATCTGGTAATGTAATTGTGATTTCGCTCATAAGATATAAATGAAAAGATTCAAATTAAAAACCAAAGCAACTATAATTCGCCAATTGCAAAAAAAGTTTCACTTTGGATGTTCGTGAATATGATAAATGTATCATTTTATTGTTTTGACTTGGTGAAAATATTGTCTTTTTGGATAGTTAAAAACAACATTTTCTTACGTGGGCGATAACGGAGTCGAACCGCTGACCTCTACGATGTCAACGTAGCGCTCTAACCAACTGAGCTAATCGCCCCGTAAAAAATCCCGGAAATGTAAGGGTGTTATTGAATATGACGGAAAGGATAATTACTATCTAATTTTCAGTAATTTGTGATGGAACTAGTGAAGATTCATAAACCAATTGATCGGATAAAATCTCTAGTGCCGTTTTTAGCGTATTATCATCTTTTAATGCCTGTAAGAGCCTGCCCTCAATACCATCTATTAATCCAGAAAATTCTAATAAAAGAAACTTATGGATATCTTTAGACTCACTTTTACTTTTTTCATTTTCCTGTTCCGCATAAAACTCTGAAATAAGTGCTAAAGCATTATTGATTTCTGTTCTTGTGCTATCTAACTCTGCAACTTTTTGAGAAACAGTTTTTAATTCTTTTTCGCCAGGAAGAAGTATTTCATCGTCTTGATCTTCTATAAATTTCTGAAATTTAGTTACGATCGCGTCATCGTTTTCTACGTCCGTAAAAGATTGATATTGATGTTTATTTCTTTGAGCAAATGAATAAAAATATCCGTTTCTCCAATATTGACTGGATAAGGATTGCAATGGTTCAGGGGTTATTGTTGAATCGGGAGTAATACCCCCATTTCCCAATACCTGTCTGCCACCTAAAGTTGCAAATATGGAATCTTCTTCAGTTTTATTCAATAAAAATTTATCGTCAATATAATCCGGCTTTTGAATAAACCGGCCGCTGGGAATATAATATCGGGCTGTTGTAATTTTTACACTACGCTTATCATCAATTGTGTATTGAGTCTGTACAAGTCCTTTACCGAATGATTTTTGTCCTAAAATGATACCACGATCTAAATCTTGAACCGCGCCAGAGACAATTTCGCTTGCCGATGCACTACCTTGATTGATGAGGACAGCAATTTTAACATCCTTTGGAATTAGCGGTTTTCTCTTAGAGTAATATGTTCGATTAGAATCTTTTGTCCTCCCTTTAGTTGAAACAAGCGGACTACCTTTTTCAACGATCATATCAAGGATGGCTACAGCAGAAGAAAGCAGACCTCCAGGATTATCTCTCAAGTCAATGATTAATTCTTTCGCGTTCTCTTCCAAAAGAGATTGAAAAGCTGTATACATTTCATTGGGTGAATTGCGGGAAAATCGATTCAATCGTACATAACCGGTTGTTGGAGAAAGCATGCCGGAGTATGTTACATCTTTCACCTTAATATCAGATCGAGTGAGATTAAATACAAAAGGATCAGTTTCACTAAATCGTTTAATGGTTAATTGGACCTCTGTGCCTTTCTCACCGCGTATTTTTGTAGCCGCTTCATTGAACGTCATTTTTTTCACGTCTTCGTTGTCCACTTTTAAAATGATATCACCACTCATGATTCCAGCTGTTTTTGCTGGACCACCATCCATAGGCGCTATAACAGACATGGTTTTATTTCGATAGCCTAATTGAATGCCTACGCCACCATATTTTCCTTTACTTAAAAGATTGATTTGGTGTTGTTCATCTTCAACCATGTAAACTGTATAGGGGTCTAAATTTTGAGTAATTCCCTGAATACTTGCTTTCGTGAATACATCCGGGTCTAATTCATCTACATAAGTTGAAAAAATCTGGTTATATACCTGATTAAACAAACGCTGAGATTGACCAATTTTTCGATAAAAACTAGATTGCGTAACGGCAAGCGAAATGACACTAGTAATTATCGCTAGTGGTAGAAAGAATTTGAACAAATATTTTTTCATGAGAATAGCTTTCTCCTTCTTAATTCTGCTAAAATAGAATCATGTATATCATCAATTGAGTCATGCCCATCAATTAAAACAAACCTTTCTTGAAACCGGTTCGACAATTCATAATATGCTTTTCGAACACTAGTTTGCAATTCAATTCCTGCACGCTCGATTCTGTCTTTTTCTTTACTTTTCCTTCTTGTGGCCTCCTCGGGCAAAACATCAATGAAAAAAGTTACTTCAGGTTCTAAATCGTAGGTTGCAAATTGATTCAGTTTTATTAACCAGTCTATATCTATTTTCCGCCCACCTCCTTGATAAGCTAATGTGGAATCGATATATCGATCTGCGATAACATTTATTCCTGCATTTAAGTTGGGAAGAATCAATTCATAAGTCAGTTGTGCACGGCTACCAGTCATGAGGAGCGCTTCAGTCCGATCACAAATATCTTGCAAATGGCTATGAAGCAATATGTCCCGAATTTTTTCCGAAATAACCGTTCCACCCGGTTCCCTTACTGATATTGTTTTTTGCTCCGAGCGATTCATTGCTTCCACCAGCATTTTGACCTGTGTGCTTTTCCCGCATCCGTCAATACCCTCAAATGTAATAAACTTCCCTTTAGAAGAAGACATTTGGATCATCTTTACCAATCATAATAACAAATTCCCCCCTCGGTGTTCTTTCTGTAAAATACGATAATAAATCTGAAACTTTACCTCGTATCATTTCTTCATGCATTTTGGTGAGTTCACGGGCGATAACTGCAGGTCTATCACCAATATATTCTAAAATATCATTTAATGTTTTAATGATTCTTTTGGGGCTTTCAAAAAAAATGATAGTAGCCTCAATTGTACTCAACCGCTCAAGTTTAGATTTTCGACCTTTTTTACTGGGTAAAAATCCTTCAAATATAAAACGGTCTGACGGTAGTCCTGACGCTGAAAGAGCAGTGATAGATGCTGAAGCGCCTGGAATGGCCTCTACCCTGCATCCTGCTTCAATAACAGCCCGAATTAATTTATATGCCGGATCGCTTATACCTGGTGTTCCAGCATCTGTTACAACAGCTATATCCTTTCCAGAATTTAAGTGATTAATAATCTGAGGGATCCGTTTGAACCGGTTATGCTCGAAATAACTCATTTGAGGGGTAGGTATTTTGTAATGGTTAAGTAGTTTTTTTGTCTGCCTAGTATCCTCAGCTGCGATTAATGATGAATCTTTTAAAATCCGTAATGCTCGAAGAGTGATGTCCTCCAAATTACCAATAGGGGTTGAAACAATATAAAGAACGCCAAAATCAGGCATTGGTATTATAAGTGTTTCAATGCCCGATTGATCATATCGATACCTTGGTCAATTTCCGATCTAGATATATTTAAATGCGGTCTAAAGCGAATAGATTTGGTGCCACAACCCAGCATGATAGCACCTTCTTTTGCAATCAATTCGATAGATTTATCCCTTTCTTCTCCACTTTTTAGATCAAATGCACCGAACAAACCTCGGTTTCGAACATTGTATACTGTTTCAGGATGATTCTTTTGAAGAGATTCTAATCCCAATTTTAAATAAGCACCATTTTCTTCCACTTGTTCCAACAAGTTTTCTCTTTCAATTATTTCTAAATAGATTGTAAACCGAACCATATCTACAAGGTTCCCGCCCCAGGTTGAATTAAGCCTACTTGATTCTTTAAATACATGACCTTCAACTTCATTTAACCGATTACTTGCAAAAATTCCGCACACTTGAGTTTTCTTACCAAAACTGACGATATCTGGTCGACAATCTTTCTCATAATGCTGGTGAGCCCACATTTTTCCTGTAATACCACCTCCTGATTGTACCTCATCATAAATCAAGAGAAATTCGTGTTCATTCGCTAATTCTCTTAATTGCCGAAAAAATGATTCTCTAAAGTGATTATCCCCGCCTTCTCCCTGGATTGGTTCTATAATAAGGCCGGCAATTTCATCCGGATATTGTTTAATTGCTCTTTCTATTTGTTCAACTGCCTTTGCCTCTTTTTCCTTAACAATTTGGATTACTTCATCTGTAACTGGAAATTCTAATTTGGGATTAATAATTCTAGGCCATTCAAATTTTGGAAAATAGTCTGTTTTACGTGAATCAGGCGAATCGGTTATAGAAAGTGTGTATCCAGTACGACCATGAAAAGCTTCTTGAAAATGGATTATTTTTGAATTGCCTTCATTTTTACCTTTAGCCAAATTTTTTCTTACTTTCCAGTCAAATGCAGTTTTCAGTGCATTCTCTACCGCCAAAGCACCACCAGAAACATAAAAGGCATAGGGTAAATATTCTGGTTGTGCCATACGCCCCATCGTTTCAACAAATTCTGCCATTTGTGTGGAATAAACGTCCGAATTCGTAGGTTTATTCAAAGATGCATCAGTAAGACGGTTCTTATTTTCCAAAACATATGGATGGTTATAGCCTACCGACATTGATGCGAACATAGAAAATAGGTCTAAATATTCTTTTCTATCCCGAGCGTCCACCAGCCATGAGCCATGACTTTTCTCCAAATCAATCACATGTTCCATACCGTCAGCCAACATATAGCGGCCGATACTATCTCTAACTTTATTAGGTGATATATTCATTTATTATTATATATATGTTATTAATCTAAATCAAATTCTATACCTTGAGCCAATGGTAATTCAGTGCTCCAGTTCAGTGTATTTGTTTGTCGTCTCATATATTGCTTCCACGCATCGGATCCAGACTCCCTTCCACCGCCAGTTTCTTTTTCGCCACCAAACGCGCCCCCAATTTCGGCGCCAGATGTTCCAATATTTATATTGGCAATCCCGCAGTCACTTCCACGGTGAGATAAAAAATATTCAGCATTACTCACATTGGTCGTAAACATAGCTGATGATAATCCTTGAGGGACATCATTATGCATATCAACTGCTTCTTCTAATGTTCTATAAGGAATAATATAAAGTATTGGGGAAAATGTTTCAGTTTGGACAATATCCCATTCATTCTTCGCTTTAACAATTGTTGGTTTCACGAAAAAACCATTTCTTTCCAGTTTTGATCCACCGCACAAGATTTCCCCTCCAGAATCTTTTGCAGTTTCTAATGCCTGTAAATACTCATTTACAGCATTTTCATCGATGAGTGGCCCCATCAAATTGCCATCTTTCATTGGATTGCCAATATTGATCTGTTTGTAGGCTTTCACTATTCGTGTTAAAAATTTTTCCTGGATACTTTCATGAATAATAATTCGTCTAGTTGAGGTGCATCTCTGTCCAGCTGTCCCTACAGCGCCGAATACTACAGCAGGAATGGCCAAATCCATATTGGCCGTTTCATCAATGATAATAGCGTTATTGCCACCCAATTCAAGGATAGTTTTCCCGAATCGGCTCGATACGGTTGAACTCACATGGCGTCCCATAGATGTGGATCCAGTAAATGAAACAAGGGGTAAACGCCTATCATTAAGCATTTTTTCTCCAACCACGGAACCTTGGCCTATGACTGAAGAAAATATACCTGTATAGTTGTTTCTTTCCATTACGGCATTACAAATATTCTGCACTGCAATAGCACACAATGGCGTACTAGAGGACGGCTTCCAAATGGTTGGATCCCCGCAAATAGCAGCAATGAATGCATTCCATGACCAAACGGCTACTGGAAAATTAAATGCTGAAATCACACCAATAGGTCCACGGGGATGCCATTGCTCATACATGCGATGATCTGGTCTTTCTGAGTGCATTGTTTTACCATAAAGCATTCTTGATTGACCAACAGCAAAATCGGCAATGTCAATCATTTCTTGTACTTCGCCAACACCTTCCTGTTTGATTTTCCCCATTTCCATTGAGACAAGACCACCAAGGGCATCTTTTTTCTCGCGAAGGGCATCGCCCATTTCACGAACGAGTTGCCCCCGAATTGGGGCTGGGACTTTACGGAAATCTTTGAAAGCCGCTTCTGCATCTTGAACAATAATGTCGTAGTCCAATTCTGTGGCTTGGTAAACACTGGCAATTAATTCCCCCGTAGCCGGATTTACAGATTCGATCAATCCTCCTTTACGTGAATTTGACCATTTTCCGACACCTGAACATGCACCATAGTTCACTTGATCTATACCTAGTTCTTTTAATATTGATTTCATCAATAAAATCCTTAAAGTGATTTCATAACATCATCGATTGCATCTGCAATCCGATCAATTTGATCCGCGGAAATAGTTAATGCAGGTGCAACCCTTACGGTCGAACGATGCGTTTCTTTAGCATATACACCACGTTTGAGTAATTCCACTGAAACATGATGACCATCCAAATGAGGCTCATTATGCATTTCAAACGCCGTTAATAGCCCTTTACCTCGCACTTCTTTAATTTTGTCGGCATATACTTGTTTCATCGCTTGAAACCGCGCCATTAACTGTTTTCCCCTTTTTTTAGCTTTTTCCGCCAGATCTTCATCGATAAGAACTTTAATTGCATAAGTAGCCACTACAGCACCAAGTGGATATCCTCCGAAAGTTGAACCTTCCGAACCAGGTGTTAAAAGACCTATAATATCATCACGGCCTGCAACAAAAGAAACTGGTATAACGCCTCCTCCCGCAGCTTTTCCGCAACCCATTAAATCTGGTTTAATACCAAATAACTGGTGGGCAAAATTGGCACCGGTTCGACCAAATCCTGTCTGGACTTCATCCATTGCCAACAAAATATTAAATTTTTTACAAAGCTCAGATACTTTTTTCCAGTAAGATTCATCAGGGATAATTACGCCTGCCTCGCCCTGGATCGGCTCCACTAGAAAAGATGCAATTCGATCTCCCTTTTCTTCAAATAATGATTGCAGAGCTTCAATGCTATTAAACGCGACCAGTTCAATACCTGGTACTTTTGGTCCAAAATTCTTAAAAGAACTAGGATCATCCGACATTGATATGGCAGTCATTGATCTGCCATGAAAATTTCCTTTAGCTGCTACTATAATCGCTTCATCTTGTGGAATTCCTTTTACTTCATATCCCCATTTCCTGGATAGTTTAAACATCAACTCTGGTGCTTCCACACCTGCAACTTTGGGTATCACGCGATCCATCTTTGTTATTGCCGTAGCGGCCATTAAAAATGCACACATGTATTTATGACGAATTGAACGTGGTACAGTTGGTAGTTTTTCATTGGAAAGATGCTGGATAACAGCATCCACGATTGTCTGATTTAACTGTCCATGGTTCACGGCTGAATAGCAACACAATCCATCAATCAACTCTTCTTCAATAAAAGTTGAAATATCATTAGGGTTGGGCTTGCGCGCTATTAAAGTGGATGAATCTTTTACATGAGAAACAACAACATTTTCCAAAGGGCTATAATTATTCGCGCCTTTTTCTTTTTCAATATTTTCGTGTTCTTTCGGAGTTAAATCTCCTATGCGAATACCATTGATGGTTAAATCATCACCATATCCGGTGATGGAAAGATTGGTCATGAATTATCCCTCGCTACAAGTAAAAAATAAAAATTAATACCAATGGACTGGTTAATATCAGCGAATCAAATCGATCGAGTACACCACCATGTCCCAACAAAAGTTTTCCGGAATCTTTTATCCCTGCATCACGCTTCAACATGGACTCTACAAAATCACCAAGCTGACCACAAACACCCACAATGAAGGTTAGTATCAATACCTGTAAAGGGCTCAGCACGTATTGAATAAAACCAATCATATTCATTACATAAAAGGACGCAAACGCTCCAATAATACCACACACAAATCCCACCACTGTTTTCTTTGGACTGATGCGTTCAATCAATTTTTTCTTTCCCCATAATATTCCAAAAATATATGAGGCTGAATCACAGATCCATACGGAAAAAATCATAGACATGGTAAAACGGGTCCCATTGAGTTCATCCCAATTTCTGACTGCAATCATAGTACCTAGTAAAACAGCAACATATACGACCCCGCTTATTGTTACCGATATATTCTCAAACGGATTTGGCTTGGCGGCAAAGATTTCAATCAATAATAAAAGAACCACCAGTAATAAAATACCAGCAAGAATATTTGTGGGGTGTATATGAGGATATTGGATATATAAAAAACAAACGAACAAAGCCATAAGAATACCCAGAATTGCATTAGGTTTAACTCCGCTGCTTTTTTTCATATTGTAATATTCAAGAAGGCTAAGAAAAATGACTAAAGCCACGAAAGCGGCAAATATGATACCACCTTCAATCAAAAGGTAAATTATTGTTGGAATACCCAACAAAATAATCGGTAGTCTAGTCCAGAACGTACTCACCATTTTTATACCAATACTTCAATTTCCTTTTCTAATACTTTCACATGAACAGGAGTGTTTCCCAACATTTCACCATCAATATTTAACGAATTCTGGTCTTCAGGTAAAATTGAAAATTCACTTACCTGACGGTAATCAACAACAGGATCACTAATATGATTTCCACTGAATACTTTTGGGAATAATCGCAATAATTTAAGTCTTCCCACTTTTTTTACAATGATAAGATCAAGCAAACCATCATTTAATCTAGCTAATGGAGCCATTTTCATACCTTTTCCTGTGTGGATAGTATTGCAGCCAATGACAAATGCAAAATCAGCTGCAATATTATTTCCTTCAATTTCAATTCGGCCAAAACGCTTTCTATGTCTAATTACCTCAATTATTGCGGCAATATCATAGCGTAAAGTACCCAACCAACGTAATTTTTCTGCTAAGTGATTCGCATCAGTAGGTATACCCCATCCAACTATATTAAAACTATAATAAATCACACCATCCGCATCACAGTGTAAAATGTCAATTTGTCTTCTCTGACCTTTAACGATACGTCTTGCTGCCTCAACCGGATCAAGACAATTCAAATCATGCATGAATGAATTACCTGTACCACCAGTAATCAAACCAATCGGAATCTTCTGACCATCATTCCTCCGCATTAATCCATTGATCACTTCATGCAGGGTACCATCTCCACCAATACAGCAAAAGCCATCGTATCCTGTTAAATCAATTTCCTGTGCAATATCACGTGCATGACCGGCATATTCAGTTTCCAATATTTTGACTTCAGCATGGCTTCCTTCAAAAATTGGTAAAACCTTTTCAAGTATACGCAATCCTTTCTTGGTTCCACCATGTGGGTTCACTGTAATGTAGTAACGAGACATTTTAATCTCGGTGCTTCATATATTTACCATCGCCCCACTCTATAACTTCAATTTTTACCTTTGCTGTTCCTTGATTTACAAATTCCAGTTTTTTTGCGGCTCCATAAGAACAATCCAATATTCGCCCTTTTACATATGGCCCACGATCATTGATACGTAAGATAAGGGATTTGTTATTATCTAAGTTTGTAACTCGGACGATTGTATTCAATGGCAGAGTTTTATGCGCTGCTGTTAATCCATACATATCATAAACTTCACCATTGGCTGTAAGCTTGCCATGAAAATCTTCAGCGTAAAAGGAGCTTACACCAGTCATCACTTTGCGATTTTTTACATTGGATGATGTCTTTAGGGCTGGTGGTTTTCCTTTGTTTGTACTGCTGGGTTTAGCAGGTCCCGTTCGATATCGCGGTGAGTTTGAACAACCACTGATCATAGCAATAATTATGATAAGTAAATAGAATTTTGACATGCTATTCAGGAAAGGGTTCGAACTGATCCAATCAAATCTGTGGCCGATTTTCGATTAGTTTGATTTATAAATGAATCTAAAGAATCAATAATATCTTCACCAATACCAGGGTCCCTATAGTTTGCCGTACCCACCTGGACAGCAGTGGAACCCGCCATCATATATTCAACAACATCATCAGTATTTACAATTCCTCCCATACCGATTATCGGAATGGACAATTTATTATATAACTTATGGACCATGGCCAAGCCAACGGGCTTAATTGCAGGACCCGATAATCCGCCATAGGTTGTAAAAATATTGCTTGAGCCACTTTCTGCATCAATACTCATACCAACTACAGTATTAATTGCAGAAACGGCGTCAGCCCCTGCATTTTCGGCGGATAACCCTATAGAAACTATGTCCGATACATTTGGGCTTAATTTCATAATTAACAATCGTTCAGTTAAAATGCGCAATTTCTCAGTCAATTTTGCTGTCATGTCGCAATCCACACCGAATTCCATGCCACCTTTTTTGACATTTGGACAGGAAATATTGATTTCATATCCCGCAATTACAGAAGATACGGATTCCATCATTTCCATGATTTCGACATATTCCTGTACATCAGTACCAGCAATATTCACAATTATTTTGGTAGTGAGATTTTCGTAAATCGGCAGCATGTCTTGTATATACTTTTTCACACCTATATTGGCAAGGCCAATCGAATTAATCATACCTGATGGCGTTTCAACAATTCTAGGTGGCGGGTTACCCTCACGCGGTTTTCGAGTGATTGATTTGGTGACGATAGCTCCTAAACGATTTACATCTACTAGTTCTGGCGCCTCGGTACCATAGCCGAAGGTTCCCGATGCTACCCAAATTGGATTCTGAAATACTTCACTTCCTATTGTGATCTTAAGGTCAGCCAAAACTAATATCCCCCGCTTCATAGACAGGCCCATCCAGACATATCAATGAATATTTTTGATGGTAACTATCATCACGAATTTCATAATTATGCCTTTGGATGACACATCCTTGGCAAAGACCGAAACCGCACCCCATATAGCTTTCGACAGATAATTGAGCAGGAATATTATTTTTTAGTGCAAATTCGCGTACTGCATGTAACATTGGTTCCGGTCCACATGCAAACAAGTATGTATTCTTATTTTCTATAATAATTCGTTTTAACGGTTCCATTACTGTCCCTTCATCTCCAATAGTACCGTCATCTGTTGTAAGATAAATATTTTCTTCTGGTTCATGTTCAATGAAATGTTCATTTCCTGATTTCGCTCCAATGATCATTGTATGATCGACTTTTTTTGCAGCACACTCCTTCTTCAAATTTAAAATGGGAGCCAGGCCGACCCCCCCGCCAATTAATACTGGATAAGTTCCATTGTCCCAATTTGAAAATGTATTACCTAATGGTCCCATTAATTCTACTGTTTCACCTTCTTTTTGACTCGCGAGAATTTTTGTTACATCGCCAAAAATTTTATAAATAATCGAAATACATCCATCTTCGGCCGAGGCGATACTCATTGGTCTGCGTAATGGATGGCTCCAATCATCCAGTGCAAGAATGTTGATAAATTGACCTGCGCCTAAATAGGAATCTGCAATATTGGGCGCTTCATAGTGCATTTCCCAAATATTATGCGCCACTTCGCAATTAGATTTTATTCGGGCACGTTCAATAATCATTGGTTTCAGATGTATCTACAAAGACAGAATTTAAAAATGCGGCACGCTTTCCTGAAGGTTCAGCCTGATACGAATCACTATGATGTTTTAGTATCCACTCATAATACTTCAATGCACTATCCGGTTTTACAAAATGATAATCATATTGGTAGGCTAGAAAATAAGCCGCCTGTGCACTGGATTCAGAAACGGTATCTTCAATTACAATTTCTCGATAACCATCCATAGCTAAAGCTGGATTATCACTCCATTTTCGTTCAGCCGTTACCAATTTTTCATCTGATGTTGAAGTCATTATTTTATATGATTTATCCGTATTGATAATTGCTAAGGCAAAATCTGTTTTAGGAAATTCATTGACAATTCGCTGTTTTAATAATTTTGACAAACTTAATTCACCTTTATCTTCCAGAATGACAGATTTTGCATATAAGGCTTTTGGAAAAAGTTTGGATTGATATGCATATTGAATAAGTAAATCTAAATAAACCAAACCTGTATCACTTCGGTCAAAATGAAATGCTTCCAATTCAGTCAAACTATATAAATTTTTCGCCAATTCATTTTGCTCATCTTCCGTAAAATGGAAATCAGCAATCGTATCCGATTCAGCAATTCGGAGTGACCAGGATTCGAGGTCTAATTTGGACTGTTGATAAGTATTAATTTCCTTAATCCGAACCTGTGCTGGTTGTGCGTACAGTGATTGTTTATTTTCTTTTACCACCGAGCTATACTGTTTTAAAGCGTCTTCCATATCCCAATCTTGTTCAATAGAATAATTACCCAACATATAATATGCTTCTGCAGAAACAGTCGTTTTAGGATAATCCTGGACAATTGATGCTAAACGGTTTCTGGATTCTGATATCATATTTTGCTGATCATAAAGTTTGGCTAATTCCAACTCAAGGTTGGGAAAAATGGTCTTATAATTATCATCCAGTAACATATTTTTTATAGAGTTGGTAGCTAAATCCAAGTTCCCTTTTAACCGATAGATCTGGACTGTTTTTAGGTTGCCCTCTTGTATCTGTTTTTTTGATTGGGAATTTTTAATAACCTCCTGGTATCCTGAAAGTGCACGGTCATAAGATTTTGCATCGAAAGAAAGTTCAGCAATACGATAATAAATCTGACCTTTCTCATTTTGATCCTGGATTCTCTCAGCCGACTTTTCAAGATTGTCCATCGCTTCAGAATACATTTTCTGTTCCAGAAAAATTTCTGCAATTGCAAGATACACTTTCGCTTCCATATCGACGTTCAGACTAAAATTAATTAATTCATTTAGACCGTTAATCGCAGGCTGAGGTTTATTTTGTTTCCATTTAACTAAAGATGTCCAGAATTCTACTTCAACATAGACTTTATCGCCGAATTCATTCTTCAATTCACCTAAAGTCCCCATGGCTTCCCGTAATTCACCACGATAAAAGTGTGATTGGACGATCAGAATAAATGCTTTTTTTCGTAATTTAAAATCAGGATATTCATCCATAACAAACCTTGATTTTTCAATGACCTTTTCGTAATCATTTATGGCCGATTGGGGAATTTTTTCACCTCGGTTTTGTAGCCGGATTTTTTCAGCCTTTTCAAAAAATTCTTCTGCATTGTAAAATGTATTAAAATATGCTTTAAAATTGGCACAGGATATAAAAATAAGGCCCGCAACAGGTATCCATTTCCGGGCCAATGTATAAATATGATTTTTGGGCATATTTTCTGTACAGAAGTTCCTTCATTCCAATCGTTATTTAAAAATAATTTATTCCATGCAATTGAAATGGATTATTTTGTTTTCCATCTGTTTAAGATTATTGAACGCTCAAACAGATATTTTTTCGGAAAACCCAGGATTTATATATGTGAGATCTGATACAACTGCCGTGCCTATATATATTAACGGCAACTTAATCGGGCATACTCCCATTTATAAGCCCATCCCAGTATTGGAAGGCATTCATCATATTAGTTCTCATCCCCCTTCAATTCGGGATCCTTTTTTACAATATGCAAATACCGAGGAAATGAAACAGGTTTTTGTTATGAGCGGTGATACTGTCGAGGTTTTATTAGATACCTATCTATTAACCCATCGATTAAATCAGATCAAAAAAGATTATTATTTTACAAATTATGTTGGGATTGGTATCAGTCTATTAGTGGTTTGGCAACTATGGATTCTAGCGAGCAATTAAATGAAACAATTATTGTGATCACTGCAATCATCCCTAAATTCATATGTGGAATTCATATATGGCAGACAACCATAATATAGAAGAATCAATTAAGTTTCGGCCTGATTATACATGGCCGGAAGAAGGATCAACGCGTAATTGCCCTAGATGCAATAATCCAATGCAATTACAGGAAAATTTACGTGATTTTTATGGAAAACCTTGGTGGTGCCATAGCTGTCAATGGCAATTTTCCGAAGAAGACCTTAAAGAATAGTGAATCGTTTAGGCTTCAAACAATTCTGAATATTCTGCCATGATACTATCTACAACCCACCTAACAAGAACGTAATCATCAAGTAAACCAATTAGGGGTGAACTATCGGGGATTTCATCCAATTCCTCCAGAAAATATTCCAAAGCAAAAACGATTCTTTTTTTCAAATCTTCATTTAATTCTGGCAGATCCTTTAAAATACTTAACAGTTTCGAAATGTCTGATACTAATATAACCTGATAATCAAAAAGATTTGGACGTGACACTAAACTTTCAATTTTTTTAGGGACTTCTTTTAAAACCATGGGAATATCATTTAGGTCAATTTCTGAGATACGTTTTTCGTACCGAGCCTTGTCTTCTGCAGTAAGTTGAAGTTGGTCTGAGGGATTCATTAATTGTAATTTAGAATAAATAATCAAAACAAATTCATAATGAATGCAGAAGAAATTATTCGTGAAAGATTGTCAGCACATTTAACACTTTCTCATTTGGATCTACGTGATACAACTGGTAAACATATTCACCACCAGAATTTTGATGGTGGGCTTCATATTTCCGCTATCATTGTATCTGACAATTTTAAAAATAAATCTCTGTTGGAACGGCATCAACTCATTTATAGCGCACTGGGATCTTTAATAAAAAATGAAATCCATGCATTCAGCATGAAAACCTATACAACTGAAGAATGGCAATCTCATGCTTCATGATGTATTAACTATTTCCTACTCTGATCCAGAGGCGCCAATTCTTTTTGAAAATTCTCTGAAGAATACGGGGTTTGCTGTTATTAAAGATCACGCTATTAAAGCTGATTTGATCAATCGAGTCTATGATGAATGGAACACCTATTTTTCTAGCGATTCTAAAATGGATTTCATCTTTGACGAAGAAAAACAAGATGGTTATTTCCCATACCTTACTGAAAATGCTAAGGGATCAACATCAAAAGACCTAAAAGAATTCTACCATATCTATCAATGGGGACGCATACCAGATATTATTGGTTCTTCTACCATGGCTTTATATAATCAGTTAACTGAAGTTGCATCACTATTATTAGGATGGATTGAATCTTGTGCACCCTCTGAGGTTGCCAAATTATTTTCAATTTCGTTAAAAGACATGATAAAGGATAGCCGATTGAACCTGTTTCGAGTGATTCATTATCCTCCTATGACTGGCAATGAGGAACAAAGCGCTATTCGTGCCGCTCCACACGAAGATATTAATTTATTAACTGTTTTGGTGGCTGGAAGTCAGCCCGGCCTTCAAGTATTAGATATGAATGGGAAATGGCACAATGTGAGTACTGATAAAAATACAATCGTGGTCAATTCTGGTGATATGCTCAAAATGGC
>DTTO01000029.1 GCA_012964665.1 Fidelibacterota bacterium
CTAAATAATGGCTCCATCTATATTTATAATCGGAATGTACTTAGCGGTATGGATCAGGAAATTTTAATCGCTCCCATACAGGAAGAACTGGGATTTGATTTTGGGTATGCCATTGATGTCAAAGACGATTTGATGATCATAGGCGCACCTCACCGTGCCAATTCTTCTGGTCGAGCTTTTCTTTATCAAAAAGACGGAAATTCGCAATGGAGATTAATTAAATCTATTATTCCAGGTTCTGAGATCTGGACAATGGATTTTGGATCCGAAGTGGCCATTGGTGATGATGTTATATTAATTGGTGACCGTGATGCAAGCAAGGAGCAGGGGATGGTCTATACACTGTATAAAAATTCTGTCACCAAAGAGTGGATAGATGGAGATCCTATTTATTATGGATCCATTAATGAAGATGGCTTTTTCGGGCATACCATTTCAGTTAATAAGCATAGAGTACTGATTGGTTCTCGTGATGGAAATGTGGCCGTTGAATATCAATACAATGAAAATACCCATTCCTGGAATGAGCAGCATGTATTTCAACCATACAATTATCAAAGTAAGGGCCGATTTGGATATGCTGTAAAACTTACAGGTGATTATGCTGTTATTGGATCTCCAGGATATGACCAGATTGGTTATATTGAAATTCACAAATTCAGCGATGGGAAATGGGAAAAGGTAAAAACTATTACAAATCCAGGTGATGAAAAAGAATCATATTTTGGTGCTTCAATTGCTATTGATGGTAAAACAATAGCAGTTGGCAATTACAATGGTGAAAAATCATTTATTTATTATACGGATGACTTTCAGACATTCACATTAAAACAAACCCTTGAATCACCTTGGAATGGTACCGGAAAATTTGGGCGTGCAATGGATTTGGAGGGAAACCAATTGCTTATTGGTGCAACCTATGGTCAATTAGCGTTTTCATTCATAAAAGATGGTATGGGTGTATGGAATCAAGGCAGCTCAATGAGCAGTGCCAAGCGTGTCAAAAGTATTACCGGACAAAAAATATCCTGTGAAGGTGGTTATGCGGGCAAATATTCTTGTAAGGGTGTGGATTTATATGCCTTTATTGCGCACGATGATATGGGTGGAATAGAATTAAATGATATTTGGGGTTGGACTGACCCTCAGACCGGAAAGGAAATTGCTTTGGTAGGATTAAGAGAGGGAACCGCATTTGTGGATGTTACTGATCCCGAGAATCCTTTGGTGCTTGGCCAGCTACCAACCCATACAAGAAACAGCACATGGCGGGATATCAAAGTGTATAAAAACCATGCCTATATTGTTTCAGACAATGCTAGTTCACATGGGGTTCAGGTTTTTGACTTGACCAATCTACGCGGTGTAACTGAATTCACTACTTTTAATGAAACAAATCATTACGATAAGGTTGGAGATGTACACAATATACATATCAATGAAGCGACTGGTTTTGCTTATGCAGTTGGTATTGGCTCTGCTGCTAATTCTGAACTTCGTTGCGGTGGCGGGTCACACATCATTGATCTCAATGATCCAGCGAATCCAACTTTTGCTGGTTGTTTTGCACATGAAGGAACGGGAAGGTCAGGTACTGGATACACGCATGATATACAAGTGGTGGTATATAATGGACCCGACGAACAATATAAAGGGCGTGAGATTGCATTCTCTAGCAATGAAACAGCGCTCAGTATCGCCGATCTTACTGATAAATTAAATCCGAAGATTATTTCCAAGTATGATGGTAGTAATTTTGGATATGTACACCAAGGCTGGCTGACTGAAGATCAAAAATATTTTATCGTAAATGATGAGCTGAATGAAAGCCGGGGATATGATGATAATCAGACTACTATAATTTTTGATGTCTCTAAACTGGATAATCCTAAACTATTGACGATATATAATTCCGGACTGAATACAATTGATCATAATAATTATACCAGGGGAAATATACTTTTTCAATCTAATTATACAGCGGGATTGAGAATTCTTTCTATTGCCAATATAAAGAACCCCATAGAAATCTCATTTTTTGATACATATCCATCTGGTGACCGAGTTGCATTTAATGGTTCTTGGAGCAATTATCCTTATTTTGAAAGCGGGACCATAGTGGTTACTTCCATCGAGGAAGGCCTTTATGTCCTAAAAATCAATGAGGAAGTGGACCTAGCCATCGATGATAATAAAACTCTTCCAGATAACTTTGATTTGAAGCAGAATTATCCAAACCCATTCAATCCTATTACTCAAATCCAATATGAATTACCGAAAGCTGGGGTAATATCACTTACCCTGTATAATATGTTAGGAATTGAAGTGATGCAGCTGGATCATGGTTTTAAACCTGCCGGAATTCACCGTATTTCATTGAATGGCAGTCATCTATCCAGCGGAATATATTTTTATCAGCTCCGTACAGAAGGTTATGTGAGAACCAGGAAGATGTCTTTAATTAAATAACCGATTTCTTGAATCGAATTCTCCGCGAATTCTTCTAAATTCCATACACAAATTTTCAAATATTTTCCTTTTTGGAGGGGTGGCAGAGTCTGGCTGATTGCACTGGTCTTGAAAACCAGCATGTCTTATGGGCATCGGGGGTTCGAATCCCTCCCCCTCCGCAACTATTAAATAAAAATCTTAATTAAGGAGTAAAGAATGAAGAAATTATTAAGCATATCCATGATA
>DTTO01000030.1 GCA_012964665.1 Fidelibacterota bacterium
TCTGGATTGGTGGGATGGATTCGTATTCGCGCTATTGCCTGTGTATCACTGAGCCCAATATGTTTCCATGTCTTACCACCATCTATGGATTTATAAACGCCGTCACCCTGGGTGATTGAACCTCGAAGCTGAGTTTCACCACCGCCGATGTATACAATATCTGGATTGGTTTCAGCCACGGCTACTGCACCAATAGAAGAAGAGCTGATCTGGCCATCGGTTACAGGAAACCAGGTATTGCCACCATCAGTAGTTTTCCAGAGGCCTCCGCCTGTAGCACCAAAGTAATATTCATTTGGCCTACCGGGACTTCCCATCGAAGAAAGGGAGCGACCCCCACGATTGGGACCGATATTTCGCCATTCCATATTGCTGAAAAAAGATTCATCATATTTTTGCCCGAATAGGTTGGCAGTAATAGTAAAAATAATTATAAAAAAGATCAGTTGTTTCCTCATTGATCTAGCCTCCTAATTTTACTTTTTCATTTATCTTTATTTCATCCATGTAATAATGTACAAAAAATATTCAATGACATGGGTACGTCATTTCCCACAACCCATATCACCATATCACTTCCGCTAATAAGCCCTTCAAGAGATGGGGGTTTTGTTAATAGACATTTAGTACTTTGAGAGTGTAATATTACTTTACTTTAATATAATCTTATTCATTAGGTCATTAAAATAGCAAACCTATGCAGGAAGTATTACATTTCTTCACCAATATCTCAGATGAAGTCCGCGGTATATTTCTAATATCAGGGCTGCTATTTTTTCTTTTTCTCGAGTCAGGTATTCCTCTGTTTAAAATGGAATATAATAAAATAAAACATGCCTTCATCAATATCACTTTTACGATTATAACCCTTATTGTCAATCTTTTTGGAGCTTTGCTAATTCTTGCTGCAGTCAATTATAATGAAACAAATGGGACTGGACTTTTAAATCTTGCTGAGATGCCTTTATGGCTTTATGTGATCCTTGGACTGATTTTTTTGGATCTTATCGGTGCATGGCTGATTCACTGGATCGAACATAAAGTAAAATGGCTGTGGAAGTTTCATCTTATACATCACACAGATACAAATGTGGATGTGACCAGTGGTTTGCGTCACCATCCGGGGGAAAATATCTTTCGACTTTTATTTACTTCTCTCGCGGTGTTTGTAACAGGTGCTTCTTTTGGCCTGGTGATGCTTTATCAAACATTATCGGCCTTTTTTGCCCATTTAACTCATGCAAATATCAAGATGCCTTTATCCGTGGATAAAGCCCTTTCCTATATTTTTGTCACCCCACATTTTCATAAGATCCATCATCACTATGTCCTGCCTCACACGGATAGTAACTACGGAAACATCTTTTCCATCTGGGATCATGGATTCAGAACAGCATCGTATATAAATAATATGGACGATCTTGTATACGGAATCGATACTCATTCAGACCCAAATGAACATGGTAGCATAAAGAACCTACTCTTGATCCCCTTTCAAGACTATCGACCGCCAGTAGGTTCTAAATTCAATTCATAAACTATACGTTTCTTTTTAGAAAATTATATGGATTACACCGAAATACTTGGATGGACAGCCACCGCTCTACTACTTGTCGGCTATTATTTAAATGCCAAACAATACATTTATTCATGGCTGGTTTGGCTGGTTGGCAATTCAATGATGATGATTTATGCAATGCTTATTCAATCTTATTCAGTGGCTTTCTTATCTATTGTTCTGGTATTTTTGAATATTTTTGGATTTTATAGCTGGCGCAAAAACAAATCCTGAACCCTATAAATCATGGTTTAATTTCCACAATATGAAAATTAGTTATTTATTCTTGTTTTGCACGTTAATCGTTGGATGCGCAGGGCATATTACTAATAATCAACCAAAATTGGTCTATGAAGATGGTTACCATTTTGGCCACTTGAACAAATCAATAATTCAAGAACATGATGCATATACCTGGTTCCCAAAACAATATGATAACTACCAGCCTATGTTAGAGAAAATTGATACGAATGCTTTAAATGAAACAAATATTGTTGTATTTATGGGTACCTGGTGTCACGATAGTAAGCGTGAAGTACCCCGTCTGTATAAAATTTTGGATGGCATAAATTATGATTATAGTAAATTTGAAATCATTGGCTTGAAAAAAAATAAAACCGGATATTTCAAAGACTATTCAAAATTTAATGTAAAAAATACCCCCACCATTATCTTTTTCCAGAACAAGCGTGAAATCGGACGAATTATTGAGAAACCTAAAAAATCTTTGGAATCCAATATTCAAAAAATTTTAAATGAAGTCAAATGAGACTGAACACAGAAGAAAAAAAAGAATTGGATGAATGGGTTGAAAAAGAATATCCAAAAAGTATGAAACGTATGGAACAATCCAGTCCTTTTCACCGGATTGGAAAATATTTAATTGGGGTTGGAATCTTATTTTATATTTCATTTATCCTGATTGATATTTCATTATTGAAAACCAGCGCTGTTATTTTTCTCTTAGCTGGAATGGGCGTCGAAGTAATTGCATTAACTAAGTATTTCAAATCTTTATCCAATGATAATTGATTTCACAGAAAAAACTATTTTAATAACGGGTGGATCTGGTGGAATTGGTCGTGCTATCTGCCAAGCTTTT
>DTTO01000031.1 GCA_012964665.1 Fidelibacterota bacterium
ATGACATGGCGAATATTTATAGAATCTGAAGGGACTGGGATTGTAGAAATTGGACGAATTTGGATAAGATTCGGTAAAGGATAATCTCCAATTTCATACTTCGGAAATTCTACAACATTGTAAATAGTGCCGAGATCAATATCTTTATCTACAATCTGTATGGTTTTTTTTATACCAATACGAGTACCTAAATCAACAGTAATAAAATAATTTCCTTCAGTTACATTCTCAAATTTGAATTTTCCACCGCCATACTTTTTTAAGAATTTTTTTGATGAACGAGTCTTCAGTATCATTTTATCAGTAGTATCTAGTAACATTACGACTGCATCACCTATTAAATTTCCATTGGCATAAGCAACTTCACCATTGATTACATATGTTTTTTCCTGACCAGCAAGTACTTGTAGAAAGAGGGCAGTAATTAGAATGAATTGTGTACGAGTCATGGATAAATTTAAATCATTTTAATGCTGAATGGGAGAAATCATGACAATAGGTAAAAAACATCGTAATTTTTGGAAATGAATCACCGTCTTCAATCTCTGACTCCGTTCATATTTTGGTTTATGTTACTGTCTGCATCCTTATTTGCCCAACCGAAATTATCATTTCATTTGGGGGGTGGTTTTTATAGTCCAACGCTGGGTATGCTCGATCCAGACTCTAATAATGTGATCCCATCTTTAAGTGCATTCAGTAAAAATATGCTTATTGATTGGGGATTTAAATATCAATTTTATCCCAATGCTAGAATTGGATATGCTAGATCTAATTCCTACCACTCTGGAAAAGTAGGAGATTCAGGTTTCCTACGGACCATTTCATATCGAATGCTGACATTTGAAACATTTTATTATCCCCGGAAACGAATGGAATTAAATTTTATGTTAGCGCCCATGTATAATAAAGGAACGGTTAAGTTAACGGCAGAAAGTTCATCAGGAGATTGGGATACACTTTTGGGAAGTTATGGCAATAGTTCGGTAAAATTATCAACGCCTGGTGAAATGACTAAAAGATGGTTTGGATTGGCCAGTATGATTGGATTTCGTTATTATATTTTTTCATGGTTAGCGGTTGATGGTAAAGCAGGATTTATTCAAAATTCATATAGCGAAAAGAAGTGGAAATTGGAAAAAGAAAAAATTGATGGCCCTACCATGAATATTAAAAAATTACCTGTTTTCAATATCCATTTGGTGCTAGGGTGGTAAAACTATTCCCACTTTTATTCTTTGTATCAATTTCATTTGGTTTTGAGAAAGATCAAGAAGCACCCTGCAATGGGGAAAAAATTCAAAAAGTAGCGAAGAAAGGATTGCGTTCACTTAAGATATCGGAGATACCATCATATTTAGTTGAGTTAAAAAACTGCAAGGATAAAGCGAAAGTAAAGACAATTAAAAACTCAGCGAATGAAAAACAATTAGAAGATGATGCTGAAAATAATAAATCATTTGTTGGACGCACATCAGGATGTGCCTATTGTATTATGGCATTGATTGTTTATTTGGTTTTTGTATGATATGAAAATATTTCGCAACGGAATGACTTTTGGTACGATACTTTTATGGGGTGTATTATTTTCCCAGCAAATTGAACCGAATGATGCCTATAAAACTGTACTCAGAATGAAATTAAGTTTGGATCAGAATCCACTTATCCATCTGGATGAACTTAAATCGGCCAAAATGAATGTAATACATGAATCATGCAAAATGTATTTAGACTTGGAAAGGCAAAAGGCACCTGATGAGAAATTATTTGTTCAAGCTTTTAAAATAAAAAATGATGTAGAAAATTTTTCTCAAGTTTATTATAACCGGGCTTTGCCGGTAAAGATTAAACAGAATATTAAATATAATTATTTTTTTATATCGTCGGATAATGACTGAACTAAATTATCTTCCAATTCATCCAAAATGACTGCTGATACTTCTTCGGCAATTTCATCTCCCATGAGTCCACCATCCTCTAATGCTTTCCAGGAATCGCTGAGGGTTTTCAGATCACTCTCATTTGAGAAAATCTCATCCAATACTTGCACGGGTACATGGTAATCTCTTAGGCGTTGATACATGTTTAAAATCGATATTTCCATTTTAAAAATTAATCCAATTTATTCGTAAACTAAAAGGAGTTCTATGGATAAGCATACTAAAATCCTATATGGTTTAATTATTGTAGGTTTTTTATCCCTTTCGGCCCAATTATGGCTTCAAACACAAGCAATCAATGATCTCAACATCAAGATGGAATCGATACGAGAATTATTATATCGATTTGCCTGATTGCTCTGATTAAAAAAACACCCTAATTTCTGCCCCGATTCGGTAGAAATAATTTTGCTATTTGAATCGTTTGGTATCTTATTTATGAGAAATTGGTACTAAAGAAGCGACAATAAGGCGTCGTACCCAAGTGGTCTAAGGGATCGGTTTGCAAAACCGCCATTCGCCGGTTCGAATCCGGCCGACGCCTCCAATCTACGTCCCACTGAGAGTTGGGACTACGATCGACAGGCCTCGTCCTGCTATTAAATAATAATTGCCCGGGTGATGGAATTGGTAGACATGACGGACTTAAAATCCGTTGGCTGAATAAGCCGTGCCGGTTCAAGTCCGGC
>DTTO01000032.1 GCA_012964665.1 Fidelibacterota bacterium
TACTTTTTTGGTTGGTGTTTTCTTTGCTGCAGGTTTCATAGTGGTAGCCACCTTTGATGAAGTGTTTTTCTTTACTTTATTACCAGCTGAAATTGCAGCTTGTTTTAGTGTTTTTATCCGTGCTTTGTTTTTACGATGCTTTTTTGCAACAAGTCTTTGTTTTTTGTTCATTCCAATTCCTTTTATTCAATGCTAGCGGGAACGCGTGAGAATCGAACTCACCTCCCCGCTATAAACGGGGACAACGGTTTTGAAGACCGTGAGAGGCACCAGCCACCTAATCATTCCCATTTTATTAATAACTTTAATCGAAATCGATTATTCCGGGTTATTTATAACCCGGAAATCTAGCCCAAAATTCTTTTTGATTTTCTGTCCAATTACTTCAGCCGATTCTTTGGTCTCATATCGAACAATACGTACAGCGTGCAATCGTTTTCCATTCGAATCTACCGTATGGACTTCGGTCGCAAATCCATGACCTTGAAGCTGTTTTTTAAGCCGGTTTGCATTTTCGTATTTACCAAAAGCGCCAACTTGGACCACCCAGGGTTTGGGCTTTTTTTGCGGTAACATAACTTTCCGTTTTGCTTTGGCAGATTTGATCCGACTACTGATTTCATTTGGATCCAGTTTAATTAATCTCGCTTCTCTCGGATTATTGTTTAATCCTTCAATATTATAATTTGTATAATTTAAACTTGGATATAATTGTTTCATCGTTCTTAAAGCTACTTTCGCTGAATCTTCTTCACCAGTTGCAAAATATGAATTTACCATGAGGTCCATGGCCCTTTGATGATTATCACCTTGTGGGTATTTGAACAGTACGATTTTAAATTGGACACCAGCTTGCGAATAAAGACCCCTGGAAAATAAATATTCTCCAATTTTCATCGCTGCAAGGGAGGCAAATTCTGATTCTGGGAATTTTTCAATAATATTCCGGAATTGAATCAAAGAATCATCACCATTTTCGTTCACCATTGCTTGTAGCAAATAAACACCTGCTTCATTTGGGTATCGATTAAGTAATTCGGGTAGATTTTCTTTCACTTCATCCATTCTACCCTTTTCCAAGAGCGTTAAATAAAGATCAATATTTTGGGAATGGAGATTCCATCCCCAGATAATGGTCAGAATAAATAAACAACATTTTATCATTTTTCATGGGGAATGGTTAGTAATTGAATAACCTCGTCAATCTGGTTGGATAGTTCATGGGGCTTTGATACATGAAGCGACAATTTCAATTTCATTAATCTAGCATGGACTGAGCTCCCATTTTTAGATAGAGCATCTTCAACCAAATTTAATGCAGTATTATGTTCACCCTTTTCTTCTAGTACATTGGCCAATTTGGTTAGAGCATTCAGGTTGGATGGATCTTTTTCAAGAATTCTTTCATAAAACTTTTCTACTTCACTAAATCTCCCTAGGTCAAACAATGCTGATTCAATTTTAGAATAAACCAGCCGGCCTTCCTCTGGATTAAGTAAGGCAAATTTTTCCCAGTTTTCAATAGCCTTCACTAAGTCCCTATTCTCCGCAAATACATCACCTAATCTTAGATAGGGTAATCCAAATTCTGGTGACGTTTTCACCGCTTTTTGAAATTGAGATTCTGCTTCTTTCAGCTGGCCTTTTTCTAACTTTTCCATGCCCTGATAAACCAAAAATCGTGCAATTTGACTGGGATCTCGAGACTGCTTCAATTTCTGGATTGCTTTTGTTGTCTGCATAGCTTTATCCCACTCACGTTGTTGCTCGAAAATCTTTAATAAAAATTCATTGGCCCACAAATTTTTTCGATCCAGCTTAAGTACCATTTCTGCTTCACCCATTGCTTTGGTTATATGTCCAAGCTGTTTAAAATCTAGCGCCAGAGATTTATGAATATCACGCTTGATTTCATTTGACAAATTCGGTCGAACAGTTAGAGACTGATGGATTTTTATTGCTGCCTGGGCATTATCTTCTCCTCTGAGAATATCTCCCATTTGAAGGTAGGCATTAATATGATTTGTATCCTGCTTTACTACGTTTCTCAAGTGGCTAAGGGCTGTACGAGTATCTCCTCGGACCATAGCATTAAGGGCGTGGGTATAAATCGATTCGGTACGCTGCTGCTTTTTAGGTCGGAAATAATAGATAAATACAGCCGCTAAAATAACCGCGGATGCAACCAGGAAAATCCAAATCAATGTTAATTTTCTCCATCTTCCGTGTCATAAATACCTTCGTCAATAGCCACATTGCGAAGATCATTGAGTTCATCTGAAAGTTTACGGTTTTTTATTTTCAAAGATCGAATTTCTGATTTGTCTGATAGAATATTGGTCAACGCAACACCAAAGCCAATTAAGATACCAACTGAAATAGCTCCCAGCATCACATTGGCAACCTTAACATTCTTAGGTTCAACAAAGATCAAATCCACAGCAACTATGTTGGTATTTTGCGTTAAAAAGGCCAATATCAATATTAGGATCACCAATCCTGCGAAAATTTTTACCAGCTTCATCAGGCTGCCTCCATTCCTTGTAATTGAACAATTTTACCGTGCAGTGAGATACCTTTGGCTTCGGTGATCCTGACCGGAGTGAAATCTCTAATGTGGGAATTTTCTTTATCAAAAATTACCCATTTATTTGAATCAGTTCGGCCCACCCATTGATTCGCCGACCGTTTACTTTCTTTCTCAACCAAAACCATTTCAACACGTCCTACGATTGATTTATTGCGCTGCAAGGTGTGTTCTTTTTGCGCTTTGATCACACGTTCCAGTCGGTCCTGTTTTTCGGGTTCTGCAATATGATCCTCAAATTCAGCTGCTTTGGTCCCAGGACGAGACGAATACTTGAATGTATACGCCGAATCAAATTTAATCGCGTCCATCACTTCCAATGTTTCTTGAAATTCCAACTCATTTTCTCCTGGAAAACCGACAATAATATCAGTTGATATACCTACATGAGGAAGCTTATCTCGAATCTGATCTGCGAGAGAAATGAACTCTTCTTTTGTATATGTGCGGTTCATGCGTTTTAATACTTTGTTATTCCCCGCCTGAAGTGGCAAATGAACATAATTACAGATATTATCATGTTTGCCCATTACATCCAACACATCCTTGGTCATATCTTGGGGATGGGGCGAGGTATAACGAATGCGTTTTACACCCACCACGTTGGCAATTGCATCCAATAATTCATGAAAACCGCGCCCTTCGTGATTGTATGAATTAACATTTTGTCCCAACAAAGTAATTTCAATGAAGCCATCAGAAACGGCCTGGGCAATTTCATCAATAATACCTTCTAAACTGCGCGATCGTTCGCGTCCACGAGTGAATGGTACAATACAGAAAGTGCAAAATTTATCACATCCTCGCATAATTGGAATCCATGCATTGATGCCTAGATGACGGCTTGGAAACATATCGTCATATACTTCAAACCGGGACAATTTTGTATCCACTATATGGGTAGAATTCCCATTTCTTTTTTCTATTATTTCCGGTAGTCGACGATAGGAATCAGGACCCAATACAATATCAACGTAGGGTTTTGACTCCAGGATATCTTCCTTCAGGTTTTGTGCCATACATCCGAGAAGACCAATAATCATTTTTGGATTTTTCTTTTTAATTTGATGATAATACCCTAAACGGGAATGCACCTTTTCTTCTGCATGTTCGCGTATAGCACAGGTATTCACGAAAATAGCATCCGCATTATGAATATCTTTAGTCTCAGAATACCCAGCCTTAGTAAGCAGGCCTGAAACTAGTTCAGAATCGGCAACATTCATTTGACAGCCGTAAGTTTCTATAAAGTATGATTTACTCATTGGATTATCTTGAAAATTAATGAGAGAGGTGTAGAGGAAAAAAGGCTTACTTCAGGTAGCCGGAGAAAAAATAATCCAATGGATTTTTAGGTGCCCCGTACTGGTGGACTTCATAATGAAGGTGAGGCCCATCCGACCTTCCGGTATTACCGGTGATTGCAATCAATTCTCCGCGTTTCAAATCCTGCCCGCGTTTTACTATAAATTTTGATAAATGAGCATATATGGTACGATAACCATTCCCATGATCGATTTTGATCACTTTCCCAAAACCGCCTTGATCACCAGCAAACTTTACTTTGCCATCAGCAGGGGCATAAATCTTTGTCCCTGTATTTACCGCAAAATCTAATCCATAATGGTAGCGTACTTTTCCATTAAATGGATCTTCACGATAACCAAATCCCGATCCGAGGAAACCTTCCTGAACTGGCCGAATTGAAGGAATAACTTTTAAATTATCCGCATGATTGCGGACTTTATCAAACATGGTATTATAACTTTGTAATTCCAGTTTCACTCGTCGCGATATTGCATCAACATCTAATCCAAGTTCAGAAATCTTATCGGTGAAATCAGACGCTATATCATTCATATTTGTCTTTCTAATGACTGTTCCTCCCACACCCATTTTACGAACGTCCCGATCAATCTGCGGTAAACCGGTATAGGTTCTAATTGCCTGATCCTTTTTTTCAATCGTACCGACTTGCCCTGATACATCTTCAAGCTGTGTCTGTAAATCAACTAATGTTTCAGTCAACCGTTCATAATTATCTCGCAAATCTTTCAATTTTGCTTTGTATAAAAGACCCGTGAGGGCATCAGCACTTAGGAAAAGTGTCACTGAAATAAATACGATACTAATTCCTAATATTCTCAAAAGCCTCTTATGGGAAAAATGAAAATGTCGCAGGTCCGAATCACGCTCGGATACAATGATATAATTATGGTATTTATTGGGTCTTTTTTTGCGACGAAGCATAATTTATTCGCCTTGAGTATTTATGCAATTTACAAATTTGTTCATTAATCATCCATATGGATCATTTAAGATATATTTTAAGTAATTGGGACCGTGTGCTGTGTCTCAGTCGCTGTAATCCACGTTTTTTAATTTGCCGTATCCGTTCCCCGGTTAACCCCATAATTCTCCCGATTTCTTCTAAGTTTTTTGGGTCATCTCCATCCAAACCGTAATACAGCCGCATCACTTCTTCCTCATTCTCATCCAAGGTGTGTAATACACGGAAAATTTCTTCTTTTAAAGATTCAATAATAATTTTTTTTTCTGGGCGATCATCCTCTGAAGTTAAAAAATCAATACGGGTCACATTGGAATCTTCCATTGGTTCATCAAGAGAATAGGTACTGCCGTATGATCGGATCAGGTTTTCAATCCAGGAAATTGTTGTATCTGAAATTTCAGCCAATTCTTCCGAAGTAGGTTCCCGTCCATAAACTTGTTCCAGTTCCAAAGATTGGCGATAAAGTTTGCCCATATTATCGGTTACATTTGACGGCAACCTAATTGTTCGTCCTGTTTTATTAATAGCCTGACGAATACTTTGGGAAATCCACCACACAGCATAGGAAATGAATCGGAATCCCCTTGTTTCATCGAATCGCTGAACAGCCTTAATTAATCCAAGATTTCCTTCATTAATCAAGTCATCAAGGGGAATACCATATTTCTGGAATTTCTTTGCCACTGCCACTACAAATCGAAGATTGTGTGTAACCAATTTGTTAATGGCATGCTTATCCCCAGCTTTTGCGCTTTGAGCCAGATGGACTTCTTCCTCATTGGAGAGGGGCTCCAGACTCTTTATTTCATGAAGGTATTGAGATAGGGCTGTTTTTTGTTTGGGTGAAAAAGATTTAGACTGCAGCAATGACATTATTCGGATTCTGGTGAATCCTTGATTTCCCCTGCTTCAGATAATTCATCTTTAACCTGTGCTTCTTCCATATTTCCAGAAACTTCACTTTCTTGGATATTATATTCATCTTTGATTTTTTCAATTTCTTTTTCTTTTTCACTGATTACAGATGAAATACTTTCGATTTCTTCCACATGGGAATAAAATTCCGTGTTCCCCGTAAAATTAACCATATTGTTATCTTTGGCCTGACCATAAACTAATTTTCCTAGAGCTTCTTGTTGTTTACGGCGATCACGTTGAAGTTGATGAATTTCCAGTTTGATTTTACTTATCTTGGTTAATTCTTCCGTCTTGGCAACTGCCACCTTACTAACTTCTTCTGCTTTTTCAACAGCAGCACTGCTCCATTCTTTCATGTTTTGTTTTAAGTCATCCCAAAGTTTTGACATAGTACTCTCGCTTTTGCGTTATAATGATATAGGAATTTGAATGATTAATCTTTTTTCAACAACATATTTGCAATATAAAATATGCCTGAACCAACAAAAAGCGCATTTAGTTCAAGTATGACATTGTTATTTCGAATACCCCATACAAGCCCCGATAGCAAAATAATCATCGCAACAAACTGAATACTTCTAAGTAGGACGTATCTCATATCGATGACTCATGTTTATCCAACGTAGCATATTTTTAAAGTTCCAGTCATATGCACTAGACAATATGGATAATGGATTGGATGATTCATAAAGTTTTTTCGCCAATACTCCCATTTGATAATCATTTAATCGTTCATATAAGATTCGGTTTATAAAGGATATTTTTCTTTTTTGGTTCAATTGAATTAAAATCGTTCGTGCTTCTGTTTTTTCCCCAATAACGGATAAAGCAGCAGCTCTGCCTGACATCATGGACATTCTAATTCCAAATCCAAATAAATAATCCTGAAAACCGCCTGCTTCGCCTATTTCAAATGGCGGTTTCCAAGCTAAGAACGGAAGAGAAAAACTACCCCGGCTAGCAAATTGCTTCCCATTTCTAATTTGAATTCCTTTCGCGTTGAAATATTTTTGGGTGTTCTTAAGGTAATCTATATTAAAAAATTTTGGTTTTTTAAAAGCAGCAGCCAAGGTGCCCTGTCCGCCAATAATAATTAGATATGCATAACCCTTTGGTGCGTATTTATGCCCCAAAAGTAAATGAATCTGATCTTTTAATCCTGTAGAAAAATTAATGCCTTGAATATAGGCTGCTGCTTTTTGTGTACCGGTTGCATGAATGTGGCAGTTCTTTGGCGCTTTTTCCCCTAATTTGAATTGAACATCTTGATCCACGCACTGCCGATATAATTGATTATCTAAATCATCGATATTGCTGCCTCGTTTCACCATATAAAAAAATGGATTGTTACTTTGAATTAATAATGGCTGGTAATTCTGGGTATGGACCAAAAAACGATGGATTGGATGAGTAGTAATTGCCTTAAAATTAAAACCAGAATCCTTCATGAAGACTGGGGCATGCTGAGAAAAAATCCAATTTTCTAACCCCTCATAATCCCCGTGTCGAGATCCCCCTATTTGTAATTCTTTTTCAAAGACAATTGGATCAAATCCATATTTTTTTAGTTGGATGGCTGCTGTTAATCCTGCAATACCACCTCCAGCTATTTGAATCGATTTCGACATCAAAACAGAAGCCATAAATCAGCAATGTAGCTGCTGAACGGAAAGAATTTCGGGTAAATCTTCCAATTTCAATAAAATATCTTCTGGTACTGAATTATCCACTCGCAATACGGCAAATGCTTCACCATTATTCATTTCACGGCTCAGTAAATAAGCACCGATATTGATCTTGGCTTCACCAAGCATGGTACCTACCTTTCCAATTACTCCGGGTACATCCTTATTTCGGGCAAAAAGCATCGTACCATAAGGCGTCACATCAATCTCATATCCAAGAATATTAACCAAGCGAACACGTTTACCCTCAAAAATGCTGCCATGTATCTCGTTGGTGACCGATTCACCTTGAACCTTTGTTCGAATTAAATTGGTATAGGTGCCGCAATCTGTAGAATAGCTATACTCAATCTGGATACCTAATTCCACTGCGAGTATTTCCGCATTAATATAATTGACACGGTCTGGCACACGGCCATTTAGCAAACCCTTTAAAAATGCCAATGCTGCCGGTTTTGCTTCATGCATGGAACCGGCGCATTCCACATTAACTTTTTTAATTATACCGGGATTCAACTGAACCTGGAGGTTACCCATCAATTCAGCCAGGTCTAAGTGAACTTGAATTTCACTCAATATTGCCAAATCTGAGATTGGCATATTCAGCGCATTGACAAGTTTCTGGTGAACTAGGTAATCCCGCACCTGTTCACACACTGCTACACTAACTCCTTCTTTGGCTTCCTCTGTTGAAGCGCCCAAATGGGGAGTTAATAGAATATTTGGTGCTTTTAATAATGGGTTGGACTTATCGATTGGTTCTGTTGAAAAAACATCTATGGCTGCACCGGCGATTTTTCCATCGGTTAAAATACGGCATAAATCTTCTTCATTAATGATACCGCCACGGGCCACATTAACTATTCGTGCCGTAGGTTTCATTGAAGACATTCTATCATAATCAAACAAGTCCCTTGTGGAATTGTTTATGGGGACATGCAGAGAAATATAATCTGATTGAGATGTCAACTCATCAAGCGTTACTATTTTCACCTCTTCTGGGTTAAACATGTCCTGACTCATATATGGATCGTAGCCTAAAATATTCATGCTAAACGACCTGCATCGGTTGAGCACTTCTTTACCAATTTTGCCTAGCCCGACTATACCGAGTGTTTTATTTCGAAGTTCAGTACCAACTAATGCATGCCGGTTCCACTCACCGTTTTTTAATCCTCTGTTCCCCGCAGGTATTTTGCGGGATAAGGAAAGCATCATGGCAATTGTATGTTCAGCAGCGGAAATGGTATTCACATCTGGTGTGTTCATCACAACTACACCGTGACGCGTGGCAGCAGGAATATCTATATTATCCACGCCTACACCGGCACGGCCAACTACCTGTAGATTTTTGGCCATTTCAAACATTGCTGCAGTAATATTAGTGCCACTGCGTATGATCCAACCGTGTGCATCTTTACAGGCTTCTATCTTTTCTTCCGGGCTGCCATTTGGTAATTCGACAATGTCAAAATTTGCATTTTTCAACACAGCTAATCCATTTGATGTAATAGGATCAGAAACGAGGATTTTCATGGAAAGCTAGATTTCCTGTGAGCGGATAAGATTCAATGCAGAACCTGCTTTGAACCATTCGATCTGTGTATCATTATAGGTATGGTCGCAATAAATGATATCCGATGATCCATCAGTGTGAAAAACGTCTAAAGTCAGGGGTTGACCCATGCCAAATTGATCGAGATCAACAAAATCTAAGGTATCGTTTTCAAGGATCTTATCATAATCAGTTTTGTCCGCAAAGGTCAATGCCAGCATCCCTTGTTTTTTTAAATTTGTTTCATGAATTCTGGCAAATGAGCGGACTAACACAGCCCGTACACCCAAGAATCTTGGTTCCATGGCCGCATGCTCTCGGGAGGACCCCTCACCATAGTTCTCATCACCTACAATGATGGTAGGTATCCCATTGCTTTTATAATCCCGCTGAACAACAGGAACTGGGCCATATTCTCCATTTAATTGGTTTTTCACTAAATTGGTTTTTTCATTAAAATAATTCATAGCTCCAGTGAGTAGATTATTAGAGATATTATCCAAATGTCCGCGATAGCGTAGCCATGGACCCGCCATGGAAATGTGGTCTGTCGTACATTTACCCTTGGCCTTAATTAGGACTTTCATTTTCGTAATATTCCTGCCATCCCAGGGTTCAAATGGTACCAGTAATGCCAGGCGCTCTGAACTCGGGTTTACCACTACATCTACTTTAGTTCCGTCTTCAATCGGCTCCTGATAACCTAAATCAATAACATCAAACCCGTCACTTGGTAGATCATCCCCGCTGGGCGCATCAAATATTATCTCCTTACCATTTTCATTAGTTAATATATCTGTTACTGGATTAAAAGTTAGATCACCAGCAATTGCCAATGCCGTGACTAATTCCGGTGAACCAACAAATGCATGTGTATTCGGATTACCATCGGCTCGTTTCGCAAAGTTTCGATTGAACGAATGTACAATTGTATTTTTTTCTTCCTTTTCCGCACCTGATCTGGACCACTGACCGATGCAGGGCCCACATGCATTGGCAAAGACACTGGCACCTAACGCTTCAAATGTATCAATGAACCCATCCCGCTCAATCGTATAGCGGACCTGCTCGGAACCAGGTGTAATAGTAAAATCCGCTTTGGTCTTCAACCCTTTTTCCACCGCTTGCCGGGCAATGGAAACAGAGCGGGAAATATCTTCGTAAGACGAATTGGTACATGATCCAATCAACCCAACTTTTATTTCTGTTGGCCAGCCATTTTCTTTAGCAGCTACTGCCATGTCTGATATCGGAGTTGCTTTATCCGGTGTAAAAGGGCCATTTAAATGGGGCTCTAATTCGGATAAATTTATTTCGATTACCTGATCAAAGAATTGTTCAGGTTTTTTATTTACCTCATCATCAGCCCGCAAGTGCTCCGCAATTCCATTGGCCAGGTCAGCCACAGCTTCCCGATTTGTGGCTTTTAAATATTTTTCCATAGGTGCGTCATAGCCAAATAAAGAAGTGGTGGCGCCGATTTCAGCACCCATATTGCAAATCGTTCCTTTCCCAGTACAGGATAGTTTGTTGGCCCCATCACCGAAATATTCAACAATTGCACCTGTACCTCCTTTTACAGTTAGAATCCCTGCCACCTTCAAAATCACATCTTTGGCTGAAGTCCAACCACTCATTTCTCCGCTCAACTTCACACCGATCAGTTTGGGTAATTTTAGCTCCCACGGCATCCCAGCCATAACATCTACAGCATCGGCACCACCGACGCCGATGGCCACCATACCTAATCCACCCGCATTGACTGTGTGACTGTCAGTACCAATCATCATACCACCTGGAAAAGCATAATTCTCGAGTATTACCTGGTGGATGATGCCGGCCCCTGGTTTCCAGAATCCGAGTCCATATTTATTCGATACAGATTCCAGAAAATCATAGACTTCACTGTTTACGTCAAGGGCCTGTGCTAAATCGGTTCGTGCATTTTGTTTGGCTTGAATCAGGTGGTCACAATGGACGGTGGATGGAACCGCAACTTTATATCTTCCTGACATCATGAATTGAAGTAATGCCATTTGGGCCGTGGCATCCTGCAATGCCACACGATCTGGTGCAAAGTCAACATAAGAATCCCCACGGGCATATACCCTTGATACTTTTCTTTCAAACAGATGAGCATATAGGATCTTCTCCGCCAGCGTTAAAGGGTGTCCGACCATATCCCTGGCCGCATTCACCATATCAGGAATGCGATCATAAACGACTTTAATAATTTTTAGGTCAAACAAAGGAAATCCTTTCAAATTGATGGGTTGATATCAAACATGAAAAAATTTGTTAATAAAACAATATTCAAATTACGTTTAACTATCCCCGGATTCAATTTCAATACATGAAGGGAAATTAATTTTGAATAAAAAATGATAAAGAACTTAAAAAAGTAGCTCTAATTCATCCCAAACCACTCATTAAATTTTACACCCATGAGATCCCATCAAATCTGGATAACGCTCATTTCCTTTTTAGGATGCCTAATGGCACAGACTACTGTTGCGGTTATGTCATCCACTGTGGAAAAATTAGTGATTCAGATTATCTGCAAACCGAACGATCCTGATGATCTTGGATCAATCGAACTTTTAATCGGACTTCCTGATTCAAATTTACCATCAATAACGACACGTTCAGAAAAACCGCTCGCCCATCCATTTCAAGGGGTAACGCTAACAAAAACACAATGGATTCACCAACAAAAATTGAACGATTTACAAACTGGAACAATCCAAGTCAGCCCTTTATCTTCTGATGGTCTTTATTATCCAAGTCAAACAATAACAATTTATCTCAATGGAAGAAATGATGGTCCGCCAAAACTAACCTCCGTCCATCAAAATTTGCTTCCGCCAAAAGTTCTTAATTGGAACACGGCAAAAAACTGGATCAATCCTCCAAAACATGTTTTACTTAAAATTCAGGAAATGCCTAAGGGTCGGTGGATTAAATTCACCATTGAATATGATGGTATTTATAAAATACCTGCCAATGCTATTCATTTGGCCCTCGGTACAGGAGAATTATTGGATCCCCGCAATTTTATGCTTTTTACCGCTTCTGCAATTGGAAGGGACCGCACCTATAACTTGACACAAAAGATTACCAATAATGCAACAATACCGGAAAACCTGGTAGAACTAGCAATAATTATCAATGGCGAATCAGATGGCAGTTTGGATACAGGTGATGAAATATACTTTTACGGTCAGGGACCCAGCGGGTTTGATCAAAATGCTGATCAGGTAAGATGGCACCAAAACCTTTATTTTACCAAATCGATGTACTGGCTCTTGATACCCGAGGATAGTTCTGTGCGCGGTAAAAGAATTGAAACTGCTAAAACAGTACAAGATGGACCCCTAAGCGTTGACTATGGGTTTGCTCATCTTCATTTTGAATCTGATTTAAACAATCCCCATAAATCAGGTTTGGCCTGGGGCAACACAGTTATAAAGCAAGGGGGTTCGTTTGGCCAGGAAGTTGATCTGGTGCAGCCGGTTCCCTCCATCAGTGCCACCGGTGCTTTCGGCATGATCGGCAAAGAATCGATCAAAACACGCTACGGAGATACCAAACATGCGGTTCAACTTTCATTGAATTCCCAGGAATTAAGTTTTATTACCTGGTCAAATATTGATTTAAAATCAACAGATTTTTCTATTGCTGCTGGTACCTTGCCTCAAGGATCACAAACATTTCAAATTTCGAATGTTTCTGATAATCCCAATTCTGAACCACTGTTCGATTTTCTTACCTTATCTTATGCGCGAAAATTGATTTATTCAAATCCATTTGAATTTTTTGCACCGGTTACAGCCAACGATATGACTTTTACGATATTAGGTTCCAATCTTCAGGTATGGAATATTACAAATTTAAGATTGCCCCAAAACGTACCCAACCAATCACAGAACGATTTAACACTGATACGTGTTTCACTCCCACCCGACACCTTGCAGAGGTATTTTGTCTTTAAACCCGATGATGTCCCAAGTATAGAAAATATATCCTTAATTGGGATCAAGACTTTTCACAACTTAAGAGATCAATTAAGCGGTGCTGACCACGTACTCATTGGCCCAGGAGAATTTCGAAGTCCAGCACAGAACTTGGTCAACCATCGAGGAAAATCCTTCTTTGCATCGCTAGAAGATATATATGATGAATTTTCTGGAGGCAATCAAGACCCAGTAGCTATCCGGCATTTTCTTCAGTGGACCCAGGAGAACTGGGCCACAAATCCCTACACTGCCCTTCTGCTTGGGGATGCGGATTACGATTACCGTAATATCACAGGCCAATCTAATATTATTGTTCCCACCATTGAAGTTGGGACATTTTATTCTCATGCCACTGATGATCGCCTGGCTTCCTTCAATGGTATCATACCCGAAATGGCCTTAGGCCGGTATCCCGCCAGAAGTACGCAAGAAGTAACCAACTTTGTGGAAAAAATTATCACCTTTGAAACCGGTATGCCTCCCGGTTTGTGGAAGCAACGTATCACTTTAATCGCCGATGATCCGGCCCGACCAGAAAAAGAAGCGCATGAATTATTCATCGGTAAAAGTCATACGTTAAACTCTGAACGATTGACAAAATCCATTCCTGACTTTATGGAGATAAAAAAACTATACATGGTAGATTATCCTGAAGTAAGTGATGGCTCTATTTTTGGCGTAATAAAGCCTGAAGCCACCCAAGCCTTATTTGACCAAATTGCTGCTGGCACTGCATTGATCAACTTTATCGGACATGGTAACCCCACCCAATGGGCCCAAGAAAAACTTTTGATTATCAATGAAAACAGAAATGATATCCAATCCATGCATGCGGAAATGAAACTGCCCATCTGGATTGCCGGAACATGTAACTGGGGACAATTTGATCAAATTGGATCTGAATCATTTGCTGAAGAACTCATCCGCACATCGATGGATGCGGCCTCTGCAATTATTACAACTACTCGAGGTATTACTATCTCCAGTAATATCTATTATTTAGAAAAAATATTTAACGCTTTTTTCCCCAACGGAGGTATAACCGATACCAACTTGGGGATGGCGCTGCAGTCCGTAAAAACAGGTGGATCTGATGGTGAATTATTTCATCTTTTCGGTGACCCAGCAATGAAATTACCCTTGCCGTCAGAAATTATCAGCGATGGTAAGGTGGTACCTGATACCTTAGCCACACTGGATGTGGGAACCTTGAATGGTACCAGCCCATATATTTCAGGAGAAGGATTCCTTATTTTTGAAGATGGCCCAAGTCAAATCACCAAATCATTCAATTTTATTTCATCCAAGGAAGAAATATCTTATCTAAAAATTGGGCCGACCTTGTTCCGAGGTACCTTTACTTTTGATGGGGCATCCTTATCTACCAAATTCAGGGTCCCAAAAGATATTACTTACTCTGATAAACCGGCCAAAGTCAGGTTCTCAATTGCATCAAACACAGGTGAAGAAGCCATTGGTGCAGTAGGAGAAATTCAACTGACGCTTGGATCTCCCTCCAATGACACAGATGGACCGATCGTTACGTTTGAGACTGAAACAGGTAGAATACTTCGCAGCGGAGACCATCTTTCTGCTGAAAAAAAATTGATAATCCGGCTCTCGGACCCACTTGGGATCAACATAACGGGAGAAAAGGGGCATGAACTTTTATTCATCAATCCTGAAACGGATGATAAATCTATTGCAACCGAGCGATTCATTTATGATGTCAACAGTTTAAACACAGGAATAATCGAGCATAATATACCATCTGACCAGGACCAACTGTCCTTGGTCGTAAGTGCCTGGGACAATGCCAATAATCCCACTGAAGCACGAATTGACCTTATCTTGTTAAAATCCAAAAAACTCGATCTTCTGCATGTCTTTAATTTTCCTAATCCATTTGCCCATGAAACAAAATTTACATTTGAATTAACTGATGATGCGGAAATATCGGTTGATATTTATACCTTGGCCGGTCGCCGAATAAAATCTATTCTGCCAGTACACTTTACCATCGGCCACCAACAAATTTATTGGAATGGACGGGATGAATATGGTGGTATGTTAGCCAATGGTGTTTATTTATATAAAATTACAGCCAATAATGGGTCTCAAAAAATAAACCATGTTGGCCGTATGGCTGTATTTCGATGAAACACCTGAACAAATACCCAATTGTTCTCGCATCCGGATCGCCCCGGCGCAAACAATTGCTTGAACAGATCGATTTGGAATTTGAAGTGGTTCCAAGCCAGATTAATGAAGATTTTTCCATCAATCTTTCTCCTACGGATTTTGTAGAACATTATGCTCAGGAAAAAGCAAAAGATGTTGCCAAATCTTATCCTGATAAATGGGTCATTGGCGCAGACACTATTGTTGTTCTTGGGTCACATATTTTAGGCAAACCCAAAGACGGGAACGACAGTTTTCACATGTTAAAACAATTGTCCGGTAATACCCATCAAGTGATTACCGGGGTCTCGATTCAAAACATAAATCAGGATATCAGCAACAGTTTTCACGAACGAACTAATGTTACATTTAATTCTTTAAGTGATAATGTTATCAATTATTATATTGAGACTTACAAACCTTTTGATAAAGCAGGAAGTTATGGCATCCAAGATTGGTTTTCTGTTTGTGTAAATCGTATAGACGGATGTTTTTATAATGTGATGGGATTCCCTCTATCCAGCTTTTATTCCCATTTTATTGATCTATTGGAAACCCAATAATGAAAATGGTAATTATATATGCACTTTATGTCTTACCAGAAGTATCAATTTGATGTTGTTGCTCAGGATCTTATATAAACGTCAAAAAGAGTTTTTCCGAAGGGAAACCTGCACGTAACTTTTCCGCCCTTATGTCTGAGTTCTATACAGAATTAAAAACCCTCCGGAAACAGCAGGGCATCAATCTTGAAGAGATTCATAATCGAACCAAGATCAATCTTAGCTATCTTGAAGCAATAGAAGATGGTCGTTTTAATTTACTCCCTCACACATATATCCGTCTATTTATACGTGCTTATGCCACCGAAATAGGTGCGAATCCAGAAGAAATTGTCAATAATCTAGAAAACTTTTTAGGAAATAAGACATCAGCGCCAAAACCGAAAAAAGAGGAATCTCTTAAGAAATTAGAAAAAGCGCAGTCAAGTGATAAAGAAAACGCCGTAGTGTTGCAGAATCACAATGCGAAAAATGTTCGTACCGAAACCCTAAAAGGGATTATCCTGGTAGGAATATTGATTTTTTCCATTTATATCATTCGAGTCATTAATGAGGAAGAAGCAACTAATACTCCTCTTGAATATCCCAGTGAATTTGTGGAAGAGGGGCCCATTACGGATCAAGACTTGCAGAATAACTTTGATATTTTATCTGAAAAGATTCAAGAACTTAAATCAGAACCACCATACATATTCAAACTGGCCGCTGCCGAACGGGTTTGGTACCTTACCAAAATAGACACGCTTAAACCTATTGAAAATCTCATTCCTTCGGGAGATAACCGTCTTTACAAATTTGGTCAGACATTTGAAATTTTATTGAAACATACAAGGGGCATAAATCTCTACTTGAATGGTGCTGCCCTAAATTCTATTGATTCATCTTCAAATCCAGTCCGGGTTTCCCTCTCTATTGCCGATAAAACGGTGACCATTCAGCAGTTCGTTCCGAATAGCTAAAGCCCTTCCGCATTAAAGTATTCGTTTATCCAATCTCTGCATATGCAGTGGAGATAGTATAATTTTTTCATAAAATATATTGACATCTGTGGGGGATATTGAATAGATTATGGGTAGTTGTGGGTAATTTTACCTGACTTTTTTGGGCATGACAATAAATCAAAATACATTTACTGGAGAATTTTCGTATTCCTTAGATATTAAGGGGCGCGTCAATATTCCAGCCAAATTCCGTAATGTGCTCACCTCGGATAATGAACAATCCTTTGTGATCACCAGGGGGATGGATCCATGCGTTTGGGTTTATCCGGTTACGGTGTGGCAATCTATTGAAAGTGAACTCCGGAAGCTCTCCTCTTTATCTCGAATCAATCGTTCTTTTGTACGCAGTACTGTACGTTATGCTTCTTCTTTGCAATATGATAAACAAGGGCGCATCGCAATAACACCTAACTTGATAGAATATGCACAACTTGGAAAAGAAGCACTGATAATTGGGATGGTGAATAAAATAGAAATTTGGAATCCAAAATTACTGGATTCCGTTGATCAAGAATCACGTAAAATTGATTCTTCTGAATTCGATGCACTGGCCAATCAAATTATACTTTAATGAACGCGAAGGCATTGCAGGAACAACCGTACTCTCATATTCCTGTGATGGTCTCCGAAGTTCTAACATACTTGAACCTCCACCCCAATGGAACGTACTTGGATGGTACCATCGGGGCTGGTGGGCACGCCACACAAATCCTAAACCAGCTCTCTGCCAATGGAAAGCTAATAGGAATTGATCGGGATGCGGAGGCACTGGAAATATGCAGTAACCATTTTGCTGCCTCTGCACACCCCGTTTTATTATACCGCTCTTCCTACCACCAATTCCCAGGAGTCCTCAAGAAATTGAAAATTTCTGAATTGAATGGCATGGTATTAGACCTAGGTATCTCCTCTATGCAGCTGGATTCTGATTCTCGCGGTTTTGGTTTTGAAACCGAAGGAAAATTGGATATGCGCTTTGATGAAGATACCGGTGAAACGGCAGCAGAACTAATTTCCAGGTTATCCGAAAAAGAATTAGCAGATTTGATTTACCAATATGGTGAAGAACGTCATTCGCGAAAAATTGCCCGTACCATTAAATCTATAAAGCAACTGACCACTGTGGCTGACCTCAAAGAGGCCGTCCGCAGGTCTACCCCTCCACATCAAAGAAACAAATCCCTAGCGCGCGTATTCCAAGCCATACGCATTGCGGTTAACGGCGAGCTGGATAAACTTGCGATTTTTCTTGACCACTTTAATGATTATCTATCCATAGGTGGCCGAATTGTGATTATGTCCTATCATTCCCTTGAAGACCGAATGATAAAGCATCGTTTCCGGTCATTAAAACAATCAGGGAAACTCAAGGTGCTCACCAAAAAACCAATCCTACCTTCTGAAGTTGAACAATCTCACAACAGACGCTCTCGTAGTGCCAAACTTCGGGCGGCAGAGAGGATCGCATAATACCATTGAAAAAGAGAAAACGTCGATCAAAAAAGAATCGGGAATTCTTCCAGACACTGCTTTTTTTCTCTACTACAATTCTTTCCATCACAGGATTGATAGTTTACTTATGGGTTTATACGGAAGTGGATGAAACAATGCTAGCTATTGAAGTACAAAATCAAGTCTCTATTGAGCTAGATAATTCAGTGAATGAACTCAAAATGGATATTACTCAACTTTCCCGAGGGGATCGTATTTCTCAAGTGGCACGGACAGAGTTGAATATGATCCCCGCTCAACCTGAAACATTAATGATTTACATTGACAAAAATATTATAACTGACGCTAATTGACGAAGACCTATCTGAAATTCCGCACACGGGTAACCGTTATCTCATGCTGCCTCATTTTTGCTTGGGCTGGACTTTCTGCGCGCTTATTTCAGATTATGGTCATTGACAGTGATATCTACCGCAAGCAGGGTATCAGCCAAGGGCAAAGGCAGGAACCGCTTCTTGCTGTACGAGGTAATATTTACGATACAAAAAATGTACCCCTAACACGTAACATTATCCACTATTCCATAGCGGTTCATCCATCAAAAATAAAGGATAAAGCCAGATTTGCAGATCTGATATATGAATCTACAGGCAGGAAATCAGATTTTTATTTAAATAAATTGAATTCAAAAGCCGATTTTGTTTATCTGGAACGTAATTTACGGAAGGAAAAGGTAGCACTAATTCTAGGGCAGCGCATTTCCGGCCTGGTGATAGATCGGGAATTCAGGCGTTCTTACCCCCATAACAATATTGGCTCTCAAATCATTGGATTTACCGATGTAGATGACAAAGGATTGATCGGAATTGAAAAAGAATTCAATGGGTATCTTGAAGGGAAAAATGGCTGGGTAGTCAAACAGGTGGATGGTGAAGGGCGCGCTCAAGTCAAAACTAGTTTCCCCATTAAGGATCCCGTTGATGGATCTAATATTCAATTAACCATCAACCTGGAATATCAAAGTATTCTTCAGGAAGAATTAGCCCGACAAATAGAAGAATCAAAGGCAAAGGGCGCGATGGGTATTTTGATGGATCCACAAACCGGTGCTATTCTGGCCATGACATCTCTACCGGATTTTGACCCTAATCAGCATGATTTTTACCCTGTAGAGAACCAAAAAATCAGAGTAGTTACAGATCAATTTGAACCAGGATCCACCTACAAAATTGTAGCTGCTACTGCTGCTGTAGCCACGAAAAAAGTATCTCTTTATGATGAATTTTATTGCGAGGACGGTCAATTCACGGTTGCAGGGAAAATAATTACCGATCACGAAAAATTTGGGCTCCTTACCTTCCCTCAAATCATTGCACACTCTAGTAATGTTGGCACAATAAAAATTGCCCAAAAAATAGGGCAAAATCCATTATACACTTATTCTAGGAACTATGGATTCGGAACTCTCACCGGTATTCGTTTCCCAGGAGAGATGAAAGGAACACTTCGAAAAATAAAAGATTGGAGCGAGCTATCCCTGGCTGAGTTGTCAATTGGATATGAAGTGGGTGTCACTGCACTACAGCTGGCGTCCGCTTACGCAGCCATTGCCAATGGTGGATTCCTTCTAAAACCGCGATTAGTAAAACAAATATTAACCCCTGAAGGCAAGCTGGTATATGCAGAAAAACCTGAAGTGATGCGAAAAGTGGCTGACCCTGAAATTATGTCTACGATCAAGGATATGTTAGTGCAAAGCGTAAAAAGCGGCACCGGGATCAAAGCAGGTATAAAGGGTTGGTCCATTGCGGGGAAAACGGGAACTGCGCATAAATTCATAGAAGGAGAATATTCACAAAGTAAATATATTTCCAATTTCGTTGGTTTTTTCCCAGCGGAAGATCCCCAAATTGTAGGAGTAATTATCCTAGACGAACCCCGCTACGGCCTCCATTGGGGCGGCTATGGTGCAGCGCCCGTATTTCGCCGCGTGGCCCAGCGGATTATTAATATGGATGATTCTATTCAATACCATGAGCCGAAAACAAAATTTCCCAAAACTGTTTATGTCGATGCATCCGAAAAGGATAATATGGATTTGGTACCTATAAAAACTGTTGCGCCATATCCAACTTATCAAGATGGATATACCATTGTGCCCGATGTGCGTGGCATGAGTATTCGAAAGGCCAAACAGGTATTAATAGCCTCAAACATCCGTGCAAATTTTACGGGATCCGGCCATGTAGTTTGGCAAAGCCCATCACCGGGAACAAAAAAGCTGCCTGGATCTATATGCACTATGGGATTAAATTAATATGAAGCTGAAAAAACTGGTAAAAGGTATTGTCATTGATGACACTACCCTGCCTTCGTTAGACGTGAAAGATATATGCAGCCATTCCAGTAACGTAACCGATGGCAGTTTATTCGTGGCCATATACGGCGAAGAAGCTGATGGCCATGATTTTATCCCCCAAGCAATAGAAAACGGTGCTGCAGTTGTAATTACCAATGGCAGGGAAATGGGTCAGTTGCCCATTCCCAATATACAAGTTGCCAATCCACGTTTAGCGGCTAGCCGTGTGTCAGCAGAATATTATGACCATCCGACAAAAAATTTGACGGTTATTGGTATTACGGGCACTAACGGCAAAACAACAACGGCTTCTATCCTTCAAGAAATTCTGCGCGCTGCAGGAATCCAAAGTGCCCAATTGGGGACTTTAGGTATTATCGCGGACGGATTTACCTCAGAAAAATCATTAACTACTCCCGATCCAATTACGTTGCAAAAAATATTTCGCGAATTAGTGAATAAAGAATTTACCCACGTAGTTATGGAAGTTTCATCCCATGCCCTCGACCAATTGAGAGTAGCAGATGTGGAGTTTAATCTTGGCGTTTTTACCAATCTATCTCGCGAGCATTTAGATTACCATAAAACCATGGATGATTATTTCCATGCAAAAGCCAAACTATTTAAATCTTTGCCAATTACTGGCACCGCAATTATAAATCATGATGATGGAATGGGTAAAGAAATGGCCAATCAATCCCAGGCGCCTGTAGTTAGTATTTCTAAAAACGGATCTACAGATATTCATTATTCGGTATTATCCCAAGATTTGGGCGGAATTCGAGGCACAATCCAAGCAGGAGATATGACAATCAACATTTCCTCTTCACTGGTAGGCGATTTTAATGTTGAAAATATTTTATGTGCGGTAAGCACTGCCATCAGCCTTGGCATTAAACCCAAGCTGATTAAGGAAGGTGTCTCTGGCTGCAAAACAATCCCCGGGCGCATGGAAGTGATTACACTTCAAAATGGGGCAACAGTGATTGTAGACTATGCCCATACGCCCGATGCCTATGAAAAAGTTCTGATTACAATTTTAAGCATGAAAAATCCAAGCGGCAGGATCAATATTTTATTTGGCTGCGGTGGTGATCGGGATGCGACCAAACGACCAGAAATGGGACACATTGCTGAGAAGTATGGAGATCAATTATATATAACGCCAGATAATCCTCGGACAGAAGATTTAGCAAATATCAACGCCCAGATTTGCGATGGCTTATCTGAAAACAAGCACCAAATATATAAGGATCGCGCTATTGCCCTTACCGAAGCAATCCTGGAATTAAAAGCAGAAGACATCTTGGTTGTACTGGGAAAAGGACGGGAGGACTACCAGGAAGTTATGGGTGAAAAACTGCCCTATTCTGATCTGGAAATTATCGAAAGATTTATCAATGCGGATTGATTTACCCGATCCAGCTGGCTTCGCGGAAGTTTTTAAAAAAACAATCGGTATCTCTTTCGATTCTGAAGTTACGGGCATTACAACAGACAGCCGGGAAGTTCAATCGGGGGACCTATATATTGCAATCGCTGGGGAACGGGTGGACGGACATACATTTTTAAAAGAAATTATTGACCGCGGCAGCGATTGTGCACTGGTCAATACGGTTTCGAAAGAATTGACAATCACTCAGATTAAAGTTGATAACCCGGTAAAAGCCATTGGAAAAGTAGCAACAGCATGGCGAAACCAATTCCATATTCCCGTTATTGGAATCACGGGATCGAATGGTAAAACATCTACTAAAGAATTAATCAAACATGTCCTTTCCGCCCAATACAATGTGCACGCCACAGAAGGAAATTATAATACATCTATTGGCCTACCTCTCACTCTACTTCAGTTAACCCCAGGTCATACAGTATCCATTCTGGAAATGGGTGCAAACCAATTGGGAGATATTGCTGAATTGTGTGACATCGCCAATCCCACCCACGGTATTATTACTAATATCGCCCCGGCACATTTAGAAGGATTTGGTTCGATTAAGACTATTGCAGAAACAAAGGGTGCCCTTTTCAAAAAGTTAAACAATGGTATTTCCTTTGTAAATGCAGCAGACCATCGCGTGAATGCATTAGGAGTCCCTGGAGAGTCCATTTCCTTTGGTCTCACGCCCGAATGTGATTTCCCCGCTGATCTGCACCATGAAGATGACGGTACCATTACCCTGACCATAGACACCAAAGAGATTCCCACCTGTTCCATCAATTTATCGTTTGCAAAAAATGTGATCGCCTGTACGGCTATCGCACGTACGCTTGGATTGAAATGGTCGGAAATAAGTGAAAAAATTAAGTCCTTTCAACCACCAAAAGGCCGCTGCGAGGTGAAAAATAACGGTTCATTTATCATTATAGATGACACCTACAATGCAAATCTCGAGTCTACTATAGCAGCCATCGATTATCTGCAAGCTTTCAGTGGAAACGGACAACGGATTTTCGTTTTTGGTGATATGTTCGAGCTGGGCGATTCATCTTTAGAACAGCACCGCAGTGTGGGGAAAAAATGTGATGAAGCAGCCTTATCGGCTGTTTTAACAGTGGGACAGGAGACAATCGCTACCGATCGCGCAATTACAAACACGGAATTTCATCAGCATTTTGATAATAAAGACGATCTACTATTATCTTTAAAAAGCATTGTGAACGAAGGGGACAAAGTCCTAGTCAAAGGATCTCGAGGCATGCAAATGGAAACCATTGTAAAGGCTATTTTAGCAACCTGATGCTGTATCACATTCTTTATCCTCTACGTGATATTTTTTCCCCATTCAATATTTTTCAGTATATCACATTTCGTAGTGCAAGTGCCGCAATACTGGCATTGCTGATTAGTTTCATCCTCGGACCGGCCATTATACGGAAATTGAACCAACATCAGATTGGTGAAGAAATCCGTGAATATGGCCCGGAGGCCCATCAAAAGAAAAAGGGTACTCCAACTATGGGGGGGGTAATTATCCTCACAGCTATTATCCTCCCCACCTTCCTACTGGCTGATATGAGCAATCCTTTTGTACAAATCGTACTGATTGCCACCATCTGGATGGGATTAATCGGGTTTTTTGATGACTACTTAAAAACCATCAAAAAAATGAAAAAAGGCTTGGTGGCTCGCTATAAGTTGACCGGACAAATTTTGCTAGGTATTATCATCTCATGGTGGATTTATCATACGCCCGCCTGGGACAATTTTAGAACCGTAACCTCGCTACCCTTCTTTAAGGATGCAGTGGTTGATTTTGGCATGCTTTATCCTCTCATGATTGTATTGGTGGTTACGGCAACTTCAAACGCAGTAAACCTTACCGATGGCCTAGACGGTCTAGCAGCGGGACTTCTGGCAATCTCATTCAGTGTTTTCGCTACTATTGCCTACATTAGTGGACGTGTTGATTTCTCAGATTATTTAAATATTATTTACCTCCCGGGGGCTGGTGAGCTTACCATTTTCACCGCTGCCTGTGTAGGAGCATGTCTGGGATATTTATGGTTTAACGCCGCGCCAGCTGAAGTATTTATGGGCGATGTAGGTTCCCTCTCAACAGGTGCGGCCCTAGGCACTTTAGCCATTTTACTCAAAAAAGAATTTTTATTGGTCATCATCGGCGGTGTATTTGTGGCAGAAGCCGTTTCTGTGATTCTGCAGGTGGGTTACTTTAGGTATACACGCATGAAAACAGGTGAAGGGAAAAAACTATTCAAGATGGCCCCCTTCCACCATCATTTTGAATTAAAAGGCTGGCCGGAATCCAGGGTCGTGATTCGTTTCTGGATTATTGGCCTTTTACTGGCGTTGTTAACTCTCACCACATTCAAGATTCGTTAATGGATATTTCCAACAAAAATCTAATTAGCATTGAGGGTGCAAATATTACCGTGATTGGTCTTGGCCGTAGTGGCGAGAGTGCAGCTCGCTTAGGAAAAACCCTTGGTGCTAATATATTAATCAGCGATGGTAGTTCTGATAGCGATGTCATTGAGCGTGCAAAAAAACTTTCATCAAAAGGTATTAACGTAGAAACGGGCGGACACAGCAAAAAAATTTATGATGCTGATCTATGCGTCATCTCACCAGGAGTCAAACAAGATGCGACAATCGTAAATGAGACGAAGGCCAATGGGATCCCTATAGTTAGTGAAATTGAATTTGCTAGTTGGTTTACGTATGGCGCAATTATTGCAATCACCGGTTCTAATGGCAAAACAACATCTGTAAGTCTGCTGGAGGAAATGTGCAAAACAAAAGGCTTCTCTCCCGCCCTAGCTGGGAATGTTGGAACGGCCTTTTCTGATATTGTATTAAAGGATTTAGAAGCCAAGCCTTCCCACCGGGTCTATATATTAGAGATTTCCAGTTTTCAAATGGAACATATTGTCCATTTTAAACCATTCATTTCTGTATTTTTAAATATTACACCGGATCACCTGGATCGTTACAGCGGTATGGATGCATATATCCAGGCGAAAATGAATATGATCCAGAACCAAGATCAACGGGATCATATTGTATATAATTATGATGATCCGGTACTCAACACAAAATTTGAGGGCGTTTTACCCCAGACCCACGGATTCAGCATTCTTGGAGAAAGGGAAACAATCTTCACCATGAACGCCACCAAAATCTATGATGAAAAGCACGCCACGCTGATTCATCTTGATCAACTCGCTCTTCCTGGGCGGCATAATCTAGCGAATTCCCTGGCAGCTGCTACGGCAGCAAAAATCCTGGGTGTTCCTAATTCACGGATCGCCCAAACTATGTCTACCTTTGTCGGAGTAGAACACAGGCTCGAAAGAGTTCTGGATGTAAATGGTGTAACCTACTACAATGATTCCAAAGCCACCAATGTGGATGCGGTCAAGGTTGCACTGGATAGTTTTAACTCTGCTATCCACCTCATCCTTGGTGGAAAAGATAAAGGTGGAAAATTCTCACAACTCCTTCCACATGCCCAGAATAAAGTGAAGGAAATTGTCGCCTATGGACAGGCGAGTGAAAAAATCTCAGCAGCCTTGAGGGATGCGGTAAAGCTGGAGCAGGTCTCCAGCCTTCAAGAAGCTGTTGAGGTTTGCCATCTGCGCGCAGAACCCGGGGATATTGTATTATTATCTCCGGGCTGCGCCAGTTTTGACCAATTTACTAATTTCGAAGAACGGGGCGAGGTGTTTAAATCTTTGGTAAAGGAAATGGTCCCCCAGTGAAACAATTAGACATTATTACCAAAAAGTATGACCAGATTTTACTGGTGCTGATTATTATCCTTTGCGCCGTTGGTACGGTAATGCTATACAGTTCTAGTTCATCCATTTCTCTCAATGAAACAGGTGGCGTGACAGATACCCTTTTCCTGCGCTCTCATCTCAAACGACTGATCGTAGGCATGATGGCCATGTTTTTATTTATTTTTCTGGACTACCGCAAACTCAAATCCATTGCACCACATCTCATGATTGGAGCCATCGTCCTACTTTTAATTACCAAACTTGTTTATGTCATTCGAGGAATCAGTTTTCCCGCGCGCTGGTTGGATCTGGGACTTTTTACCGTACAGACTTCTGACGTCGCCCGCTTTTCATTGATCATTTATTTGGCATATTATATCGATAAGAAACGCGACAAGATCAAAGATTTTTATACCGGGTTTTTCCCGCCGATCGTCCTTATGGCAGGTATTATAGCCGCAATTGTTATTCAACCGGATTTCAGCACGGGATTAATAATTGGATTAATCGGTTTTGCCATGCTGTTCATTGGTGGTGCAAGATTGCCTCATATCATGGCCACCGGTGCTGTAGCTGCAGTGGTGATGATTCCTGTGATGCTTATGCGATCCTACCGAATGAAACGGGTTATTTACTGGCTGAGTTCTGTTTTCGGTATGAGTACAGAAGCTAACCAGGAAGTGATAGGCTACCAGGCCCAGCAATCACTGATCAGTTTGGGAAACGGCGGCTTCTGGGGCCTTGGGCTCGGTAATAGTATGGAAAAGAATCTTTTTCTGCCTACGCCCCACACAGACTTTATTTATGCAATTATTGGAGAGGAGTTGGGACTCTTGGGGGCGATTTTTGTGATTACGTTATTTCTCCTCATTTTTCAAAGGGGTATTAAAATTGCAAAAGATACCACCGATCCATTTGGTGTAATGCTCACAGTGGGAATTTCGTTCAGTATTATTATTTATGCATTTATTAATGTTGCTGTCGTAACGGGAATCATACCTGTGACTGGGCTGCCCATGCCTTTGGTAAGCCATGGCGGCAGCAGCCTGGTGATGAACCTAGCCTGTTTAGGGATACTTTTAAATATCAGCCAGGCCAAGCGCAGTGTGAACCACCGTTCCGGCTGGAGCCCACAATTCAATGGATAGGGCCATGAATATCATTATTTCCGGAGGTGGCACAGGCGGCCATCTCTTCCCTGCCCTGGCGATTGGCGATGAAATTAAGAGGCGATATCCCGATGCCAATATCCATTATATTGGATCGAAATTCGGAATTGAAAAGGATGTGCTTCCGGTAAAAAATGTAAACCATTCCCTGCTACCAATCCGTGGCTTACAACGCACGATTAATCTGGAAGGGATTGGAAAAAATTTGCTTCTTCCCGGGCGCCTGATGTCATCCATATCAATAATAAAAAGCCTGTTTAGGGAAATCAATCCCGATCTAGTAATTGGAACCGGCGGCTATGCCTGTGCTTTACCCTTAAGGGAGGCAATCAGAAAAAAAGTCCCAACCCTAATCCAGGAACAGAATTCTTATCCCGGTGTTACTACGCGCTGGTTTGCCGATAAAGCCAATACAGTGTGTATCGCCTTTGAAGAAGCACAATCATATGTAAAAAAAAAGTGCGTTTTAGTAGGTAATCCGGTGAGAAAAGAAATTAACAGCGGCAATCGTGAAGCAGGTCTAAAACAATTTGGACTCGACCTGGATAAAAAAACACTGTTTTTATTTGGGGGTAGCCAGGGATCCCTTGCACTAAACCAGGCCATGGAAAAAATGATTTCATCTTTATCTATTTCCAATACCCAGGTTATCTGGCAGACTGGAAAGAATCACCACAGCAATTATTCCCATCACGAAAGTGAAATATGCAAAGTGTTACCCTTCATCGATGATATGGCTAATGCCTATGCCGCCAGTGACTTGGTCTTAAGCCGTTCTGGTGCCATTACCTGCTCGGAATTGACTGTGTGCGGAAAACCATCCATTTTGGTGCCTTTTCCTGCCGCAGCTGCAGACCACCAAACCAAAAATGCAGACGCCCTGGCCAAACATGGCGCCGCAGCTCTTATTGCTGAAAAAGATTTAATCCCGGAAAAAGTAGCTGCGCTTATCCAAAGCCTTTTAGATCAGAAAAACCAATTAATAGAAATGGCTGCCGCCAGCCTAAAACTAGGAAGATTCGATGCTACATCCAAAATTGTGGATCTTGCCATGGAGCTGATATTGTGATGTTCCGAAAAGTAAATAAAGTTCATTTTGTTGGTATTGGTGGCATCGGCATGAGCGGAATCGCAGAACTACTTTTAAACCTCGGGTTTTCTATCAGCGGTTCTGATTTAAATGATTCTGAAATTATCCGGAATTTGAGATCCAAGGGCGCCATGATTTTTGAAGGTCACCATGCCAAAAACTTGGGTGACTGTGAAGTTTTGGTCTATTCTAGTGCTGTACCGGAAGATAATCCGGAGCTGATTGCGGCCAGAGAAAAAAAGGTTCCCATTATTAAACGAGCTGAAATGCTGGGCGAATTAATTGCCCTAAAGCAAACCAGTATAGGAGTTGGAGGTACCCATGGAAAAACATCCACTTCATCAATGATAGGTGCCTTATTATCTCATGCACAGTTGGATCCGACCTTGGTGGTAGGCGGACTAGTGAAAAATATTGATACCAACTCGCAACTTGGTTCTGGCGATTTAATTGTGGTAGAAGCCGATGAGTATGACAAAAGCTTTCTTCAGCTAAAGCCTACCATTTCTGTAATCACCAATATTGAACAGGAACATATGGATTGTTACGATGACCTGGAGGATTTGCATAACTCCTTTGCGCAATTTGCCAATGCAGTTCCATTCTATGGGGTCGTTCTGGCCTGCCTGGACTCATCCGGTGTACAGGATATTATTCCAAAGATCAAACGGCCTGTGATTACATACGGCCTTACTTCCCAGGCTGATATCAGTGCAAAGAATATTCAATCAAAGGAATCAAAGACCACTTACTCCCTTTATAAACAAAACCAAAAATGCGGTAAGGTTACTCTCAACGTGCCCGGAAAGCATAACGTACTCAATTCTTTAGCTGCCGCCGCCATCGGCTTTGAAATGGGACTGGATGCCAAAACAATTATTGATGGGATTGGTAGCTATGGGGGAGTTCGCCGCCGATTCGAAATCAAGGGCATCGCCGGTGATGTGATGGTGGTGGATGACTATGCCCACCATCCGACGGAAGTATCTGCCACCCTACAGGCCGCAAGAGGTGGGTGGGACCGTAGAATTATTGCTGTTTTTCAGCCTCACTTATTTTCGCGAACAAAATCATTTTATAAGGAATTCGCAGCTGCTTTCATGGATAGCGATGTTTTAATCGTCACAGATATCTACCCGGCCCGTGAAAAACCAATCAAAGGTATAACTGGCAAACTCGTTTTTAATGCTGCTCGCTCCACCGGCCATAAAAATGCCCACTATATTCCTGATTTGAAAGATTTACAGACTACCCTAGATGGTATAATCCAGGAAAATGATATGGTGATTACTATCGGCGCTGGAACAATTTGGCGCTACGCCCAGTCTTATTTTGATCACTTAATTAGTCAGGAGGCGGCAGCCTGAGGTGGATCCTATGGAAACATTAAGCACCATGACAAAAGGATCTTTCTTAAAAGATGAAGCAATGGCAAAACACACATCCTATGGGATCGGCGGTCCAGCCAAAGCATATATAACGCCTCGGGATAAAGATGATTTGAGCCAGATACTGCAATTTGCTAATCAACACGGCATTGCAACATATTTTGTTGGATCGGGGTCCAATTTACTGGTAGCAGATGAAGGTATTGACGGGTTGGTCATTACACTGGGTAAATCCTTAAAGCGTCTGGAAATCACAGGTACAACCGTATTTGCAGAATCAGGTGTTATGCTTGGAAAAATGGTCAAGGAATGCATTAGTCGTAACTTGTCTGGCGTGGAAAGTATGATCGGCGTTCCCGGTACACTAGGTGGTGCTCTGGTAATGAATGCTGGTGCATTCGGCGGAGAAATTTCTAACTACTTAAAACATGTCACGGTAATGAAAATGAATGGGCAGGAAAAACAATACCAGCCCGGTGATATTTCTTTCAGCTATCGCCACTCGACCTTCCCTGATGATGAAATTGTCATCAGCGCTGAATTTGAGCTCATTCAAAGTGATAAAAAAACGGTCCAGGAAAAACGTTCCGTGGCCAGTGGAGGACGCAAAGCTACCCAACCATTAAAATTTCGTTCAGCCGGAAGTATTTTCAAAAATCCCGAAGAAGGTGCGGCAGGATATTATATTGACCAGGTAGGTCTGAAAGGAACAAAAGTCGGGGATGCGGAGATTTCACCAATTCATGCCAATTTTTTTGTGAACCATGGCGGGGCAAAAGCCAGTGATGTGGTGACTCTCATTCGTCTGGCTAGGAAAATGGTCCAGGAAAAATTTGGAATCATGCTTGATTTGGAGGTAAAACCACTGGGATTTAAACCGGGCACATTTGACATATGATTAAAATGCATAAACCAAAGATTCCGTTAAGACAAGTCATCGGCATTGGTCTTTCTTTGATGTTTGTTTTGACCCTTTGGGGCGCAAACCGCTGGGCAAACTACCGCCATATATTCGAGGTAAAGGAAATCGCCATCAGCGGGTATAAAATATTAGATAAAAAAGATTACCAAGAAATCGTCGACCAGTTTGATATCAGATCAATCCATGATGTTAAAATGAAAAAAATTGCTGAAACTATCGAAGCCAACCCTTTTGTGAAGGCTGCCCGGGTTAGCCGCCGTTTTCCCAATCAAATAACCATCAATATTGTGGAACGCAAACCGTTGGCAATTTTAAATATGGATTCATTTTTTATGCTGGATGGGGAAGCAGTTGTGCTCCCTGACCACGAATACAGCCAGAACACCCTGGTCCCTATTTTATCCGGTTTTAATACGGCCTTGGATCTCTATCCAGAGGGGGAGCAAACCTATTCGATAAAAGTAAAGGAAGCAGTGAGTATTTTGAACAAACTCGCCAGCGGGTACTCTACACTGTATGAGAATATTTCTGAATTAACGCTGAATAGTCATGAAGAATATGTTATCATTTTAACAGACCGGCCAACCAGGGTCATCCTTGGGAAAGATGATATTTTTTCCAAACTGAACATTTTGAAAAATTTTGAAGAAGCTTTAGGACAACGACAGCTAACGGATTACCGTTTGATCGATATGCGGTATAAAAAACAACTGGTTGCACGGGAGTGGTCATGATTCGTTCCAATCGTAATAGTGAAAAATATATCCAGGCTGGTCTGGATGTGGGCTCGGATAAAATCTGCTGTGCCATAATAGAAGTTGATTCCAAATCCAACATAGTCAAGTTGCTTGGTATCGGCACCTCTCCCGCTACGGGAATCAAAAAAGGATCCATCACCCATCGGGACCAGCTCATCGATGAAATGGACAACGCCTTGCAGGAAGCGCAGACAATGGCAGATCTGATTGTGGAAAAACTGTCTCTTGGGATTTCCGGCAGTCACATAAGGGGCATCAATACCCAGGGCGCTATTGCCATTGGGAATAACAATGGTTCTAATGTACCGATTCAGCATGAAATCACTGATGGGGACGTTCACCGTGTTCTGGATTTGGCCAAAGCTGTTTCCCTCCCGGTGGACCGGGATATACTCCATGTACTGCCCCAGGAATATGTAATAGATACCATGGATTCCATTAAGGATCCGGTTGGACTGACCGGCCGGCGTTTGGAAGCCAGGGTCCATTTGATCACTGTTGCTACCACCGCAGCAACCAACCTGGCTAGCTGCGCCGAAGAGCTGGGTGTGGATGTGGACGGTATTGTCTACCAGGGGCTTGCATCCAGCATTGCAACGTTAAGCGATGATGAAAAGAATTTAGGTGTGATCTGCGTGGATATTGGCGCCACGACTACCGATATTATTGTATATCATGAAGGTGGAATCCGACATACGGCAACACTCGAAATTGGTGCTGCCAGCATCACCAACGATATTGCCGTTATGCTCCAGGTCGGTATAGGAGATGCGGAAAAAATTAAACAAACCTATGGATCCGCAAAAGCATCCATGTCTTCCCCTGATCTGGACTTTGAATTACCGGCCCAGAACGGGCAAATCAAACGCAAAGTGTCCGAGCATGAATTATCCCGCTACGTGGAAGCACGGATGGTTGAAATCCTTCAGCTGATCATGCGGGAAGTATCCCGGGCGGATATCAAAGAAAAATTAACCTATGGGATGGTATTAACCGGTGGCGGATCGGAGCTTAAAAACCTCGTTGGCCTGGCCCAGGAAACCATCAACATGCCTGTTAGAGTTGGACACCCTGTCAACTTAAGCGGTGCAGTAGATGTGGCCTCCCGCCCCATCTATGCAAGCGCCATCGGCCTGGCGCAATGGAAAATATTCGGCGAAGACCTGTCCCTGATTCAAAAAACAGGGAATACTTTTAAAGGTGCCATGGAGAAATTTAAAAAACTGGTGAAAGAATTTTTTTAATAAACCAAATTTGAAAACACATACCAAGGAATCAAGAAAAGGAGAAACGCTATGCTATTCGAATTCGATAATCTAGCGGAGCAAAAAGCAAACCTAAAACTTATCGGTGTTGGCGGTGCAGGCGGTAATGCTGTCAACCGTATGATCCAGGCCGGGATGGGCGGTGTCGATTTTATCGTCATCAACACCGACGCCCAGGACTTAGATAACAATGCTGCTGAACATAAAATTCAGATTGGTAAAAACCTCACCAAGGGATTGGGTGCGGGGGCCCGCTCTGAAATCGGAAAGGACGCCATGGAATCAGACCTGGAAGCGGTCAAATCCATGCTGGAAGGTGCCGATATGGTCTTTATTACTGCCGGTATGGGTGGTGGAACCGGGACCGGTGCGGCACCCGTGGTAGCGCAGCTGGCTCGAGAATTGGGTATCCTGACAGTTGGTATTGTTACGCTGCCCTTCAATTTTGAAGGCCCCAAACGAATGAACCGCGGTCTGGCCGGTATAACCGAACTGCAAAAGGCATGTGATACGGTTATCAACATCCCCAACCAAAAACTCATGTCCATTGTGGACAAGAGCACCACGGTTGTGGAAGCGTTTAAACTTGCAGATACGATTTTACTTCATGCTTCCAAGGGCATTTCTGATCTGATCAACGTACACGGGCTGATCAACTTAGATTTTGCCGATGTAGAAACAATCATGAAAAACATGGGCGCTGCAGTGATGGGAACTGGTACAGCTTCGGGCGAAGAAAGGGCCGTGTTGGCAGCACAGCAGGCCATCTCCAGCCCACTACTGGACAATGCATCTATTTCAGGTGCACAGGGCGTTCTGGTGAATATTACCGGCGGCGCGGACCTCACATTGATGGAAATTGATGAGGCCACCTCGATCATTTTTGAAGAAGCAGGCAAAGATGCAAATATCATTTTTGGTGCTGTAATTGATCCGGCTCTGACTGAAGAAATCCTGGTTACCGTAATTGCCACAGGGTTTCATAGAAAAGCGATTGTCGAAGAAATCCACAGGCCGCAAGCGCAGCAAAAAGGGGTGACACCTACCCAAACCCGTGTACTGGCTGAACAGGAAAATGTGCCACTACATCAAAAAGAGCCCGAGGAAGAAGTAGCCCCTCAACAACCGACGCTGGAAAAAGCAAAGTCGCCCTTGTTTTTTGATGATACCGATCCTCCCATATACGGGAATGATCTGGAAGTTCCAGCCTTTATTCGTCGGCAGCACGATTAATTTATAATAAAAAAGCCCTCTACCTTTCGGCAGAGGGCTTTTTCTATAAAAGAACCGTTAATAGTAAAAATTAAACTTTTTTACCGCTCGCTCGCATTTTATTTACAACCTTACGGATACCGATCTTATCAATCAGCCGTAAACCCTGCGTGGAGACATTCAGTGTAATCCAGCGTTTTTCATCCGCCAGCCAAAATCTTTTCTTCTGCAGGTTAATATCAAAACGCCGACGGGATTTATTGTGCGCATGACTCACCTTATTCCCGAACATGGGTTTTCTTCCTGTTACGTCACAGACTCTACTCATAATTTCCTAAAGTATTGTTTTACTCTCTAAAAAAGTCGATGAGTTTAAAGCATTTAAAATCTGAATTCAAATAAATATATATTCTAAAAACTGCCGATTATTTCAGCAGCACCATTTTCTTTGTTTTCACAAAGTCTCTTGTTTGGATCTGGTAAAAGTAAATACCTGCCGCTACCGGTGACCCGAACTGATTACGGGTATTCCAGATGACAGTCTGATAACCAGCAGACATGTCCTTACCAACTAAATTGACTATTTCCCGGCCTAAAATATCATAAATCACCAGGTTTACATAGGCGTCCTTAGGTAGATCGTAATTGATTGTAGTGACTGGATTAAAGGGATTGGGATAGTTCTGTTGCAGGGAAAATTCTTTCGGTACAGGTGTTAGCTCCAGCGCTTCGCTGCCGGCACTGAGTACAATATTATCGTCTCCGATAAACTGGTAGGAAAGATTTACAGCAATATCACCTTTTTGTAAATGTTGGATATTAATTCGTACGGGCTTGTTGTTCACTTCAAAATAGCCTGCTTGGTATACCAAGCTTCCATTGAGTGTATCCACATTAGAGAGAATCAAACCCTCTTCAGCAGTGACCTGTTGATCGGCAGGAATAGAAAATTGAATATCCGTTGCCGGATAGTCTAAAATCAGTTCCACCGCTCGCGTACCGCGAGGCGGATTAAATACAATATGATCATTTTCAATCGCTGCATTTAAGGCTTTACCCTGATTAGCCAGTACTTTGGCCCCTACCTTACCCAATTTGCTCGTGTTCCAATGCCACATGCGCGTGAAAGCCATCATATCCCTGGCAGTA
>DTTO01000033.1 GCA_012964665.1 Fidelibacterota bacterium
AAAGGATTTGGATAATTTTCATTAAGCACGAAACGCTTGGGAATCATATTAGTTAGCTCAGTGATTTTTGCGTCGACCCATGAACGATCACCGTATATTAAATAAATTCTCTTACCAAGGTCGGTTTTATTTTCATTTTTTAGCTGATGTCTGCTTTTTTTAATAAGGTCAAATCTTTCCTGGTTAGATAAATCGAATAATATCAGCTCATGACCTTCCTTTAAATTTCCTTGTACATCAACTGCAATATTGATGAGTTTTTCTTTGGCTTTTAATAAGCCATACCATAAACCTTCACCTTGGTCAAGGGTACGGATATCATCCCGAAGCGGATATTCAAATCCGTTTGCTTCATGTTTATATATCCAGTCAAAGCGAATGCGATAGTCGCCGTCAGGGGTATATGGTTCTGCTGGATTGTCAAATTCATCGTATTCATTCAGTGCTTGCGGATGGAATCCTGCGTTGTTATTAATATCTGCATCTCTTTCACTTTCAGTATAGAAATCAACCTTGGCATTCCATTCGCCTTCTTTGTCAAATGAATAAATTCCATTATAAAGATTGGCAATTTGGCCTCCGGAAGATGTGATTGGAGTAATGCCGACTCGGAAAGTGCGTGTTGTATCTGCTTTATTACATATGATATAGCCAGCGAAGGATTTTACAGTATCAATCACACTTGACCAGGCATTTACACCGGTATAGGTCAATGGACCACAATATTCAATTTGACTTGTATTACCAATAAAAAATGAAAACGGATATGGGTTTCCTACAAAATTCCAGCCTGGTTCGAGTATCCACTCCAAGGTGTCCACATTATTAATTATACCGGAACCAAGTGAAAAATCACATACTGGATCACCTTTTTTATAGATAAAATAACTTTTGCCAGGCTCAATCGAGGTTGCCTCAACAGAATTTCCATTCTCATAGGTATAAATAACAAACGAACTTTTATCAATCTTTCCGAAACTGTTATAAAATACTGCCTCGATAGCTTTGTTATCTAAATTACTGGGAATGGATAGCAGCACCCACTTGTCTCCCGGTATGCATTCATCGATTGAAATTGTACCTTCTGGTATCTTGATAGGTATGCTTGACAGACCAGATTCGGCGCCGAATCCAAGTATATCTTTGGCTTTAAAATAATATTGTAATCCATTCAGTGTGATCAAATTCTTGTCAATTAATTGCTCGACATCAACATAACGTTTGTCCATACTGTTTTCATCGAAAGGACTGGATTGCGCATTAATATTATAGAGCGTAAATGCTTGGAAATTACTCTTGCCTCCTTCGGCTACGTGGAGGGAAACATCAAAAATAGGTATCGAATCTTTTACAGAAGCTGAGATCATAACATCATCGACTTCGTAAATGAGTGTGTCTTTATCTGTGGCAACATTATAAATATCCGGAGGTAACTGATCTTGCTCAACATTAATAATCACAGTAGCCGTATCGCAAAGTTCTGTTTCATCACAAATAGAATAAGTGAGTGAATCTTCTCCAAAGAACATTTGAAAACCGGTATAATCGATTATCAGTGATGAGTCATTATGAATGGTGGCGATAGCACCGCCATAGGTGGGTATGGTTGTGGCAGACCCTGGTGTATTATTTCCATAAATCCTGAGACTGGAAATATCGATGTCATTTTCAATGTCATAATCATTGCGCACTATATTAATTGTATCTGCATTCGTTTGAAAAATGGTAATCGAATCGGAAAGTGCGATTGGTGCATCCGGTACGCTCACAATATTGACCGTTACAACCGCAGTGGCAACATTGCCTGCCTTATCCTCCACACAATATTTAAAGGTATAATATCCATAGTAATCTTTTTCCGGATTGACTTGGATTTTTGGTGGTGCCGCGGTGATTTCTGTGCCTTTTTTGAGCGTGTCCGCGGTTTCTCCCGGCAGTGATATGTATCCGTATTTAGGTACATCGCAAACGGTATATTTCAACGTATCACCATCAGCATCGAAAGCAATCAGTTCGAAATCAAGCGGTATATCTTCAAACAGGTATAGGTTTATGGTGTCCTGTGAAGTTGTAAATATTATCGGGAAGTCCTCGACAGGCGTAATCTCGATAACAAGTACAGCACTATCAATGAGACCTGTCTCATCTGCAACACTGTATATCAATTTATCGCTACCAAAATAATCGGGGGCAGGTTCTACCATCATTAGGGTACTGGTATCGACGTAAGCGTTATTTGAATTGTTGTTAAACTCACCGATAAATGATTGTATGATGGCTAAACTGGCAGCTGATAAATCACCATCCTCATCCGTATCATTGCTGAGCACATTTACCAATGTGTCGCCATAATCTTCTGCAAACCTGATGGTATCGTTTAATGCTATAGGCTTACGGCCTTTTTTGACCGTTACAAATATTTTTCCTATATCTATGAGCAGCGTATTGTCACCGATCTCATATTCAATAGAATCAAGTCCGACATAGTCAGGGATTGAACTATAGTTTAATACAACTATATAAGTTGTATCGGTTTTTATACCCGCCAATCCCGGACCACTGTTTGAGTTAATTTTTAGCGTGTTGGACATCAA
>DTTO01000034.1 GCA_012964665.1 Fidelibacterota bacterium
ATAAATTACATTTAATTATCATTGAAAATCAGAATATATTGGTATTTGGTAATTTTTAATTGGGAATTTGATTGACTGCATGCCCATCAAGCAGGTTTCGTTACTTTATTCATCACAATGAAAAAAGATATCATTCGTTGATACCTTTTCCTGTGAGACTTAGAAATACATCCTCCAAAGATGATTTTGTTGTTTCTACGCGCTGGATATGGCATCCTTGGCGTGTTAGTGCATTAATAATATCAGGCAAGGCTTCTTCAGGGTCTTGAGTAGTAAAATGGAGCCGGCCATCCTCTCGTGTATAAGTAAAATTATTAAGGCAGGCATCTAACGCTGTATCCGCCCCAGTCACATTGATTGTGATACCAGCCTTTCCAAGTTGGCGAGTGAGCTCTTTTGGCGTACCAACTTTAATAACGGATCCCTTATCAATAATCGCCACTTTGTCACACAACATTTCAGCTTCTTCGATATAATGTGTTGTGAGTAAAATGGTTTTACCCGCTTTATGGAGTTCACGAAAATATTGCCAGAGTTCATGTCGTAGTTCAACATCCACACCAGCGGTAGGTTCATCCAATATAAGGATTTTGGGATCATGAATCAGAGCCTTTGCGATTTGAAACCGTCGCTTCATTCCCCCTGAAAGCTGTCTTAAGCGTGCTTGTCGCTTTTCTTCTAATCCTAATCTCGTGAACAGTTCATCAACACGCTCTTTTGCTTTTGGTCTGGGGATACCATAATATCCGGCTTGGAAATAAAGAAGACGTTCTAAAGGGAAAAACCAATCCTGGGTAAGTTCCTGGGCTGAAATACCAACTTGTGAACGGGTAAATCGATAATCTTTTACCGTATCTTTGCCAAAGATTTCAGCATCTCCTTCATTTTTTTTAACTAGTCCAGTAAGAATATTAATAGTTGTTGTTTTTCCAGCACCGTTGGGGCCTAGCAGTCCAAAAAATTCACCATCATCAATTGTAATATCAACACCTTTTAGAGCAACAGTGTCATCATAAGACTTTTTAAGGTTTCGGATGGAGATAGCAGTTGTCATTTATTTTTAATATCAAATCCAATATGAGCTTCAAATGGGTTGGGAAAATCAAATTCCTCTACGCCAGGGAAATGCACAACAGAAGCGATAAATCCCCATGGGATCAACATGGATGCTGATACTTCTTTTTCACCTACTGGTTGACCGTCTTTAATTATTGGTACTTGGAATGAAGGATGATCTACCCACATTCCATATTCATCATAACCAACGACTTTAACATAAATTTTATTTTTTTCGATTCCAAGTTCTTTGAGAGGATCATGTCCATCCAAAACAAGTAATACCACATCATTCAGAACTTCATCGATTTTCATGGGTGGGTTTTCCATATATGTTTCCTTTAGTTTTTGTTAATGAGTTTGTAAATACCGCCATTAAAATCGATGATATACAGATCACCGTCAGCGCCTTCACCAAAAGATGAAATATAATTGGTGAATTCTCCATCTGCAATATTGATTTCTTCTGTCCGGTTTTGGAATTCTATGGCTTTTCCGTCCTTTACTTTAAATGACCAGATGTTTCCAGAGCAGTAATCACCAAAAAAATAGGTTCCCTGCAATTCTTTTATTTTTTCACCGCGATATACATAGCCACCAGTTACAGAACATCCCTCTACATTAATTTGATCCATACCCATAAGTGTGCGACTATAATTAGCATCATTTGGATATTCCAGAATCGGTAATGTGAGGCCTGACTGCGAACAATTTTCTTCCGGATCATAACAATGATTGGCTTCCATAATGCGCCAACCAAAGTTTACTCCACCTTTGCTTGTTCCTGGTTCATAATTTATTTCTTCCCATTTATTTTGGCCTACATCCCCATAATATATATCACCGTTTTCACGATCAAATGAAAAACGCCATGGGTTGCGCAATCCCCAGGCCCAAATTTCACCGCGTTTATTTTCTTGTCCATAAAATGGGTTCGTTTTTGGGATTCCATAGGGAGTTTGGTTCACATCAATGCGGATCACTTTACCAAAAATACTATTTAAATTCTGACCAGCATTGAGTGGATCACCGGCTTTACCTCCGTCACCGATTGCAATGTATAAATAACCATCAGGCCCAAAGGCAATATGTCCGCCATTATGGTTGCCGAAGGGTTGTTTAAGTTCAAATAGAATTCGTTCAGATGAAACATCTGCTTCCAATCGAGTTTTCGTCTGAAATTCTGCAACCACTGTATAACCATCATTGTTCATATAATTAATATAGAATTTTCCGTTTTTACTATGGTTTGGATGAAAAGCAAATCCCAGTAAACCGCGTTCATCACCTGGGCGATTTGGGGTTACCACCTCAGCACGAATATCAAGGAAAGCTGTTTTCAGGCGTTTCCCTTTTTCTATCAACATGATCCGTCCGGCCTGTTCCAATACATACAGAAGCTTAGAATCTCTAGGGTGTGAAGTAACATAAATAGGTTTTTTAAACCCGTCGGCAACTAATACAGAAGAAAGCTTTACTTGTCCTGCGACTAAGGAAAATGTAATGATAAAACAAATTAATTTTTTCATCAGTATCCTTATATCCTTTATTGAATCATAACTAAAAATTCTTCTTCTGTTAAAACCTGTATATCCAGCTCTTTTGCTTTTTTCAGTTTGGTGCCGGCTCCGGTACCAGCAACAATATAATCGGTTTTTTTACTTACCGAACCACTGGCACTGGCACCATGTGCTTCTGCTAATGTTTTGGCTTCATTGCGGCTGAATTTGGTGAGGGTGCCTGTAAAGACAAATGTTTTCCCCTTCAATGCGTGACTTTTTGGTTCTTGAACCATTTCTAGTTCAACGCCTAAAGACAAACATGATTTAACAATTTCAACATTGCTGGGATCTGACCAGAATTTTGTAATGGTTTTAGCTCCGATTGCTCCCACTTCATCAATGGTTTCTAATTCTTCCAATGAAGCGGACATAAATTTTTCAATGTCACTGGAAAATTCTTGTTGCAAAACCTTGGAGAGATGGGCTCCAACATTACGAATTCCCAATGCATAAATAAAGCGGGCAAAAGTTGTTTGTTTTGCATCTTGGATTGCTGCAAGTATATTTTGAGCTGATTTTTCCGCTATCCGATCTAACTCTATTAAATCATTAAAGGTAAGTCTAAATAAATCATCGACCGTTCGAATCAGATTTTTCTCGACGAGTTGATCCACTAATTGCCCCCCAAATCCATCCATGTCCATTGCCACCTTGGATGCGAAATGTTCAATTCGCCCTTTCATTTGTGCCGGGCAGGAAAGATTTTGGCAGCGAGCCACCGCTTCACCTTCTGGTCGAAAAACTTCGTGCCCACAAGACGGGCATTCTTTTGGGAGTAAGTATCTGGATGTGCCCTTGGGTCGTTTGTTTACAATTACTTTTACAATTTCCGGGATGACATCACCTGCGCGCTGTATTAAGACATTATCTCCAATGCGGATATCCTTTCGGTTAATTTCGTCTTGATTATGCAGTGTTGCATTAGTGACAACAACACCACCTACATGAACCGAGTCCAGTTTAGCTACCGGCGTAATGGCACCTGTTCGACCAACAGATGGAATAATATCAACCACAACTGAGGTTACTTGCTGCGCTTTGAATTTGCCCGCGATGGCCCAGCGTGGAGAACGACTTCGAATCCCCAGTACATTGCGCTGAGCAACGGCATTAATTTTAAAAACTGTCCCATCAATCCCGTATGGAAGCAAATCGCGCTGTTTTTCCATGTTATGGTGAAAATCAATAACTTCGTCAATATTTTTTACTTTTTTGATTTGAGGATTAACAGGTAATCCCCAGTCTTTTAAAGCGGATAGAAATTTTTGATGTTTATCGAATGTAATCCCTTCGATAGTCCCCGCTTCGTAACAATAAATAGATAAGGGACGTTGGGCGGTTATGCTGGAATCTAGCTGGCGAAGGCTGCCCGCTGCGGCATTCCTTGGATTAGCAAAAAGTGGCAGGTCCTCTCTTTTCCTCATTTTATTTAATTTTTTAAAACCGGTTTTAGACATAAATACCTCTCCTCGAACTTCTAATAATGGTGGGGTATCATGTACATCAGTTCGTAAGAAAAGCGGGATGGCAGAAATTGTTTTTAAATTTTGAGTAATATTTTCACCAGTATTGCCATCGCCACGGGTTGAACCATTTATAAATAATCCGTTTTCATAGACTAACTCGACTGCAAGACCATCCAATTTTGGTTCTGCCATATATACAATATCATCATTTGTATTGAGGCCTTTTTTAATCCTGGCATCAAAAGCGCGCAGTTCTGTTTCATCCATTGCGTTGGCAAGTGAGAGCATGGGAATGCGGTGCGTGATTGTATCAAATGATGATAGAGGTTTATTCCCGACACGTTGCGTGGGTGAATCTTTTGTAACTAATCTAGGATTTTCAGATTCGAGCTTTTGTAATTCGCGGAAAAGCCCATCATATTCACTATCGGAAATATGCGGATCATCCAATACATAATAGCGATAATTATGATCATTGATCTGATCTCTCAAAGCCTGAGTTTTTTTTTGGATATCCACCAAATCTAATTTCTCAAAGATGCTCGCTTCTTAAAATATTCTCTGGGATCTAGCAGGTATTTTGTAATGGGTGACAGGTTACCTGTAGTATCAACAGGCGTTGCGTAAAGAGACCCATTTTTTAAACCAACAGAAAAGAAATATGTGATTTTTTTTGCTGGTTTTTCTCGTGGATCGTAGCGAAATACAAATCGTTTTTCCTCTGGATCAAATGGGAACTCAATATATCTTGGCATTGTATCTGTTTTATAAAAAAGGCTCACCGACCGAATACTTTCTTCTGGAAATTCTGCAAATACTTCTAATTCAAATGCCCTTGTATTGAAAAAGACCCGGTCAGGATGATGAAATACTTTTGGTGTAAAAGAAAATACCGGCATTTCAAAATCTAAACTATCGGCTGCTTGGGGCGAAAGGGTGCCCACCATGAGCAAAATAGAGAGTACTGGTTTAATTGTTAGTCTCTCAAGTTGATGTAAATGAGATACATTTGTTATACCAATGATCATAGGTGACCTGTTTGCGGATCATATAATCGGCGGTGCAGCGTGCATTTGCTTCACAAATATCTGTCCCTTTTCCTCGTACATCATAATGCATTACAACCACATACTTTTTAAAAGGTTTCTTTGCGTATTGACCCATATTAGCTAGGGCAGAAACAGCGAAACTTAAATCTTCGCTGGAACGATTTCGATCAACTTTGATTTCTACATGGTAAATCCGTTCGCCCCCATCAGTGTATATTTTAAGGCCTGTAAGTTTGGGGGCCGTATGATTTCTTGAAAAATATTGTGGCGTCATAGCAGCGATTTGCTTATCCGTGAACTTAGGTTTAGCCATCAAAATTGATGTAAGTAAAATAAGAACTGTCAAGATATGTTTCATGATATTCTCCTTCTTCTAGATATTGAAATTAAGCCAACCAGTGCTGCCAAAGCACCGATCACAATTGCGATTTGAATTCTTTTTGGATGATAGATGATTGATGCTGCTTCTATGATATAATCATCATTGAGAAAATCTTCGTAATTGAAAATCCACAATAATGTATCATTAAATATTGAATCAGCGTTGGTACGGGTAATGACGCCTGGGAGGATTCCAACAAATTTAAATGTATCATCATTGAGATTCACGGTTACATTTGCTTCATCGATGTAAGGAGCCATGGCGTCCATACATTCCTGGGTAAAATTTTTGGGAAGATCCGCTAAAAAGGGTCTGAAATTGGTTTCGATCAATTCCTTGGGAAGCGCAAATAAATCTTGTTTATTCTCCTTATCCATAATTCCAAATAAGTTTCCCTCTTCTTCTGCTTTGTGAAATACGCCGCGAAAATGATTAAGAATGCGCTCCTTCAATAGATCCTTAATTGGCAAACGATCTTGCAAGTCACTGATCCCTGCTTGAAGGCAATACATGATGATTTCAGTCTCAACGATTTTATCGCTTGAATCCTCACCCGCATCCTGCATGGCTTTTGCTAAAAGAGGATATTTTTGATGGACGCGCCTTCCTTGAAATAATTGACGAACAGTGTATCTAGTAGAAAATAACTGATCGTTTTTTTGAACAGTTATCGGATGTCGCGGTGGCGCCGGCCCATCTGTTTCAGAAAAGAATGTTGTTGTGCCACTTAATAATGCTTCCGAATTAATAATATGAACAGGTTCATCGTCGCCTTCCTTGCGCTTTTCAATAATTTCAGCAGCCCAGGGACTTTGCATAGGAATGGGGAAGTCCTGGTTGAAAACATCTTTTCTATCACCTTGTGTATGATATTTCATATGGTATTTGCCATCAGGGAAAACGCGTACAGTTATTAACGTTTCAACGCATCTCAATGAAAAGAAAACGATGAAAAATAAGAAAATAATTTTGGGCTTCCGCATAGGTCATAATTTACTGTAATCTGGAAGGGGGCGAAAACAAAAAGGGCCACCGAAGTGACCCTTTTTTTCTAGAAAATAAATTGACTTAAAATGTCATTCTTAGTGATGTCTGTAAAGTACGAATAATAAGTAAAGCATCGGCTCCTGCAACATTTCCAGCGGGGTCAAATCGGCCAGTAATAATATCAGACTGCATGATACCCCGCTCAGCGCAAAGCGCCATGGCATTGTAGGCGAAGTGACTGCTGGGCACATCACTGAAACGGCTCTGGGCTTCACCAAAATAGCGTGTTTCAAGGCTTTCATCCCTAGTCGCCACAACGAGTAATCTTTGTACTGCCATGGCATAGATTGCGCGATTGATGTTATCATCCGGATAAAAATTACCATCCGGCTCAACACCCATAATACCGTAGCGAATCATATCTTTAATCCATGTTTCAGCCCAGTGGCCTTTAGCATCATTCGGGATCGTTATTGTTGCTGTTTGAGCAGCCTGTCCCGGTGTCTGAAATCCACCGGCATTTTGTACTGGCATTCGGTCAAACAAAACACCAATTTTCAATTCTTCTGAAAATAATACGGCTAGATCAGCGCGATTGATTTTTTCTTTTAATGCCACCTTTTTACCAATGGGTGTACCAGGCATGGCACGAACAATTTTTTGCGCCAGTTTCCATTTTGCGTCTGCTTTACCAGCATAATCACCGCGTTTATCCACTACTTTGCGAAAATAATCTTCTGCTTCATCAAATTCGTAATTGTAGAGGTAAGCAACACCATACCAATACATGGCGCCTTCATGCTCCTTATCCCGTTTTAAAGCTTTTTTTAGGTAATCCTCTGCCCGTTTAAACCATCTTTTCTCCGAATCCCGCATGATAATCCATGCTTGGGCACTTAAAGAAAGTGCTTCTGGATCTTTGGATCCCCGGCTGGCACACTTGGAAGCATAATTTTTGGCCTCCTTATTTTGGCCAAGATGGGCATGGGCCAGGCCAAGGCCACCATATCCCAGGGCAAATTTTTTATCTAGGTCAACCGATCGCTGGAATGATTTAATCGCCTGTTGATAATCACTGTTATCGATCGCACGCATACCAGCTTTAAAGTGATATTCGGGTGTATCTACATCACTTTCCGGTTTTGTGGCGCAGGCAACCAAAAGCAGTAGAACAAAAACTGAAATCAATGAACCATGTTTTTTAAGCATAATGAATTCCTCGGAAAGTTTATTCACTGTGAATATACCTTTATTCAACAATAAATGAAAATAAACTGAAACAATAGGTTTGATCCAGATCACATTATATATTGCTTAACGGCTTCGAATTGAATAATTTACCCTGCATTTGTACATAATCAATTGTGGATGGAAATGTTAAAAACCTTATATAAAACCGTTGGAGTCCTATCTCTATTAGTACTGACAGTGCTTCAAGGACAATCCCTCACGGCTTCTGGTACGGGTTATGGCCTTACCAAAGATGCAGCCACAGAACAGGCAAAACGGGATGCTGTAGAACAGGGGCTTGGTGCCTATATGACGTCTACTACAACTGTAACGGCCACCTCGATCGAAGATAATATTTATTCAAAAGCCCAGGGATTTGTGAAATCATTCAAAGTGACTAAAGAAAGTCAGGGTCCAGATGGGAACTGGGAAATAACGATTGAAGCGGAAGTTACAGATATGATCGATCAGGTCATGGCGGATGAAGCTGCCCTTCAGACGCTGCTCAATGCCATGAATCGTCCCCGTATTATCTTTATGGTGAGAGAAGAAAACTTAATTGATAACACACCAACAGATTTTGCCGAGACGAAACTGCTGGCCATGTTTTATGAAAAAGGTTTTGATGTGGTGGATCGTCAATTGGTTCAGGCATTGAAAGGTGATGCTGATTATTCTCAGGCTCTCGCAGGGAACGTAGCCGCAGCTGCCAAGATTGCCAGTCAGCTTGGTGCTGAAGTAATTGTTATTGGTACAGCAAAAATTTCTTCCGGTGGAAAAATTTATAACATGACATCGGGCCAGGCAGATTTAAATGCGAAGATCATACGGACCGATACTGGTGAAATATTAGCTGTAGTACCACAGGCTAGAGGTAAAAAACCCCACATTTCACCTTCGACGGCTGGTGTGAATGCAGTCAACCAAGCAGCAGAAGTTTTAGGGAAACGTATCATCTCCCAGCTGGTTATCAAATGGAGCACGCAACAATCGAACTTTATTAAAGTTTTTATTGTACTCAAAGGCGCCGATTTTATGAGTTATATGACATTTGAATCTTTCTTAAAAGCACAAACTGTTTCGGGGATTCGGAATGCCTATGCCAAAAGCTTGAATGATGGTGTAGCAGAATACGAAGTGGAATTTGAAGGGAAATCTCAGGCTTTGGCTATGGGTTTAGCCCAAACAAGCCCTGATGGATTGAATTTTAAAGTAACCGGGTTAACCGGCAATCGAATCACTGCAGAAGTTGTACAATGAAGAGGTATCGCATGAAAAGATTAATTGGATTATCAGCAATATTATTGAGTATGGCTTTTTCTCAAGGTGTGGTGACGCAACTGGATAATGGCAGTATAAACTATTCGGATCAAACCATGGCTGCTGTTGGCATTGGATTTGTACCTCAGAACGTAATCAATGCGGGGCAGGCGCGTCGAATGGCCTTGCGAATTGCAAAGCAGGATGCTCTCCGGCAACTCATCGAAATTGTAAATGGTGTAACCCTTACCAGTGAAACCACGATGAGTGGTGCCATGGTTAATGATGTCATCAATACCAAAGTGCGTGGATTTATACGTGGTGCCCGCCAGGTTGGCGATCCAAAATATTTGAGTGATACATCTGTTGAAGTGGAATATTCCGTGTCCATGAGCGGCATTTCTGATATTATACTTCCACCACTAACGGTGGCGGCCCCACCGCCTGGAGCGGCTCAACCGGGTACTGGCGCAGCAACACCAACAACAGGCGGCATTACAGGCGTTATTATTGATGCTCGTGGGCTTAAGACCCGACCGGCCATGGCACCCAGGATCCTAGACCAAAATGGGAATGCGGTCTATGGCCCTGGTACCTACGATCGCTCATATGCGGTGACCAATGGCGTAGCTGGTTACTCAAAAACCTTAGAAGCTGCTCAGAAAGACCCGCGCGTTTTAGGGAATCCCTTAGTGGTAAAAGGCATTTCAACTTCCGGCACAAACAGAACTGATATTGTGATCAGTAATGCGGATGTTTCAAAAATTGATTTAGCAAACCGTTCTTATAACGTGTTAAAAGATTGCCGGGTATTAATCCTGCTGGATTAAACAGGTTTTAAAGCAACCAATAATAATAAAAGATGCGGAATAACATGAAGTTCAAATTAATTCCACTCATATTGATCGGATTACTTCTGGGGTCAATAATGGCACAGGAAGAAGCTATTAACCCTGGCATGGAAAAGGATGACAGCAAAGATATAAAACCTGGAGATATTGCACCATCCTGGGCCCTGATGTTTGCACCCGGAAAGTTTGAATTTTTAAGAACCTGGTCTGAAGAAGAGGGAAAAGCGTTGCGTTTACGAGTATCTCAGCCTGACCGACATGTGGTCCTTATGAGTTTTTTTGCCACGTGGTGCCAGCCTTGTATGAAGGAATTACCCCTCCTTGAAGAAGTATACCAGAAATATTTGGATGAACGAATTAAATTTTTCTTAGTGGATATTACTGAAGCCACGCGTACCATTCCTGGTAATGAGAATTTGCCCAAAGCAGGGCCCTTCTTGAAAGAGAAAGGGGTCACGATGCAGATTTTATATGATACAAGAGGAACGGTTATGAAGCGCTATAATGCGCAAACATTGCCCCGATTATTCCTGATGGATGGCAACCGGAAAATCACCTTAACTCGGAGGGGTTTTCATGATGG
>DTTO01000035.1 GCA_012964665.1 Fidelibacterota bacterium
CTGCTGAAGCAGAGGAAAGTGATTCGGAAGATGCGGCCGAAGAAGAAGGTGAAAATGAAAAGCCAGAGGAATAAGAATTTCTTTTGGCTGAAGGGAGAATGAATATGAAAGAATTCATAGAAACAATGGTGAAACAACTGGTTGATAAACCAGATGAAGTTGACGTAAAAACGGTTGAGTCAGAACAGAGTCTTATTTATGAACTCACCGTAGGTGACGGTGATTTTGGAAAAGTGATTGGAAAGCGGGGAAGGAATATATCTGCAATCCGCACATTACTTTTTGCAGTCAACGCCAAAGAGGGTGGTAAACGCGCTCGATTGGAGGTAATAGATACTATTGAAAAATAAGCTTTTTGCTATAGCGAAAATCACACGGGTAGCTGGCCTAAAAGGTGAAGTAGGTGTTCGACCGTTGGTTCGTCAGTTTGACGACTATGTAATGGAAAAATCGCTTTTTATCGGATTTGATCCAAATATTGCTAGGGACGTCAAGCTTGAAAAAGTATCTGGTGTGGAGAAAAAGCGCCGTTTCCTTTTCAATGGTATGAAAACCCGGGATGAAGCTGAATCAATGATTGGGCAGTTATTGTTTGTGTCAGTGACAGATTCGGATCCGATCAATATGATTTCTCCGGATTTGCTGGGAGCAACGGTAATTGCTGATAACGGTGAAATCATTGGTGAACTGGTGGATATGATCAGTCTACCGGCCAATGATGCATATGTGATTAAGCAAGGGAAAAAGGAAGTATTGATTCCGGTTGTACCGGAAATAGTTCGTGCGGTGGATATACAGATGGGACTCGTAACCATCACACCCATGGACGGCTTATTGGATTGAAGCACCAGATTGCAATTATTACATCGGTTCCGACACTAGTGGAAACGGTGGTTCAGTATTCCATGCTTAGAGAGGCAGTGGCGCGGGAAAAAGTGGATTTTCACTTGATAAATCTGCGGGAATATGGTGCAGGTAATTATCGTCAGATTGATGACACACCATACGGTGGTGGCGCTGGAATGGTGATGATGGCGGAACCTATATTCAAGGCCATTGAAAATGCGATCGAATTAGTGGGTGGCAGCAATGATTTGCGAATCATTTACCCCTCACCCCAGGGCAAACCCTGGAATCACGGATTGGCCGAAGAGAATAGCAACGTAAAAAAGCTTATTGTGATTTGTGGGCATTACAAAGGTATTGATGAGCGGATCATTGAAAAATATGTAAGCCATGAATATTCCATTGGCGATTTTGTCGTAACCAGCGGTGAAATTCCGGCAATGATCATGGTAGATAGTATTGTTAGGCTCATTCCCGGGGTGCTAAATAAGATGGAATCAGCTTTAAGCGATACTTTTGCGGCGGATTTATTGGATGGCCCCCATTATACCCAGCCACGGGAAATAGAAGGCATGGCTGTACCAGAAGTATTATTTTCTGGACACCATAAAAAAATTGAAGACTGGCGTAAAGTTCGCCGGGAAGAACGTACGAGGGAAAAACGTCCTGATATTTGGCAAAAATATTTAGAATTAAATGAATCGGAGGAAAACGATGAATAAAATTAGACCGATTGTAGAGGGACAATTGAAAACCGATGTGCCGGATTTTGGCCCTGGAGACACAGTCGTAGTAGACGTGCGCGTGGTTGAAGGTGGTAAGGAACGAATTCAGAAATTCGAGGGAATAGTGATAGGCCGTAGGGGAAGTGATATTTCCGAAACATTCACCGTTCGTAAAATTTCCGCTGGTATTGGCGTAGAAAGAATTTTTCCCATCCATGCACCCGTGGTTAATCAAATTACAGTAAAACGCAGTGGTTCGGTCCGTCGTGCCAAGCTGAACTATCTACGTAAACTGACTGGTTCCAAAGCGACACGTATTTCTGAAAAGCGATAATTCGGTTTTTCATTTTGATATAAACCCTCGTTACCCTTAGGTAGGGAGGGTTCTTTATTTATGACGCGTTTCGAAAAGATCATTCTGAGTATTACCGGTGGTAGCCACCTATCAGTCCATGCTCTCATGCTGGCACTACCCAGCCTTATTCCTATAATTCGTAATGAATTTAATGTGGGTTTAACCACGCTAGGATTTTTAGTCACGGTCAGTGCCTTTATGTTTGGTTTGGGCGCCATACCAGCAGGGTGGGCCGAGAAACGTTTTGGTGGTCGCCAACTCTTATTGATTTATCAGATTGGTTCATCTATATCTGCTTTGATTGTTGCCCTTTCAGGGTCTTTCCAGATGATGGTAGTGGGTCTTGGTCTAATGGGGTTTTTCTGTAGTATTTATCATCCGGCAGGACTGACCCTTATTTCTCATCGCATTAAAATATTGACAAAAGGCATGGCTATCCATGGCATATTCGGATCAACTGGTTCCGCACTTGGACCGATTTTGGCAACCTCTTTGGCGGCTATTATCTCTTGGCGTGCATCATATGCTTTCCTTGGTATTTTTAATGGATTGTTAGCAATCAGCACATTTTTTGCGATACCATATCAAAAACGATCTGAGATTCCTGAAGATGAATTTGAAAACCATGGGAAATCCACGAATAAACCTGCGCTCATTTTTTATTATTTGACTAATATGTTTATGGGAATGGCCTATTATGGATTCACCACCTTTATGCCAGTCCATTTTGCAGAAAATACCGATATCATTTTGCCGTCTATTTCAGGTAATATGAAAGCGGGAATTTTTCCCACGATGGTATTTATTGCTGGAGTGGGAGGACAGTTGATTGGTGCAAGGATTGGGGAACGTTTCCATAAGCCAACCGTACTCATCTTTATTATTATGGCCAATATTCCATTTCTGATCCTTATGGGATATACATCGGACTTAATCTTGATCCTTTCAAGTATCATGCTAGGTATAACATATTTCAGCAATCAGCCCATAGGTAATACCCTCATTGCTGAATTTACTCACAGTCAGAACCGAGGGTTGGGATATGGCATCAGTTTTTTCCTCAGTTTTGGTATTGGTTCATTTGCGGCTGGCTTCAGTGGATTGATTGCGGAAAATATGGGTATATCTACTGTTTTTCCTGCCATGGCTATTTTATTAATTCCTAGCGTAATTTTTGCCTTCCTGATGAAACGAGCTGTTGGAACAACTTGAACCTTGCTTTATAAATAAATTACATTTCCCGTCTCCATGGCACAAAACCAACTTAAAGAACTCCCATCTGTATCTGAAGTATTACTTAAATGTAATAAGTATAAATTATTGAATAACAAATATTTAACATATATAATAAAATTGAAAATTGATCACTATCGCGTTGTTGCCAAAAAAGGAAAGCTAACCCTGAAACGTAGCCAGGTTATACAAGACATAGTAGATGAAATTGATCGGATATCGACCACATCCATGCGGCCTGTTATTAATGGAACGGGGATCGTTCTACACACCGGTTTAGGTCGTGCCCCCATGAAAGAAAGCACTGCGAAACGGGTGGCTAAACGGGTGTCCGGTTATACTAATCTTGAATTGGATCTTTTATCGGGAAACCGGGGCCAGCGCCAGAACCATGTGGATGGATTGCTTGCAGCCCTAACGGGTGCACAATCAGCCATGGCTGTGAACAATAATGCCGCCGCCGTATTAATGGCTTTAAATGAACTTGCAGAAGGGAAGGAAGTTATTGTTTCTCGTGGACAACAGGTAGAAATTGGTGGTTCATTTCGTATTCCTGATGTAGTCAAAAAAAGCGGTTGTATCTTAAAAGAAATAGGTACTACAAACCGTACTCATCTTAAAGATTATGAAAAAGCAATCGGCAAGAACACAGGGTTGATCCTTTGGGTCCATACCAGCAATTACGTAGTGCGTGGTTTTACAAGCGAAGTAGATTTGCATGACTTGGTTGAATTGGGGAGGAAAAAACGGATTCCAGTCATGGTGGACTTGGGCTGTGGTGAAATGGTTGATTTATCTAAAAAAGGAGTACCTACTCATCTACCTGTTCAGGATGTTGTAAAGTCAGGTGCAGGCATCGTAACTTTTTCTGGTGACAAACTATTGGGTGGTCCCCAAGCAGGGCTCATTGTCGGTAATAAAACATTGGTCAGTCGACTGAAAAAAAACCCGATTTCCAGGGCGGTTCGCTGTGATAAATGGTCCTTGGCGTTTTTGGAAGAATCCCTACGCTCATTTCAAGATGATGGACCATCCAAAGACAATCTTACCATCTCACTTATGACTAATTCAAGAGGGACACTACGAAAAAGAGGAAGGGTCATCCTGTCCTATTTACCCAAGAAAACCGTGGATCTATTAGGTATCGCCCTGGTAGAATCTGAGGTGGAGGCAGGAAGTGGATCCCTCCCAGAAGAAAAACTAGAAAGTATGGCTTTTCAATTTAGTGCGAAAGGTCGATCAGCATCAAAGTTGGCAACCAAATTTAGAAAAGGTGAGATTCCTGTGGTAGGGTATATACACGGGAATAAATTTTTTATCGATCTTAAAGCAGTCATCCCAGGCCAGGAGAAAGACTTGGCAGGAGCCATCAGTGCAATACAATAGAGAGGAAAATGTCGCAGATTGTCATCGGCACAGCAGGTCACATTGACCATGGGAAAACGGCCTTGGTCAAGGCCCTCACAGGTACCGATACAGATCGCCTAACTGAAGAAAAATCCCGGGGGATGACAATTGATCTAGGTTTTGCCTACCTGGATAAAAATATTACTATTATTGACGTTCCCGGACACGAAAGATTCATCCGTAATATGGTGGCGGGCGTTTCTACCATCCATATCGCTCTAATCGTCATTGCAGTTGATGACGGCATCATGCCCCAGACTCGCGAACACCTCCATATACTTAGACTACTGGGTGTGAGACACGGTATTATTGCGCTTACCAAGACAGACTTAGCTGAAGATACTGACTGGATAGACCTGGTTGAATTGGAAATTCGGGACTTGATCTCCAATACGTTTTTAAAAGAAGCACCCATCATACGAACGTCCGTAGAAACGGGGGAAGGAATTGAAGCACTAAAATCTGAGATCACTACCCAGTCTAAAGCCATAAAAACGAATTTAGACCGGGGATTTTTCCATTTGGCCGTAGATCGTGTTTTCTCAAAAACTGGTTTTGGATCAGTTGTAACGGGAACAGTTCTATCTGGAAAAACAAAAACCGGACAGGAATTGGAGATCATACCTGGAAATAAAAAAGCAAAAATACGTGGGATGCAAACCCATGGCACCGAAACGTCGGTTGTAAAAATGGGAGATCGGGCTGCTATTAATCTGGCGGGGACAGAATTGGAGGACCTTTATCGTGGTACTGTAATTGCTGAACCTAATTGGGTGAATTCAACGGAGAAATTGATTGCCAGTGTCACAATGATTGCTGATACGAAATGGAAGTTGAAAAACCGTCAACGCGTTCACCTCCATATTGGTACAGCGGAGGTGATCGCCAAAGTTATGATGGTAGAAAAAGTATTGGAGGCCGGGCAAAATGGAAACGTGCTTTTTCTCCTGGAAAAGCCAGCAGCGGTGATTATGGATGCGCAGTTTATCATCCGTAGTTTTTCTCCCATGGAAACGATAGGCGGCTGTGTTGTTTTAGACCCCAATCCAATATCAAATAAATTTGCACTGAAAAAGTGGACAAGAATGATCAGTGAAGTCCAAGGTGAGCGATTGAAACAATTTGTGGAATCTTTTTGGAAATCCCCGAAATCTGCAGGGAACTGGGCTCGGAATTTTCACATTTCAGAAAAACAGATCAAATCTTTGATTAAGGATGAAAGCATATTCAATGAACAAGGGTTTCTTTTCACTTCAAAAATACGAGATGAATCCATTGATTTACTCCGGTCTATACTCCAGACTTTTCACGAAGAGAATCCCTATGCAAAATCCCTTTCACAAGTTCAAGCGAAGAAAATATCTGGATTCAGTGTGAATTGGTTATCCTTTTTATTGGAGAAAATATCGGATGAACTCATTTATTCAGAAGGTGGTTATGCCCTGAAAAGACATGCTATTGTTTTATCGGATTTTGATAAAAAATTAGCAGTAACCCTTGAAAAAGCCATTAGGGATGCTAATTTTCGTTTGTTGACTGCAGATCAAATCGCATTAGAAAATTCTAAAAAGGCAATTGAAATTTTGCATATACTTAAGGATCGAGGAACGATAGTGGCGTTGGCGCAAGGATTGTGGATTCACGTAGAGGTATTGGATAAATTGAAGAATGAATTATCTAGATTTTTTTCATCCAAACCTGAAATGAAGGTAGCTGACTTTAAAAATATCACCAATACCAGCCGGAAAACTGCCATACCTTTGCTTGAATACTGTGATAAACAAGGCCTCACAGAGCGAGATGGGAACGTACGCCTGAAAGGAGAGTCCCTTGCCTAAGGACAACGGTACGCCTCTGATGCGTCAATATATGGAGATCAAGACGAAATATAGTGACACCATTGTCCTGTTCCGTATGGGAGATTTTTACGAGACCTTTAACGAAGATGCAAAAACCGCTGCAAAAATTCTAGGGATTGTACTGACAAAAAGAGCCAATGGTGCAGCCGCCAATGTGCCGCTGGCGGGATTCCCGTACCATGCTTTAGATAATTATTTGTATAAACTGGTGAATGCCGGACACCGTGTGGCCATCTGTGAGCAGGTGGAAGATCCCAAATTAGCAAAGGGAATTGTGAAAAGGGAAGTGATTGAGGTAGTGACACCTGGGACGATTACCGCTGAGCAGGCCTTGGACCAAAAAGCCAACCAGTATTTGGCATCGATTCATTTCGGGAAATCTAATGTAGGTTTTGCGGTCTTGGACCAATCCACCGGTGAATTTTTCATCGGACAATGCATTCCTGAGAAGTTGGCAGAATCGTTACGCAAGTTTTCACCGCGTGAAGTATTGATAGCCGAAACAGTTATTTATTCAACAGCCAATTGGTATTGGGAACTAAAGCCCTTCATCACGAAAGTAGAGGATTGGCTTTATAACTATGACCAGTCCTACCGAACTCTTATCGATCATTTTAAAGTGAAATCGTTGAAAGGATTTGGCTGTGAACATTTGAATGAAGGGATAATTGCCGCGGGCACCATTTTTCACCATATGACCCAGTCCTTAAGTAGCGCCGTGGATCATATTTCAACCATCCGGCCGATCTTGGATCAATATGTGATGGGATTGGATGGTTTTACAGTTAGGAATTTGGAGATTTTTCAAAGTCTGGCTACCCAAGGTACCCACGGGACTTTAATCGATGTACTAGATGAAACAGTTACAGCCGGGGGAGGGCGTTTGCTAAAACAATGGCTAAATCGGCCTATTACCAATCCGAAACAGTTGAATCAACGGCTTGATATCGTTGAATCTTTTCAAAAGAAAAAGCGCACATTGGAGGATACGCAAAATTGCTTAAAAAATATATCCGATATTGAACGCATTCTTGGCCGAGTGAATAATGGAAAAATTACCCCCAAAGAAATCAATGGACTCCGTTATAGTTTAGCACAAATCCCTGAATTGATTTCCGTGTTGAAAAATTCTAATGATAAGCACCTCAAAACCTTTACTAAGAACTTTGTCGATACGGACGGCATTAAGGATCGGATTGCAGAAACAATCAATCCTGACGCGCCCTCACAAGTGAAACATGGTAATGTGGTATTGGATGGTGTAGATCCTGAACTGGATGAACTTCGGAAGCTTAGCATTGGTGGCAAGGAATGGATTGCCAATTTGCAGAAATCTGAGCGAGAAAGAACCGGAATTCCATCATTAAAGATCGGTTATAATAAGGTATTTGGCTACTATCTGGAAATAACCAAGACCCATAGTGAAAAAGTGCCGGAAGAATATATCCGGAAACAAACGTTGGTGAATTCCGAACGTTATATCACTCCGGAATTGAAAGAGTATGAAGAAAAGATACTTTCTGCAGAAGAAAAAATTGAATCTATTGAATCACGGATTTTTCATGAGCTGTGCCAATATATTTTGTTACAGGCAGGTATATTGCAGGAAAATGCAGCTGTCTTAAGTCGATTGGATGTGCTATCTAACTTTGCCTGGGTGTCCATATGCAACAAATATACGCGCCCGATATTCACCCAAGCGGGTACCCTCAAAATCAAAGCTGGTCGCCACCCTGTAGTTGAACAACTGCTTCCAGCTACGGAACGATTTATTCCTAATGATCTATCCATGAATACAGAAAAAAGTCAAATCCATCTTATTACGGGGCCGAATATGGCCGGTAAATCCACTTATCTTCGTCAAGTCGGTCTTATTGTCCTGATGGCTCAGATAGGGTGTTTTGTACCGGCAGAATCGGCGGAAATCGGTATTGTGGATAAACTGTTCACCCGCGTTGGAGCCAGCGATAACCTTGCGGGGGGAGAAAGCACCTTTTTAGTAGAGATGAATGAGGCAGCCAATATTTTAAATAATGCAACGGAGAAAAGTTTAATCCTGCTTGATGAAATCGGCCGAGGAACTGCTACTTACGATGGATTGTCGCTAGCCTGGGCAATCACGGAATATTTGCATCAAAAGAAGGAAGTGGCGGCACGAACCTTGTTTGCTACTCATTATCATGAATTAACGGATCTTGAGAATACTTTGGAACGGTTGGAAAATCACCACATCGCAGTAAAGGAATTTGGTGATAAAATTGTTTTTTTACGCAAGATTATGCCCGGTTCGGGGGACAAAAGTTATGGGATTTACGTGGCCCAGATGGCGGGATTACCCAATCAGGTGATTTCACGAGCAAAAGAAATATTGAATTTTCATTTGACAAACCATCCTACCGATGTAAAAGGCGAAAACACAGTCGTGGAAAACCAAATTTCTTTGTTTGCAGCACAAGAATCGGAATTGAAAAAAGATTTATCGAATCTGGACATCATGCAGATTTCACCACTGGAAGCTATCAAAAAACTGGACGAATTAAAGAAAAAGCATGACCTATAACCCGGCTCCATTCCATCCTTCATCGATTAGAAGTTGCTCTGGTATGATATTTGTGTTTTTTTTTGTTTCGCTGGGATGCGCTGAATCTTATTGGGTACGTTATGGATGGCAGGTATTTCAAAGTGCAGGTGATGCCAGAATCTTAGCTTTGGGTGGTGCTGCGGTTACCGATTATGGTACATCTGTATCGCCTTTATTCAACCCTGCCGCTAGCGGAAAAGTTGGCCTCCATAATGTGAACTATACGCACCAGAGCCGCTTGGCTGGTATGATTAGCAGTGATCTTTTGGGATTTCCAATCCGCAATTTTTCACGTCCCTTAAATTTGATTGTTATTCATGAAGGTATTGATCAGATACCGGATACACGAAATATCCTGCTTGATTTTGGTTTGGATGGGGTGCCCGGTACTGGCGATACTGGGGAAGGAAATGGTATCCTGGATGAAGGAGAACGATTAGATAAAAGTAAACTGAAATATTTTTCTCAACGGCAGTTAGGGCTGCACTTGAGTACCGCATGGAAAAAAGAAAAATATGAGATCGGAGTAGCCCTGAAATCCCTGTATCATAATTTGGGAGAGTTTTCTGGAACTGGTATTGGGCTTGATGTTGGCATGTTGGCAACCCCTTGGGAGAATGGTAGATTCGGGCTCACCATTCGGGATGTCACTACAAGTTGGCAGGTTTGGGACAGTGGTACCGTAGAGCGATTCAAACCTACCGTTATTACAGGCCTATCCCATACCTATCGATTATCCAATATACCTTTATCCATTACGGGTATGGGTAACGTAGAACTGGATGCTTCGGGACGAACTTTAGATGATGATTTTATGGTTGGGAAATACGGGGGAAGAACCAGGTTCGGTTTGAATATTGTTTATGATTATAAAATTTCTGTTCGTCTCGGTCGAAATACCATCGGGTCAATAACAGCAGGAATTGGACTTAGTTGGGAGAATTTATCTTTGGATTATGCTTTTGTAAATGAGCCATCCGGTTCGGATTTAGGCGCTACCCATTTGGTATCACTGGCATTGAATTCTGACTGGATCCGCGGATATATCGAAAAGCTATAATATTTCGCAGCGTCTTTACATGCCAAGTCTTCGGACGATCCAGTCTGGAGCATATTTCATAATGGGCACCATAAATACTTTCCACTGCCATGGGAAAATGAAGACTTTTTTCTTTCTGTTCACTGCCCTAATGATCTTCTCTGCAGCTATATTTGTATCCATGAGAAAAGGCATTGGGAAATCATTATTAGCGGTCATTTCACTTTTGATAAAACCGGGACAAACAGCTGTGACCGAAATACCATATTTATGCAAGGCAACACCCCATCCTTGGCTGATATTTCTTACAGCTGCTTTTGAACCGCTGTAAGCGGAATGGTGGGCCAAGCCACGGAAACTGGCCACAGAACTTATGACAGCGATTTTTCCACTTTTCTGTTCTTTGAAATAAGGTATAAATGGCATTACGACATTTGTTACACCTAAAATATTAGTTCTCAAGATTTGGTTCATTGCATCTGAACGTCCAGAACTAAGTTTATCCGGGTTGCCTATTCCAGCATTGGCAAAGACACTGTCCACTGTACCAGGAAGTTTGATAAAATCTTGAATGGTTTTTTGACAGGCATCTCCATCCAATACATCAAGGGGATATACTTTTGCATCACCACCATACTCGAAACATTTGCTGGCAACATCCTTTAGACGGTCCTCGCGACGGGACGCTAACCCTACAAAATAACCTTGTTTGGCGTAGGCGTAGGCGAGATATTCACCGATCCCACTGCTTGCGCCAGTAATAAAAACTTTTTTCATGTCATTAATCATAATAACTAACTATTAAAATTATATTATAAAATCTTATGGGACTAATGGATACTATTCTGAATTTTTTTTATTTAGGGTAAGGTTATCAATATTATTATATATTAATGTAATTGGTCAGATTTGTAACGAGTGCTTATTTATAGAACTAATTGTGATACGTTATAGATAAACTGTAAACTTGTAGGCTTTTTTTGAATAGAAAACAGATGATTCAAAGTATGACAGGATTTGGCCGTGGAACGGCTGGTAAAGGCAGTAGCAAAGTAATTGCTCTGATCAAGGCAGTGAATGGCCGATTTTTAGATATTAAAATCCGGGGAGTTGACATAAATCCTGCTGATGAAAAAAATATTCGTGACATAATTTCGGAAAAGCTTACCCGCGGTACGATTCATGTGAATTTGGAGTTTGAAGAAAATGGTAAAACACAATCCTTATCTTTCAATAAAGATCGCTTTGAAGCGATAGAAAAAATTCTGCTAAAGGTTCAAAAAGAATATGGCCGCCATCTAAATTTAGGCGATATAGTCAATGCCAATGACCTTTTTACCTATTCGGATCCTGATTCCATTGATTCAAATCAGTTAGCTAAAGCAGTGGATAAAGCTTGTAGTGAAGTAATCCAAATGCGAAAAACTGAAGGGGGAAAGCTCAAAATTGATTTTGAAAGTCGATTGTCTAAACTCGAGCGAATCTTAAGTCAGCTTGAAAAAGAGTTACCGGGAGAATTTAGTAAGCGTGAAAAACGGTTCCGTGCCCGAATATCTGAATTATTAAATGGGACTCCGGTAGATGAAAATCGTTTAGCGCAGGAAATTGCTATGATAGCAGAAAAATCTGATGTGACCGAAGAAACAGTCCGTTTAAAAAGCCACTTTCAGCAATTTAATTCCATGTTAACCATTGATGATTCTGCTGGACGTCGCCTGAATTTTCTCGTCCAGGAAATGGGGAGGGAAATTAATACGATTGGGTCGAAAAGTTATTCTGAAAAGGTTGTAAAATATGTGATCACTTTGAAAGATGAAGCAGAAAAAATACGGGAACAAATTCAGAATATTTTATAAGAATGAAAAATTTAATCATCCTATCCGCACCTTCTGGATCTGGGAAAACAACCCTGTGCCGTGCACTTCAGAGACGAGATGAATCCATCGGTTTTTCCGTTTCATGTACCAGTCGAACGAAACGCAAAGGTGAAATTAATGGTGTAGATTATACCTTTTTAACTGATCAAGAGTTTAAAAAGCGAATCGAGAACGGTGAATTTGCTGAGTGGGAACAAATCCACGGGAATTATTATTATGGTACCTTGAAGGCAATTTTGGAGGCGGCAATACAACATCAGGAGTTACTGCTGTTAGAATTGGATGTTAAAGGTGCGATGTCGATTAAAAATATATATTCTGAAAAGACTTTGTCGATTTTTGTAGAACCCCCCAGTATGGACGATTTGTACACCAGGCTGGTAAAGCGGGGAACTGATTCAGAAAAAAGAATTGCAAAAAGGCTGGAACGGCTAACTGCAGAATTGGAATACAAATCCAATTTTGACCATCATATAATTAATGATGATGTAAGGCATGCCGTGGATGAAATTATGGATATTATACAACATGAAAATGAGGGAGTGTATTATGGGTCTTAAACCACTATCTATTCGAAAAATGGAAGATAGGACTAAAGATGTTTATGAGGCAGTTGTTGTCATGTCAAAAAGAGCAAAACAAGTGCTAAACAACAGAATCATGGAAAAAATGATGGATGCCGCCATCGAAGATGTTGAAATGGGCGTTTATGACCAAGTCGTAGATGAGAACCCTGAAGATTATGTAGAATCGGAAAAAGTTACCACGGTTGCTGTCAACGAATTTATGGATGGCAAATTAGAATGGGGTGAAAGCGAGGTAGAATCCTAAGAGGTCCTAGTGAACTGTTAGCAATTTATGGGTTCAGTTTCTCCCGATGCCGTAAACCGTTATTTAAAGCAAACCCGTGAACTTTACGGGGATGAACTCTTTCTCGAATCGAACCCTGTCTCAGAAAAAAAAGATCTCCAAACAATCCATCTTGAATTTTCTACTGAATTAGATTCTTTTCATCAACAAATCCACGAGTGTCAGAAGTGTCGGCTAGGTCAATCCCGCACTAATTTTGTTTTTGGTGTTGGTGACCCCAATGCATCCTTAGTTCTTGTAGGGGAGGCACCTGGTGAACAAGAAGATTTAAAGGGAGAACCTTTTGTAGGGCGGGCAGGTCAATTGTTGGACAAAATTTTAGCTGCCATTGACCGATCCCGTGAAAAGGATGTCTATATCTGTAACGTACTTAAATGCCGCCCACCGCAAAATCGTGATCCGCTGGCAGACGAGGTTGAACAGTGCGAACCTTATTTAATTCATCAAATTAATTTGATTCAGCCAAAACTCATTGTAGCTTTAGGTCGCGTGGCCGGAAAGACCCTTCTCAATGTGGATAATTCGTTGAAAAGTATGCGCGGTATTCTGCACAATTATCATAACACGCCGCTGATTGTGACTTACCATCCGGCTGCATTGTTGAGAAACCCAAATTGGAAACCTGAAGCATGGAAGGATTTTAAATGGATCCGTTCCATGATTGATGCATAAATATAATGGCAAAGAATAAGGAATTAGAACTTCATGCCCAACCCCAGGCATTGGAAGCTGAACAGGCAGTGTTGGGTTCCATGCTCACATCAAAAGAAGCGGTAAGTAAAGCTATGCAATGGGTATCTGCAGATCAATTTTATAAAGATGCCCACGTTCGAATTTTTTCATGTATGGTGAACCTTTTTGAAAAGGGTGAACCCATTGATGCAATATCAGTTGTGGATCGCCTTAAGAAAAAAAAGGACTTAGAAAGTGTTGGTGGTGCCTATTATATCACTGGGTTAGCTGAGTCCGTACCTACCACTGCCAATGTTGAATATTATGCTAAGATCGTGTTAGAAAAGCACACTTTAAGAAGATTGATTCAAGTATCACATGAAGTATCAAAAGAAGCATTTGAAGATGCGCAAGACGTAGATGATATTCTGGATTCAGCTGAATCAGCCATTTTCAATATTTCTGAGAAAAGACTTCGTGGTGGTTTTGAACATATTGATCCAATACTGCAAAATACCTTTGAAGAATTAGATAAAATTGCGACCAATCCTGGTATTGTGACTGGCGTACCATCAGGGTTGATGGATTTGGACGCTATTACATCTGGGTTCCATTCCGGTGAACTGATTATCGTGGCTGGTCGCCCAGGGATGGGTAAAACCGCTTTGGCGCTTACTATGGGTCGAAATACAGCAGTTATGGATAAAACGGGTGTAGGTATATTTAGTCTTGAGATGGCGAACCATCAATTAGCCATGCGCCTGCTATGTGCCGAAGGACGTGTGGATAGTCATCTTGTGCGAACGGGAAAACTCCCAAAGTCACAATGGAAAAATTTAAGTATTGCTGTAGGACAATTAGCTGAGGCACCGATTTACCTTGATGATACGGCAGCGATGTCCGTTTTGGAAGTAAGGGCCAAAGCACGCCGGTTAAAGGCGGAACACGATGTTGGATTATTAATTGTGGACTATATTCAGCTAATGACTGGACCAAAAGGCGCTGAAAGCCGCCAACAGGAAATTTCCCAAATTTCACGTTCTTTAAAGGCATTGGCTAAAGAAATTGAAGTGCCCGTGATTGGGTTATCCCAATTGTCACGTGCAGTGGAAAGTCGCAGTGACCGTCGCCCACAATTATCTGATCTTCGTGAATCAGGTGCAATTGAACAGGATGCAGATGTAGTAATCTTTTTATACCGTCCGTGGGTTTATTCTCAGGAGGAAGACGACCGTGGAAAGGCAACAATAATTGTTGCCAAACAAAGAAACGGTCCAACAGGAACTATCGAGGCAACTTTTATCGATCGTTTTGCACGCTTCGAAAACATAGCCGCCTTTGCTGAAATGGAAGCAGAATCACCATTCTGATGGAAAATCCCCTAACCAAATTTGTTCCCTTTCTAGTAGGAGAATTTCCTAAGCCATTTCAAGAACTTTTGGATAAAGTGACTTTGAATGAGCCATTGACTGAAGATGATTTAAAAAAAGAATTATGGGGGGCATATGAATTTGGTTTTCGTCATCATGAGGGACAAAAAAGACGATCCGGTGGGCCTTATTTTGAAAATCATTGTGTAGAAGTTGCCAAAATTTTAGCAGAATGGAATATGGATCATATTACAATTATTGGTGGACTGCTCCATGATACAATTGAGGATACGGAAGTAAATTTTGAGGATATCGAGAAAAAGTTTGGAACTGACGTCGCTAATTTAGTGAACGGTGTATCCAAACTGAGTGGGATCCGCTTTACTAGTCAAAAAGCAAAGCAGGCAGGTAATTTTATGAAAATGCTTATATCTGTAGCCCAGGATCTTCGGGTAATCATCATCAAATTTGCCGACCGACTTCATAATATGTCCACGATTGAATATTTACCACGTATAAAACAACATCGAACTGCCATAGAAACGCGTGACGTTTATGCCCCATTGGCCCATAGGTTGGGAATGGCCAGAGTGAAGTGGACGCTTGACGATTTAGTCTTGAAAACCTTGAATCCAGATGACTATAAAGAAATTGAAAAAAAGCTGAAATCTTCTCATAAAGGTCGTGAAAAATATATTAAAACAATTACCGATGTACTTTTAGATGAATTAGAGGAATATAATATAGTACCAAAGGTATATGGTCGACCAAAGTCACATGCATCTATTTATAGTAAAATGATTGAACGGGGTAAAACATTTGAAGAGATTTATGATATATTGGCTGTTCGAATTGTTGTTGAGAAAATTGAAGAATGCTACCTTACACTAGGTGTACTCCATCAAAAATTCAAACCGATTCAGGAACGATTCAAGGATTTTATTGCTACCCCAAAGAGTAATGGATATCAATCTATTCATACAACTGTTATAGGTCCAGATGGGAAGCTGGTAGAAATCCAGATTCGAACAGAAGATATGGAACAAACAGCTGAAATTGGTGTAGCTGCACATTGGCGCTATAAGGATGAGAGTGGTACAGAAACCAAGGGTGTTGATACTCACGTAAAATGGTTGCGGGAATTATTAGATATTTTACAGAGTGAAGAAAATGATCCAAAAGAATTCATGCACCTATTAAAAATTGATTTATTCGGAGATGAAATTTTTGTATTTACACCAAAAGGTGATTTAGTTCAATTGCCCGTAAAATCGTCACCGGTGGATTTTGCGTATAATGTCCATACGGAAGTGGGTCAAACATGCTTGGGTGCCAAAATCAATCACAAGGTTGTACCGTTGAATACTGAATTGCAAAACGGAGATACAGTTGAAATAATTACAAGCAGTTCTCAAAATCCTAATTATGGATGGCTCAAATTTGCTGTTACTTCTAAAGCGAGGAATAGGATTAAACGCTATTTAAGTAAAAAAGAGCGAGATGAAAGTATTAAAATGGGCGAAGAAATTATGACTAAAAGTCTCCGCCGTTTGAAATTGATAAATCTATCGGATGAAGTAAAAGATGCATATAAGAAATTTGGGTTTGGCGGTACAGATCAACTAATGGAAGCAATTGGAAAAGGTGAAATTTCTATTCGAGATATTTTGGATAAAATTAGACCTGATGAGGCGCAGGTTGAAGAGGATGAACCTTCTAGTCTCTTCAGTTTCAAACGGAAAGAAAGCCAAAGCATTAAACTGGAGGGCATTTCTAATATTATGGCCAATTTTGGTAAATGCTGTAACCCAATCCCCGGAGATGATATGTTAGGCTTTATTACTCGAGGGAGAGGAATCACTGTACACCGTTCAGACTGTTCCAATTTACCTTTGTTAAATAAAGAATCAGATCGGTTGGTCCCCGTGGAATGGGAGGTGTCCCGTAAAGATTTCTTTAATGTACAATTAAAGGTAGTGGGGCAGGATCGAAAGGGACTATTGAAGGATATGACGGAATCCATTTCAAAACTCAATATCAATATGACATCCGTTGATATCAAGGTCAAAGAAGCGATCGCCACTGCTATTTTTATTATTCAGGTTAATAATCTGAAACAATTGGATCGAGTGATCCGAACAATGTCCAAAGTCAAGAGTATCGACTTTGTCGAACGCGCAAAACGCTGATTCATTAAATTCAAAAAATAAAATGGGACGTTTCCTCGGTATTGATCACGGCCAAAAACGGGTAGGGCTTGCCTTATCTGATCCTCTCAAAATAATCTCCAAACCGTATAAAACAATAACCTATACTGATCTCGATGATTTGTTTACGCAGATACAATCCATTATTATTGAAAAAGAAGTGGAGAGAATTGTACTTGGCCTGCCAAAAGGAATGTTAGGGCAAAATACCAAACAAACAGAAAATATTTATCAATTTGCTGGTCATTTGAAAAGTGTGGTTGATATACCAGTTTCTTTGGAAGACGAACGACTTAGTTCCCATAGTGCTAAAAAAGCATTAGTCCAACAAGGTATAAAAACTGGCTACAATAAGGATCGTATTGATGAAACAGCGGCTGCCATTTTTTTGCAGAATTATTTGGATCGAATGCAATGATAAAAAAAATATTTGATCGATCACCATTTCAATTGGCTATGATAACAGGCGTCTTAGTTGGATGTGCCTATCCCCCGATTCCCGGGTTTACAGCTTGGTTTGGTTTTCTGCCTTTGATTCATATCTGGCGAACCCAGATGCCCAAAGAATCGGCCCGATGGTCATTTTTTGCTTCAGTTATAGCTAATCTGATTTCACTGTATTGGATTGGTCTGAATTCTGGAGCTAACGGTGTTGCTGTATTGTTATCCTTGGTTGGCGCTATTTTATACCTAGGTATTATGTGGGCTGGATTGGGCTGGATCGTTGCAATGATTGAAAAAAAGATCGGTAATAGCCTAAGTATAATACCATTTTTATGGGTAACAATGGAATGGGTACGCAGCTTCGGTCCACTAGGATTTCCTTGGGCGAACTTAGCAACAACACAGACGGTTTTTCTGCCGGTAATTCAAATGATAGAAATCACTGGCACAGAAGGAATCGGGTTCTGGATTCTTCTAGTCAATGTTGTTACGTACATTTCCATACACACTGAAAAAAATAAACGAAATCTAGCGATATGTTCTATTTTTTTATTTTCTCTTCCATGGATCTACGGCATCATTCGTATGCCTGTATTTGAATTTGATGAAAATAAGCCCTATAGGGAATTAGCAGTGCTTCAACCCAATATAAACCCGAATAAAAAATGGGAAGCTTCTTTTCGAACAAGGTTATATGAAATTATGGACTCTCTTCATGCAGAAGCCATGTCAATGAATCCCGATTTGATATTGTGGCCGGAGGCTGCTTTGCCAGCCTATATGCGGGTATCACCGAAGCGTAGAGACTATGAATGGTTGGTGATGGAATCTGGAATACCTATTGTAATGGGAACTGTTGATTTTCATAGGGACACAACAGGGCGTCGAGTATATAATGGATCCATTTATATTGGTTTGGAAGGCAATAAAATCTACCATAAAATATTCCTTGTTCCATTTGCTGAATACATACCTTTGTCAGATAAAATTCCCTTGCTGAAAGAATTAAATTTTGGGCAGGCTAATTTCACTGCTGGTTCAGAATTCACGGTATTTCCAATGGATTCGATTTTATTCAGTAATTTGATATGTTATGAATCGAGCCACCCGGAAGTTGCACGAGGATTTGTCCGAAATGGTGCCCGCTTCTTAACGATAGAAGCCAATGACGCCTGGCTACAAAATTCATCAGGTGTCAGACAGCATTTTGAACTAGCGCGTCTTCGCGCGGTGGAATTACGAACAGGAATTGTTCGCAGTGCCAATACAGGCATTTCAGGCATTATTTATCCATCAGGGAAAGTTGAAAAAAAGATTCCTTTCGATAAACAAGCCGTTTTTAAAGGTAAGGTGCCTTTAAGGTCTAGTATGACATTTTTTGCGCGGTATGGAAGTGTTTTTGCGCAAATATGTTTGATTATAACTTTAATACAAATCGTATGGCTCATCAAAAGGCTAAACCACTCTTAATAATCCTCATCCTTTTGACAGGGCTGGCCATAGGTCAGAAAAAAGAAAAATGGGAGTTAGACCCTGTAATTCAATCGGCGCTTCTTCCAGGATGGGGACAAAAATCACTTAATTATCAGAAACGAGGACGATTTTATTCCTATATGGAATCAGGTTTGCTGCTCACAATATTGGGAACGACTACATACTCAAATATATTAAAAAAGAATTATATTGCTTTTGCATCCGAGCATGCTGCGATTTCTTCATCAGATAAAGACCATAAATACTGGGTGGATATCGGCAATTATGATTCAGTAAGAGATTATAATGATGAACATTTGCGTAATAGAGAAGTGAGTGATTTATACCCAGAGGATAAGCGTTGGAGTTGGGATTGGGATGGGAATAATAACCGTAACGAATTTGAACGTCAACGAATATTAAGTGACCAAATGAAATTGGCAGCAACATTTGGAATAGGCGCGACTGTACTCAATCATATGGTGTCAGCGATTGATGCCCTTTACCTAAAACGTATTTCACAGAACAAAACACTTTCTGTGGAGACTTGGTGTCAATCGGAAACGGGTAGTTTGGGATACACCCTAACGCTTCAGTTTTAAGATGATAAAACATCCATTAGTAAATCTATGGTTTTATTTGAGTTATTCATTCTCATTACTTCTTTCTACTACTTATTTTGGATTGGGAATCTATTTTTTGATTTTTTTGGCGATCATTTGGCTAAATAAAAAATACTTCATACAAGTACTACAACGTCTGAAACCAATTGTTTATTATTTCCCAATTATGATAATCCTATATTTTATCTTTTCACTTTTTTTAACCGATAATCGGTTGGGTGTTATTCTGAACGAGGCAGTTTTTGGATGTTTGAAATTGTTTCTGATGGTAGGTGCGATGATGTTCTATTTTGAATCTACACCAAGCCAGGATATCCTTATTATAGCCCGTAGTATTTGGGTGAAAGTGAACAAGCCCTGGAAATGGGTGGAAAATTTCTTTTTATTTCTCGGGATGACATTGCGATTTTATCCTACCTTTCAATCCAATTGGCAATCGTTACGGAATACTCGAAAATCACTTGGATTGGAAGCTGATTTATCTTATTTGGAACAGGTTAAAACAGCTGCTAAGGAAATGCCGGGATTGCTGATCCATCAGTTGCGAAGAGCCGATGATGTGGCGATGGCAATGAAACTTCGGGGTTATGGAAAACAGTTTCCTAGAGGCGTTACCTATCCTACTATTTTCAAAGCTATCCATCTGATACAAATTATTTTCATTTCTTCTGTCTACTGGGCTATCAATACCATTGCCACGATTTAAGATTCAAATTCAATATGATGGAACTGGCTTCCGTGGCTGGCAGTTACAAAAAAAGGAACGAACAATTCAGGGAGAGATTGAAGCCGCGCTTAAAATAATAAATGAGGGAGAAATGATCCGTATTCATGGGGCGGGACGAACAGATACAGGTGTTCATAGTACTGGGCAAATTGCACATTTTGATTTTCAGACGGATTTGGACTCCTGTGAACTAAAAGACGCCATTAATGGGAATCTACCCCGGGATATACGGGTAATGGAATGCCTTGTGGTTCCAGCGGAATTTCATGCTCGTTTTTCTGCAACACGACGGCATTATCTTTATCGCTGCCGTATGGATGATTTTTTACTCGATCGAAATTATACTTGGCATACAGGACCAATGGATTGCAATATTCTGAATCAAGCAGCGCAAAGTATTATTGGTAATCACGATTTCACATCTTTCAGCAGGAATAATGAAGACTTGGATCACCGCCATTGTATCATCCTTGATTCTTTCTGGAATGAGGATGGAGCCCTGATAAATTATCATGTTTCAGCGAATCGGTTCTTACACCATATGGTACGTTATTTGGTAGGCACAATGGTGGAAGTATCTCGTGGAAAATATGAATTGGAACGATATAAAAATTTGATTGATCATCCTGCTGAAAATGTGCATATTTACAAAGCACCACCCCGGGGGTTGGTGCTGACGCGAGTTGATTATGATTAAAAAAGTAATTTTATCCTTATTAGCCTTGGTCTTTTTGTGTGTGCATGGTTTCAGTCAATCTAGTATTGACGAATCCAGGCAAAATGCCATCACCCAGGCAATTAAAAAAGCAAGCCCTGGAGTTGCCAGTATCAATGTTACTCAGGTACGTCGCTATTCAATGAATCCCTTTCAGCGGGACCCTTGGTTTGAGTATTTTTTTCCCCCGGAAATTCGCCAGCGTGAAGTAAAAGGGTCTGGTTCTGGAGTTGTGATTAGTCCCGACGGTTATGTGTTAACAAATGATCACGTGATCGAAAATGCTTCCAAGATCATTGTCACCCTGCCTGGTGGAGAGGAGTATAATGCCGATGTAGTGGGTGTAGATAATATTACCGATTTAGCACTATTGAAGCTAGATGGATCTGATTTTCCTTATGTTAAAATGGGGGACTCAGAAAAATTAATTATTGGCGAATGGGCCATTGCATTAGGCAATCCCTTTGGACTTTTTGATGTAAATCAGCAGCCCACAGCCACGGTAGGTATTGTGAGCGGAAAAGACTTGGATTTTGGTTTCCAGTCAGGTAAAGTATTTCAAGATATGATTCAAACCGATGCAGCCATTAATCCGGGAAATAGCGGCGGACCTTTAGTGAATTCTGAGGGTGAAGTTATCGGGATTAATACATTTATATTTACAGGATCATCTGTTGGCCAAGGCTCAATCGGGATTGGATTTGCAATCCCCATAAATCGAGCTCGCACGATTGCAGAAGAACTAAAGTCCAAGGGTAAAATTGAGCGGGATTTTTCTACTGGACTTCACGTGCAACCACTGGATCGTAAAACATCTCGATATTTGGGTATTCCTTTTAATGAAGGTGTGATTATTACCCATATTTCAAAAAACAGCCCAGCCACAAAAGCAAATCTGCAATATGGGGATGTGATTGTCGCTGTTGAACAGAAGAAGGTTCTTAGTTTAAACGACATACTAGAAATTATTGAAATCAATGATTTACGTCCCGGAGATAAAGTAAAAATGCGTGTTTGGCGAAATGGTCGTTATTTAAATAAATTTTTAATATTAGGGAAATTGTAAATATGATTGCAAAAGAAGGCCGAATCATTTTGATACCGCTTTTCTTGTTGGCATTTCCCATTGGCATCTATGCCCATGCTGTGGATAGTATACCCTTTACTATTATTTACGGTATACTAGGATTATTATTCCTGTTTTCACTCAATTTTTTTAGGGATCCCAAACGAAACATTCCAATGGATGAAAAACTGATTATTTCTCCAGCAGACGGAAAAATTGTGAAAGTAAGTGAAATAAATGACCCGGAAGTGGGTGAGTCAGCAAAACTAGTATCTATATTCTTGAATGTTTTTAGTGTACATGTAAATCGAGTGCCTATCGATGGCACTGTAGCATCTGTAAAACGTAAACCAGGGAAATTCTTAGCCGCCTTTGACCATAAGGCATCTGATGAGAATGAACAGGTGGTAACTGTACTCGAGCATACATCTGGAAAATATAAAATCAAGCAAATTGCTGGTTTGATTGCTAGAAGAATACTATGTTATGCTAATGTCGGATCAAAAATGCATAAGGGGGCCCGTCTTGGGTTTATACGCTTTGGCAGTCGAACCGATTTAATAATGCCTGCACATGTGGATGTACGTGTAGTGGTCGGGCAAAAAGTTACTGGTAGCGAAACCGTTGTTGCTGAAATAATATGAAAAATAAAAAAATTCATATGCCAAAACGATTGAAGCGGTCGTTCATTCCTAATGTGGCGACGGTATTTAATATGTTTTTGGGTTTTCTGGCCATTACACTTATTATGAATGATGAACCAATTAAAGCAGGTTGGGTCATGTTGGTTGCGGGTTTATTTGATGCTATCGATGGTAAACTGGCACGTCTTTTAGGGCTTTCATCACGATTTGGCACTGAATTTGACTCTCTGGCTGATACGATTTCATTTTGTGCAGTACCATCCGTTTTGATATATAGTGTTTATGTGGAAGGCTTGCCAAGTTTGCTGGGTGCTATCATCAGTTTTATGCCCCTTCTCTTTGGAACAATCCGTCTGGCGAAGTTCAATATTGATGTGAAAGGTATTCCAAAACCATATTTTACAGGACTTACCACACCCTTGGCCGCCATTGCATTTATAAGTTATATGTTGTTTAATTATCAAATGTACGGTGATATGGGTGATCCTCGACTTGCTTTGGTACTGGCCGCCAGTTTAAGCTTTTTAATGGTTAGTCCTATTCGATTTACAAAATTTCCGTTACTCAGTTTCAAAAAAGGCCGTTCAAATAATTTGAGGCTGGTGGGTTTATTTATTATTTTAGTTACATTGATTTTTTACAGAGGTTTAGTACTTTTCCCTTTAATGACGCTTTACATCTTTTGGTCAATTATCCAATGGATGTTGAATCATGATCGTTTGGAAGGGGAAACACAGATTCATGCTCGCCAAAATAAATATCATGAATAAACGATCTATAAGTGTTATTATTCTGATCTTGTTTTTCGGGACTCTTTTCGGCACGCTGGTTGGAGAATTATTGGGATTTATTTTACCTGATAGTGTGGTAAAGGAATTTTTTCTAAAAAGTGTTGATTTTAACTTGGCCGGTTTAGTGGGGAGCGAAACTGGAGTAATTACACTTAATCTAATTATGTTATCTATCCAGTTCGGATTAACCCTAACGTTCAATTTTACTAGCATTATTGGTTTTGCATCTGCCTATTATTTTCTGAGGTATTTCCGGTAAACATTCTAAATTTGGGTCTGAAAAACACGATTATATCGGAGGAAAAATTATGTCGGGAAAAGAATTAGTATTTGCCGCCATGCCCGGAGGATGGGAAATGGTGGTTATTGCCTTGGTGATTTTATTGTTATTTGGTGCTAAAAAATTACCAGAATTGGCCCGTGGATTAGGACAGGGAATTCGGGAATTCAAGGGTGCAGTTAATGGAGCGAAAGATGAATTGAAAGAAGCTCAGGACTCAATGGAATCTGAGGGAAATACTGAGGACAAAGAGACCAGTTAGTACATATTAAACATTTATTTTGTACAAAGGGGTCTGCATGACCCCTTTTTTGTATAATTTATATACGAATCTTGAAACAAAATCGAATGATTATCGTAGTTAAAACCAAAGGGAAATTGGCTATAAAACATATATGATTACATTTGGAAGTCCGCTGTATCTAACGGGATTAATTGTTATCCCCATGATTTATCTCTGGATGCGTAAAGCTGGTAAAAAAAATGAGGGGACGGTGCGTATCTCTTCATCCGAATTAATTTCTGAAAAAATGAAGCGACAAGGTCGTAATCGCATACGAATATTGACATTACTTCAATATTTAACTATTGTCCTTGTGATTTTGAGTTTATCCCGTCCACGCCTCCGTGACTCCCTTCAGATAACGAATATGGATGTAGTGGATATTGTTTTAGTGATCGATATTAGTTCCTCAATGTTGGCCACTGATTTCCCTCCCAACAGGCTGGAAGCAGTTAAAAAAACCGCCAAAAATTTCATTGATGCCCGTAGTGGTGACCGTATCGGGGTACTGGTTTTTGCAGGAGAATCCTTCATACAGTGTCCACTTACTGTTGATAAGGAAGTGTTGATATCTTTGATGGATGAAGTAAAGGTAGCCGAGCAGTCCTATGATGGAACAGCGATTGGGATGGCTATTGCCAATGCAATAAATCGGCTGCGCCATAGTGATGCAATGAGTAAGGTGATGATTTTATTATCTGACGGTAGTAATAATGCCGGCGAATTGGATCCGCTCACTTCTGCAGATTTAGCATCTAACTTTGGCATTAAAATTTATACCATTGGTGCTGGAACCAATCAGGATGTGTCTTTTATTCCTGGTCGGGGTTATATTCGTAATGAGATTGATGAAGAAACCTTAAAGTCAATTGCTGAACGAACCGACGGAAAATATTTCAGAGCGACGAATATTTCTGGACTTGAACAAGTGTATGCCACCATTGATGAATTGGAGCGAACTGAAGTTGAAATAAAAGAATATACCCGCTATAAAGAATTATTCGGCTGGTTTCTTATTCCAGCACTGGTCTTTGGTCTTGGTGGCCAGACAATTGATCGTACATTATATAGGCGGCGCATATGATTGATTTTAGGTTTCCATATATACTATACATTTATTTTCCATTGATTCTACTTTGGATATTCTGGATATATAAAGGACGCAGGCAAAAGATTCTTGGAGAAACTAATTCATATCTTCGTGCACGTTTATTGAGCAAAATGGATACCAACCGTATAATATGGAAACAGAGATTGTTGTTTCTTTCAACAATTACTCTAATATTTGCGGCATCTGGACCCAAAATCGGTGTCCGGTTGGCACCACTCGAACGCAAAGGCGTTGATCTGGTTTTCGCCATTGATGTTTCCACAAGTATGAATGCTGAAGATGTGAAGCCCAATCGCCTAGAAAAATCTAAATTTGAAATATCTCAAATGATTCGTCAACTCAAAGGAGATCGAGTGGCGCTGATCGTTTTTGCTGGTTCGAGCCATCTTTATTTACCGTTGACCACCGATTATGAAGCAGCTCGCTTATTTTTAGATGAAATTGATACAAATATGATTCCTACCCAGGGAACTGCACTAAGTGCGGCTTTGCAAACCGGACTGTCTGCCTACACAGAAGACGACTCAAAATATAAGGTATTGGTCTTGGTTACTGATGGTGAAGACCATGAAGGCCAGTCTATTGATCTTGCTAGGCAAGCGTCGAAGCGTGGTATGATTGTGCATACTGTTGGTGTAGGAACAGAGTCCGGTTCTTTGATCCCAGTAAATGATGCGCAAGGCATACGGGATTACAAGAGGGATGGGGATGGAAAACTTATTACATCTATTCTAGACGAATCTATACTTCGAGATATTGCCGATGCTGGCAATGGTACTTATGTACGATTCGATAATAAACCTGCTAATTTTCGCGCAATTATAAATGCCATTGATTCCATGGAGAAACGTACCTTGAAATCAAACGTATATTCGGAATATGAAGACCGGTATCAATCATTTGCGATCCTTTCTGTTAGTTTGATGCTGGCAGGGATTTTGATGCCAACGCGGAATAAAAAACAAGAAGAATGGCGGGGTCGATTTGTCCAATAGATTCATGATTGTAGTCGTGATTTGTATGTCCATGTTGTTGGCGCAAGACAAGGGCCTGAGCCATTACCAGAATCATGAATATGAGGCAGCACAGGAGTATTACGAATCTGTTTTGCGCGAGAGAGGTAATCAAGCGCAAGCACATTTTGGGCGCGGTTCATCCGCATTTCAACAAGGTGATTTGGAAACAGCAAAACACTCCTTTGAGCAATCTTTAAAGGCAGATGATGAACAACTGAAATCTAAAGCAATGTATAATCTGGGAAATACATTTTATCAAAATCAAAAAACGGAAGAAGCACTAGCCTTTTATCGCAAGGCATTAGAATTGGATCCCACTGATAAAGAAGCAAAATACAATTATGAATTTCTAAAATATCAGCAAGAGCCGCCAGAAGATCAACAGGAACAGGACCAGAGTAACAAGGAACAGGAAAATAAGGAACAGGATCAGGAACAAGAGAAGGAACAAGAGAAAAAGGATCAAGATCAGAAAAACAAAGAGCAGGAAGACAAGAATCAAGAGCAGGAAGAGAATGAGGAACAACAGGAAAATCAGGAGCAGCAACAACAGCAGGAAGCATTTGAGGAAGAAAAATCGCAGGATTTAAAACAGGCCGAAAGTATTCTGGACGCATTAAAACAAGATGAAAAAATCATGCAAAAGCGGCAAATTTCCCGCTCTAAATCGCGTAAATTGGCAAAAGATTGGTAATGATTCGTAGAATTACATATTGGATTTTTTCGTCCATCTTGATGGTTAGTTTTATCTTTGGTCAGATTCGAGTGACTGCATCGGTGGATGTGAACCGTATTTCGAAAAATGAAACACTGGGCTTTAAAATTGTGGCTGTCAATGCTGATGGTACACCAAACGTGGATATATCTCCGATATTAAATGAATTTAAAATTATCAGTGGTCCGGCCCAGCAAACCAATATCCAGTGGGTGAATGGTGCAATGACCAGTTCCCGCAACTTAAGCTGGACCTTGCTGCCTAAAAAAGAAGGGAAATTGAATATTCCCTCGCTGAATGTAACCATCGGAAAACAGGTTTTTCGGACCAATCCAATTGGAATCTTGGTGGAAAAGGGTGCGGGCCGTGCCCAGATGGCCAATTTATTCATTGAAGCAAAATCAGATAAGGAACAGGCCTATCCGGGAGAACAGGTAACAGTAACCTATCGTTTATTTACGCGCCTTAACCTATCTATTGAAGATATTGAATATCCAAAAAGTGTCGGTTTTTGGAATGAAGATTTACGTGTAACGCAAACGGTAAGATTCAGGAATATCCAGATTCAGGGTGTAGAGTATAAAGTGGCAACACTGTATAAAGCAGCCATGTTTCCAACACAGATAGGTAAACTGACTGTTAACCCGATGACAGTCATCTGTAATGTTGAAAAGCCCAGCCGAAGGCGGCCCGGTGGTGTATTTGATGACCCATTTTTTAATTCCATGTTCAGGGAAACACAGCGACAATTTGTCCAGTCTGATTCTTTAGACATTGAGGTTATGCCCTATCCCAAAACGCCACCGGCCGATTTTACTGGTGCTGTGGGAAGGTTTGAAATTGAATCCTGGGTGGATACACCAAATGTTAAGATCAATGAAGCAATTACGTTCAAGGTTCGTCTCAAGGGAACTGGTAACCTCAACCAATTCAATTTAAGCGAAATTCCATTTCCGCAGAATATGGAAGTGTTCCCTCCAACTTCATCCTTTCAAAAGGATGAATTCAGAGATGAATTGACTGGCGAACAGAATTTTGAATATATCTTAATACCAAGGTCCGCGGGAAATTTCCGGTTAAATCCGGTCACTTTGACCTATTTTGATACTGGATCCGAGTCATTTGTTACGACTCGTTCCAAGCATTTAGAGGTTATTGTTAATCCTGGTGATAAAGATGTGATTGCATCAACAAAATTTAACCGGGAGGATGTGGCTTTAATTGGTGAGGATATTCGTTATATCAGGACCCAAAATCCAAAATGGCTACCAAAAGGAAAGCAGTCAATCCCGGTTTGGGTATGGTCCACTTATTTTATCGCTGCTGCTTTGTTTATATTCCCTGGTATATTAGGAAAAATGAAAGATAGCCGGATTTCAACAGCCGATATGCGCAAATCGAGAGGAGCCCTAAAATTGGCCCTTAAAGATTTATCAAATAATTCTAATGATCCTTTCGCACATACTGCTGTGGTAATGTACAGGTATTTTCAATCGAAGCTGTATTTGTCATCAGATAATCTTGATCCCTTATTTATCGAAATGGAATTGAGCGGCAAAATATCGCCTGATATCATTGCTGAAACGGTAGCCATTGCGAAAATATGTGATGCCGGCCGATTTGGTCCTGATGCGGATGAATCGGAGGATACTATTCAGACACAGGCCGGGGAACTATTGAAAAAGATCGATCGGGAATTAGTATGAGATACTCAATTATCCTAGTAATTCTATCATCTTTACTCTTTGGTCAGTCACCGGATTCACTATTTAATTTGGCTAATCGATATTACGATAGGGAACAATATTACCAGGCAGCAAATTATTATGAAAAGCTCTCTGGCCAGGTAGAACATGAGGATTTATATCTCAATCTTGGGAACGCCTATTTTCGGATGGGAGAGGTGGGGCATGCCGTATGGGCCTATGAAAAAGGCCATGCATTGTCTCCTAGAGATGGGGATATCAATTATAATTTGAGTTATGTTAGTTCCCAAGTTCGGGATCGTATTCAGGCTCCAGATGATTTATTTTTCTTAGCTTTTTACCGTGCCATTTTAGAAAAACTAACTATCCTGGATCTGATTACGCTAGGGGGATTATTATTCATTGGATTAGGCGGACTGTATGTCTTACGCCTGAACGGGGCCATCTCTGAGAAATTGGGCGGTATATTAAATAGTATTTTATTGGTTTCTGTTGTGACTGCAGGATGGATTATGCTGGATAAATATTGGGATGTTTCTGATGAACAGGAAGGTGTCATCATTGCTTCAGCTGTTGATGTAAGATCATCGCCAATAGCAAGGGGAGAAAATGTGGTATTCCGTATTCATGAAGGTACAAAAGTGGATATAACCACATCCCAGCCTGGTTGGTTTGAGATAATTCTTTTGGATGGTAAAAAGGGTTGGATACCAGCAGAGGAGGTGCGTACCCTATGAATTATATTTGCCTACTAATGGTTTTAAGCTTGGGTTTTTCTCAGGAGCAGAAAAAGGTCAATTTTGATCCAGATAAATTAAAAGATCCTGAACCGCGATGGCCAAAAGTTATTTCACCATTCAGCTTGAATTCGAAAGAGGTGAAACCAGCGGGTAATCCAGACTCAACTCAGATCATAGTAGAGGGATTTCGTGTCCAGGTATTGGCTACAAGTACCCGGGGGAATGCTGACCGTTTACGGGATGAACTGACAAACGAATATGGTGAAGACATCTATATTGTGTTCGAAGCACCCAATTATAAAGTGCGTATCGGCAATTTTATCGATCGGCGCCAGGCAGAAAAACTACGCATAGAACTTATAAATAAAGGCTATCCATCATCATGGATCATCCGCACGAGAATTGAACCAAATATTTTAAGATAATTTTTAGATGTAATCGATATTATTGAATTAATATTATTTGATTAAACTATAATAATTCTTTGGCAGCCTCCTTTCAGAGGCTGTTTTATTTTCTTTAAAAATAATATTTTCGGTTATCTACAATTTTTGCTTCTTCTTTTAAATTAGCCATCCAACCACGGTAAAGCCGATTCTGTTTCTGGCGTATCAGGTCCTGTTGAACAAGTTCTTGCTGTATATTCCAGGCGGTGGAATCAAAGTTGCTGACTACATTGACTTGAATCAATCCGTAGCCGCGGTAGGTTTCTACTGGTCCTATTAAATCACCAGCTTTGGCATTTAATAATGCGCCAATAAGATGATTGGATTTCCCTAGGGAAATAAAGGAATTATTCAGCTTCTTGGTGTCTGAAGGAATAAGTTCCAGTTTATCATTATCTTTTTTAAGTGATTCAAAAGTTGTGCCCCCATCTACCTGATTTTTTAATGTGATAGCAAGCTTTTCAGCCTCTTTATTTTCTTTATTTCTATTGATTGCAGCATAAACTTGGGTGCGAACATTTTCAAAGGACGCGATGCCTGCAGGTGTAATTGAATCGAGTATGAAAACACCATAATAATCATCATTTTCCATCGGATCCGAAATACTCCCAATTTCAGCATTATAGGCCCAGCGTACTGCCGAGCGAAAGACACCCAAACCAGCAAGGAACATATCTTTTTCACCGATTGATTTGGCCTGTGAGGCATGTACATTATGACTGTCGAGAGCTGCAGAAAAACCATAATCCTGTGCATCATATGTGAATAGGGTTGTTCTTCGACGTAAATCTGAACTTGTGCTGGGACCAAGGTCTATCTCAAGCAGGATGTGTCGTGCTTTGACCTGTCTTTCTTCAGACTCTTGATAGCGGGTACTATCCACTTTAATGATATGGTATCCATATTGGCTAAGAATAGGCCCCACAATATCGCCTTTTTTGGCACCAAAAGCAGCTTCTTCAAATGGGCCAACCATCTGGCCTTTCCCAAACCAACCTAAATCGCCACCCCGGCCGGAATCAGGTGAAATTTGGTTACCGGGATCTTGTGTATTGAGATTTGCCAGTAGAGCAAAATCTTTACCGCTATTTGCTTGGTCAATGATGGCTTGGGCTTCATTATAAATGCGTAAAGTGTCTTCTGAAATAGGTGTTTTTTCCCAGCTTACATAAGACAAATGCCGTTTTTCATCCTGTTCAAAATCGCCCTTTCTGGATTTGTAATCGGCCATTAATTCTTCTTCAGTTGGTGTGTCTACTTGATCTTCAACAGCTGAGGTGGTTATATGCAGCGCAGATATTGTATAATCCGTATTGCGCTTTATGAATTCTTCCCGTATTTCTTCTTCGGAAACAATTGCAGACATATTGATATATTGTTGAAGTTTAAACCGGGGTATATAGAAATCACGCATCCATGCTTCAATGGGTTCCCAGTCCAGCATACCTGGCGTATTTAATGCCTGGCGATATGTTTCTTTATCAAACTCATTATCAACGAGGAAAATTCTCTGGATATCAAGAGGTGGATTATTTTCAAGGTGATATAGAATTTCATCATCTGTCACAGTAATACCAAGATCATTGATGGCCTGTTCAGTGAGGCGTTCTTCAACAAAGGCATTCCAAACTTCCTCACGAATTCCATCAATATGTTGGTCTGAAATCTCTGTACCTGCATTGCGCAGAGTTTCCATGCGTATATTGTATGCCTGGTTAAATTGATCGGGAGTGATAAGGTCTCCATTGACCGATCCAATTGCTTCAGCTGGATTTACTCGACCTAAAAGCTGATCGATAATATTGGCGCCTCCAACCAATCCACCTACAGTCATACTCAGTAAGAATAATACCAGTAGAGACCATAAGACTACATGCATACGGTTGCGAAGTGTTGTCATCATTGCCATAAAATTATGTCCTTATCTGAAAAATGGTTCTCTCTTCCAAAGATGGGGAGCGAATTTAGGATTCAGATCGTTCCAAAGGCAATGAACAAAGGGGTAAGTTATGATCAACATTATTTATCATGAACTCTCATTTGACCTTGTGGTCTTGTGTTATAATTTCCCCAAACTTTTTCAAGATATCTATTGACCGATTTTCATCCTACACCCGAAAAACACCCTTTAATCCAATCCGGACCATTATCGACTTTATATAGAGAGGTCGTACAATGCGATGTATGCCCCAGAATTGTTGCTTTCCGTAACAAAGTGGCCAATGAAAAACGGAAACAGTTTATACAATGGACCTATTGGGGGCGTCCCATCCCGGGGTACGGCGACCCGAATGCAGAATTATTATTGGTAGGTCTTGCGCCGGCCGCCCATGGCGGGAATCGAACTGCCCGTGTCTTTACGGGAGATAAATCAGCGGATTTTTTAGTACATTGCCTCTACGGTGCAGGTATTGCAAATCAGCCGAATTCCGATGCGCTCAATGATGGTCTTGAACTAAATAACGCATTTATGACACCCATATTAAAATGTGTACCTCCGCAGGATAAACCCACTGCGAAAGAACTACGTAATTGTGCACCTTTTTTCAGTGCAGAAATGAAATTGCTGAAAAATGTAAAGGTAATCCTTGCCCTGGGTAAAATTGGTTTTGATGGCTGTTTAAAATACTTTCGTCAGCATTTTGACCTAAAAATGAAGGATTTCCCTTTTGGTCATGATCAGAAATACATACTGCCTAATGGAATAATTCTTTGGGGTTGCTACCATCCCAGCCCTCGCAACGTGAATACTGGGCGATTGAACTTTGAAATGATGGCAATATTATTGCAAAAAATAAAGAAAACTTTAAATCAGTGAATAAAACAGCGATTCTAATACTACTTATTTTGTTTGTACTCTCTTGTGAGGATAAGGACAAAAAGGACTGTATTGATGAATCAAAGATCACAGGTACTCCTTGTCCCGAAGTTTATGATCCAGTTTGCGGCTGTGATGGAGTAACCTATTCAAATGATTGTTTTGCAAAGAACCATTATGGTGTCACAAAATGGGTTGAAGGAGAGTGTAAAAAGTAAATGAAACGCCTCTGGCTCAAATAGCCTCTTCACGGGGCCATTTTTGTTTATAAAAGAGACACCCACATTGGTGGGTAATTTTGTGTAAGTTTCTCAAAGATGGTTATGAGTGGAAACATGAAGAACAATATTAAGGAGAAAGCGTGAAAAATTTAGTTGTAACATTAGGGATAACAGGATGTGGAAAAAGCACTTGGCTTAAAGATAAAAGTCCAGTAATTGAAACAGATGATTTAAGAGTAGAATTGCTTGATGACATTTCTAATGTAACTCAAGAAGGTTTTATATTTGGTACAGCCGCTAAAAGAATATCTAAATTATTTGATACACATGATACTGTTTATTTCGGCGCAACCTTAGTGGACAGCAAACATAGAATACCATTTTTACAATCAATAAAGGATATGTGTAAGCATAAATTTGTAATAGAGATGATTATATTTCCAGGTATACCTGAATTGTCCAAAGAAAGAATTGCTAAAGCTTTAAAAGATGGGATACAGAGAGCTGATTCTATTCAATTTGTTGATGAACAATATGAACAGTATTTACACACTATAAGTATATTAGATGATGAAAAAGATTTTTATAGAATGATTAAAAGAGTTGATAACCCAAACGATGAAGCGAGAAAAATCAATAATACGGTGGAAGATATCAGCGAAAAACTTGATATGATTATTGAACAAAATGACCAAGATTAGAGAGATATGTGAAAAGAATCAAAATTAAATGAAACGCCTTCACTAGATGTTCCTCATGGAGATAAACAATGAATGTTCCTAAACTAAGGCACCCCACCGTTTTTCTACCACTGGTGATGTCACTGCTTGCTTTAGGCATGGTGCTCGTTCATTTCACAATTTTTGGTATTGTTGAGGAAACCGATGAAGGAACAGCTGCACATATTTTTCAGCTGCTTATGGTTGGACAAGTCCCTATTGTTGCTTTCCTCGCATTCAGGTGGCTTACTATAGCCCCCAGACAGACTTTCTTTTTCATTGTATTTCAAGTTGTTGCTGCTCTGGCAGCTATTATGGCGGTATTTTTTTTAACATCGTAATATAACTTCATCACGGGATATTTCATCTCTAATGGAAAGAGACAGTAGGAAAGGCATAAAGGGTTGGTTATTGGTCTACTTAATCGGTTCGATACCTCTCCTGATAATGTATTCGATGGGTCTTTCAGGATGGTTTTTCGAATATCCTTTTATTCTCATGGTCACAATTTTCCTCGTGCTAACAATTCCCCTATGTCTCATTATATTGAAATCTCCTAAAGCTCCGCAGTGGAATATCTCCATGTGGTGGACTATTGTGGTATTAATGACCTTACGTTCAATAAGTGTCTTCCTAGAGCCTGGCGGTAAAGAAATGAGTATTAAGGAAATGCTTAGTGTAGCACTAACGCTATTAGTAATAGTGTCTATTTCATTAGTATGGGCGATTATATGGACGAAGTATTTTAAAAAATCAATAAAAGTTAGAAATACGTTTTGCTAATAAAGCCAATTGAAGCGGGTAGTCCAAGAGTTGAAAAACAAATTAAACATCCCTAATTCAAATAGCCTCCTCACGG